>DALYDD010000007.1:36170-47600 GCA_031973395.1 Minisyncoccota bacterium | reverse complement strand
AATTCAGAGTCATGTCCATTTTCTAATACATATGCGGAAATAAGGTTGACGAAGCATTTAGCAGAACCCGACAATCTTTGCAGATAATCTTTTTCTTGATCCGACAACTTTAACACATCGACTGGTCCATACAAAACATATGAACATCGAGCTCCTGGAGGAATATCACCAAATTTTAATTCAGTAAAAACTACCCCGTACTCATCCTCAACCCTAGAAAGTGCAGGGTTCAAAACACCTGATTTTACTAAAGAATATGCAGGACTATCTTCATTCAGCAATACATAATAGGAAAATTCGGAAACATCATATTTCCGGCTATAGTCGATCATAAATTGATTCTACCCAAAAAGTGAACCTGGAGCAATTAACTCTTTTTTTTCCTATCATTCCCCTCTATCGATCCGTAGACATCACACCCCAGATACCAGCACCTTTAGGATTGGTACCGTTTGTAATCTCATCATAATCATTCTTGCCATCGCCGTCCGTATCAGCCTTACCAGGATTGGTACCGAGATATGTTTCCATTGCATCAGAAACCTTATCTTTGTCACCGTCTTTTGTTTTTTGTTGATCAGCTTCTTTTGATACAAGCTTCTCCGTCGCGGTGTTCAGGCCATCGTTATACGCAAGGAGAATCATTGGACGAGCAATAGTGCCAGGACCACTCTCTTCATACTTACCAATAGTATAGGTAAGTTCATAATATGATTTTGGAATCGATGGAAGTGTAATCGAGTAGATAAGTTGATATGTGAGCGGACCAGTCTTTTGATATGTCAGATCCTTTTCTGAGTAAGAATCCTTAAAGGAACCCGTGTAGAGCGGCCGGGTTGATGTTGAAAGACGATATGCTGCATAGTAATAATCAGGATCATCTTTTGATACAACCTCGAAAGTAGAACTTGCTGCCGCAATATCGGCTGTTGATTTCTTAAGATCATCCAAACTGCCTGGAGTGGTGCCTGTAAATTCAACATATCTATCGATGGCTACCCGAATGGTTTCTACTTGTTTTCGCTGTCTATCGAATAAGATATCATTCTTGCTTTTGCCGGTGATGGTTGAGTAGGCATCGACAAATGACATAGGGTCAGTAGGTGGCACGAGCTGGGTCCCTTTATTTACATTGGTCAAATTAATATGGATCTGCGTATTGAGCTGTTTTTTGAGCTCATTACTTTTTGGAGCAATAGTATTTGCTATATCAATATATACAGGCACACCTTTTGCATCAGAGGCGAGGGTGATTACGGTATTGTTCTTTATATAATCAAAATAGTAGGCAAAAGCTTTTCCTTTGATAGAGGCAAGAGTCTCTGGAGACATTTCAAATTCTTTTGCATCAGGAAATTCGGCTTTCATTCGCACTGGTAACTGCTCGGCAAAAGCGATGAAATTTTGGAGATTTGGAGACACAGTATACACATACGCAATTCGCTTATCATCACCAACACTTATCTTCTTTGGTTCCCCTACCACTTCAAAAACATTTCTCTCAAGGAATAATTCGAAAACCTTTATTATCTTTTTCTTACTATCTTCTGTCACAGGATCTTTTTCTCCTACACCAGACCCTCCAAACAGAGTATCAATTGGAATTCCGAACATGCCAAGATCCTCGGCCGAAGCCACTATCCATTTATCTTTAATTTTGGCAAGATCAATAAAGAAAGATGGAAATGTATTTATTTTTGCAAAAAACTTCTCTCCTATTTTCATCAATTCAACATCTGCGCTTATACTGATACCATCACCATTATATGAACCGGCAAAGCGGGTCTGGGCATCCTGGTTTTTTTGATTTTTATTATACAAACCCGAAACAGTGGCTTGGAATTTTGCATCCTGAGGAATCATGCGGAGCAATGTGTCCGATGAACCTGCTGCGCCAGATCCAAGCGGCATATCAGTAGTGTTCAGGGTAGATGATGTGTTCGTCGCTGTGCTCGTGGCTTTTGTTGCAGCTTCTTCTGCCCGCACACGAGACATATAATCCATATCAAGCTCTGCTGCACCCTCTGGTCTTTCTGACGCACTGAAACTGATTGTGGCTTCATATTCTGCTGTATCGATTTTGGCAATACTTGTGGCGAAGTTTTTTACAAATTCTTCTTTCGTGAAAGGTTGATTTACAAATAGATAAATACCGTGCACATATTTCATATAAGCAAAGCCGAGGCCGCCTAGAACAACGAGAGTGATGATGGTCCAAAGAAGCGCTTTTTTGCCATGTCGAGGCTGTACCGTTTGTCCTACCGGAGGCATTTGTGAATTCCCTTCCATTCCTACAGGGATATATGGTGTAGGAGTTTGAACGACTTCTGTAGACTGAAGTGCCCTTGCAGAGACAGCACCCTGAAACTCTGAGCCTGCGACCGGAACTTGTTTTGGTTGTGTTGAAATGGGTAGTGGTTTTTCTTCCATGATTTGATTATATGAAAATTGCTGCCGAGGTTTTTGAGCGGCCTCCATTGCCGCTGCCTCAGTTGCAGCTGGAATAATAAGTGGGTCAATTTTGTGCTGTATTTCCGCATATGTCGGATAAGCAATACTGCCTTTATCTGCAGAATCGGTAGGTACCGGAATCGATTTGATAGACTGCAAGGTCTCTGTATTTTTGGAACTGAGTTCTTCTGGTTGGATTTCTAAGTCATGATGTGAGTCTGGAACGGGTACAGGTGCAGGTGGCGGAGTTGGCACTGGCGCAGGAGCAGGAATTTCAGCTGCAATAATTGGAGTTGGCTGGATTTCAGGCACAGGTGTTACAGGAATTGTTGGTGCGACCACTGGTACCTCGGGGATACCATCAATTTCTTTGAACGTTCTTTCGATATCCTCTATCTTCCACCCATCTTTTAATAAATACAGAGTGATCGCGCGATTGGTAATCCCTTGATTATGTTGTCGAAGGGTTAAAATATATTCTTTGAGACTTGGCATAATCTGTATTCTATCATGTGTAAGTAAGAAATGAGCGCCTTAATAAACGAAACTGTGCATATTTTATAAGATTATGGACAAGTTCTAAATTATGCTAGAGTAACGCCACACCCTCCTGGGCACACATTGCTATTATGAAAAAGAACCTCATCTATATATTGATTGGTGTCATTGTGGCATTAGTCGCCTATCTCCTCATTAGTAATTGGCTAAGCAATAGGCCAAGTGTTCGATTTGGGGAAAATCGCGCCGCAGTTATCGTCCAAACACAGCTCCTCAATCGATTCGAAACCGCCTCTTTTACCATTGATAAAGTGATTGAAGCAGAGACTCCATATAATACCGTTCGACAATTTTTCTTCGGAGACAAAATCGTTTTGATTGCCCACGGTACAGTTATTGCCGGCTTTGATCTCAGCAAAATAAAACCCCAAGATTTTAGTGGATATGGTTCGGACATTACCATTCGCCTTCCCGATCCCGAAATTTTTTCTGTGATTATTGATAATGAACAAACAAAAGTTTTTGATCGTGATCAAGGGATTTTTACAAAAGGTCAAATCAATCTAGAAGCACAGGCCAGACAGGAAGCTGAGGCCTCAATCAAACAAGCGGCTTGTGAAGGAAATATTTTGCAAATAGCAACCGACAATGCAAAGAAGCAATTGGAGATTTTGTTTAAAGGTGCAGGATTCGCATCTATTGCCATCGTAGCACCTGAATTGAGCGTTGCTTGTAATCGGTAGTTGGAGTAGACAAAAAGCGATACTTGTGCTAGTATAAGAGGGTAAGGATTCTCCTTTAACGCTTGTTTTAAGGCTCGCACCCCTGTGCACGCCTCCTCCTCAGAAAACATCGGCAAAAACCATATCTTTGGTTTTTTAGCTATTTGTTTATTTCCTCCAACGGCAGTTATAGAGAATTCTCCAATTAAAAGAATCACAGACAGAAAAAATTAAAACTAATACAAATGAATACATTTAGACGGAGACCAGCTCCTCCAAAAAATATGCTGGATCAAGGCTTTTTAACTATGCCTCAAAAAACAATTATCCCCCATGTTGCCGCTGGCAATATACGCATCATTCCGCTTGGCGGGATTGAAGAAATTGGAATGAATATGTCCGCAATAGAAATGAATGACGAAATTCTCGTTATTGATGCGGGTTTAATTATTAATAATGGTCGAGTACCAGGAGCTGATTACATTATTCCGAATACCAATTATCTCAAAGAAAATAAATCCAGAATCAAGGGATTAATTGTTACCCATGGCCACCTCGACCATATCGGTGCAATCCCCTATATCATGGACAATATTGGCAACCCTCCGATTTATACCCGAAATCTCTCCTCTCTTATTATCAAAAAACGTCAGGCTGAATTTCCACATACACAGCCACTTGATTTTAGAATTGTTGAAAAAAACGATGCTATTAAAATTGGAAATTTCTCAATACAATTTTTTGGCGTAAGTCATACTATTCCAGATGCCATGGGTATAGCGATTCAGACTCCACATGGATACATCGTAAATCCAGGTGACTTCAAATTGGACCACGTCGACGGTGTCCCAACAAAAGAAGAGGAAGAAGGTTATGCTTTTTTTAATGACAAAAAAGTATTACTCCTCATGGGCGAATCTACTAATATCGAAAGTGCGGGTTTTTCTACGCCAGAACGATTAGTACTTGAGAACCTTGAGACGATTATTCGCGACATGAAAGGTCGATTAATTATTGGAATGTTTGCTACCCATTTTTTGCGCATGGCAAGAGTTATCGAAGCTGCGGAGAAGTTTGGTAAAAAAGTCGTACTCGAAGGACGCAGTATCAGGGATAATGTCGACCTAGTTATTCGTGCAGGAATTCTACCTGTTAAAAAAGGTACGATTATCTCTATACAAGAATCGGCTTCATACCCACCAGATAAAGTCGTAGTACTAGCAACCGGTGCCCAAGGTGACGAATACGGCGCACTAATGCGCATGGCCATGAAAACCCATAAGCACCTCAAACTTAATGATAGAGATACCGTATTACTTTCTGCATCAGTTATTATGGGAAATGAAACAGCAGTAGATAAAATGAAAGACGGTATCTCAGAATTAGGGGCAAGTATTATGCATTATCGAACTTCAGATTTGTTTATCCACTCGACCGGTCATGCCAATCGTGAAGAACTCAAATGGCTGCACAGAAAACTTAAACCGAAATTCTTTGTCCCTATTCACGGCACGTACTATCGACTTAAGCTCCATGCTGAACTAGCAATGGAATTGGGTATGCCAAAAAACAATATTGTTGTTGCACACAACGGAACCATTATCGAAATCCAAAATAACGGCGAATCAATCATCGCATTAAAAGAAAAAGCTTCTCATACGAAAGTAAGCGTAGATGGATTTATGGTCGGCGATGTACAAGAAGCTGTTATTAATGATAGAAAAATTCTGTCTAAAGACGGCATGTTTATTGCCATCATATTCATCGATGCAAAAACCGGCAGATTAAAAAAATCACCTGATATCATTTCCCGGGGCCTGGTCTTTTTGCGCGAATCGCAGGAATTTCTACGAGAATGTCGGCACGTCATAAAAGCCGCTGCTGAAAAAAGCGCTGGCATTCCTGGACCGATCAGCATTGAACATGTTCGCGGAGATGTTTCTGAACTCTTATCAAGATTTATCTTTCAGACAACAGCAAAAAGCCCCATCGTTATTCCTGTAGTATTTATTATTTAATTAAAGTCGTATTAAACTTCAAAGTCACGCTTTCACCGACATTCGCAACAAATGGCACACTCGGAATCACGAGACTGAAGTCACCTCTTTTGATTGTCGCACTGGCCAAAACCTTGATTGATCCGTCTGCCTGAGTATCAGCCGTGACATTAAATGTTGCAGGCTTGGTTATTCCCGCGATAGTAAGATCACCTCTGATTGTTCCCGAGACGGCACCTGGCGTCCTTGGCTCTGTAGACCGAACCTTGAGCTCAGTTACAGACGTTGGCTTAAATTCGATAAATTCATTCTCAGCAATTTCTGACTTCAAGATAAATCGTGCAATCGCAGAATCTCGACGATCCGAGTCTGTAAGAAATGTTCGGGCATTAATTCTGATTGTACCAACAGAAGAGAGCTCTGGACTATTTGTGTTTACAGAAACCGTTCCCGCAACCTGACTTGTAGTACCCACCACAGTTTTTGGCTTACCGTTCAATACTTCATCGATATTAAATTCTGCAACTGAATTACTGAGACGGTAGGCTTGAATATCTTCTGGTGAACTACTCGCAATACTTATCGCATTTGTTGTGTCGCTTGTACTAGTCGCAGGATGAGCGGTCAGGTCTATGCTCGGCGCAGCCACATCACGAGTAGCATACATAAAAGCACCTACTGCGATAATAATTAAAACAATGATAGTGAGGATGATCTTCGCGAATTTTGTCATACAAAGATTATATCAGACAGGTTTTGTGCTGTCCTCGCCACCTAACGGTCTCTGCGGAGGCACCCAGGCTTGTTTGTTATAACGTTCTAAATAGTCACACCCTTGGCGCGAAGCGCACCCACGAATTCAAGATTCTGCGGATAGGTAAATACATATGTATGCATACCAAGACTGTCTGCAGCATCTGTCATTTTCTTTTGATCATCAACAAAGATGATTTCGTCGGGATGAGCATCTACTTTATCAAATACGAGTTTATAGAAATCAGGATTCGGCTTTCGAAGATGCTCATCGCAAGACAAAATGGCAAAATCGAAATGCGAAAAGAGACCTATTTCTTCATCCATAATTTTTCGCCCCGGTGTTAGATTGGTAAGTGCTCCTACTTTATAGTTTTCTCGCAATTTTTTGATGATATCCAAAAGTCCGTGATTAATTTTGCGGTGCCCAGAACCCGCTTCGAGCCAAATCTTTTTCAAATCATCATCGCTGTAGATCATATCAGATCCGGCTTTTGCAATTTCTTCCCTCATTTCCTTCCAAAAATTCTCCAGAGGAATATTTCCGAGCAATAGTTCGAGAATATTTTTTTCATGATATCGCTCAATGATCAAAGGTTCGACACCGATGCGATCTCCAAAATACTGCCAAACAGATCCAAAATCCGTTTCGGTTATAACTCCACCGATATCAAAGACAATTGCTTTTATCATGTCTACATACGATATCATATTTGGACAAAAACCTGCTAAAGCCTGAGAGTTATTAAGACGAGACAAAGATTAGATTAAATGGCATAAAATGCTATACTCGTCTCACATGACATACTCATTCCAAAGAGACCAAAAGGGGCCAAGCCGACGCCCTGCAGCCAGAGGAGGCAGACCAAAAGGGGGGCCCGGTAAAGGCGCAAAGAAGGCCAAGAACCTGGGGTTTTCTAGACCCTTCAGTAAATTTGACGATAAAGCCGAAAAAGGCTCTGGATTCTCCCTAGCCAGAACAGAGGCCGTGCCATTTATAGGAAAAAGCGCCAAGAGAAAACTTTCTGGCCAGCGACCAGGACCTTCGCCAATCCCCGCTCAGAATCCTTTTCCCATGCGTATTAATAAGTATCTATCGCATGTACATAAAATCACTCGCAAAACTGGTGATGAATTAATCGAAAAGAAACAGGTCAAAATCAATGGAAAAGTTGCCGTGCTCGGAGATAAAGTAATTGAAACAGACGTTGTCGAACTCGCGCAAAAAGAATTAACGAGCATGCAAAAAGATCACGCATACTTTGCATACAATAAACCGGTCGGACTTGTCACTCATTCTCCCGAACGCGATGAAGTTGATATCAAGCAGGCTTTGATGAAGGGTTCATCACTTCCGCCACATATTGCAAAATCCCTTTTCCCTATTGGCCGTCTCGACAAAAAATCTACAGGCCTTATCATCCTCACCAATGACGGCCGCATAACAGACCGTCTTTTGAATCCTGAATATATTCATGATAAAGAGTATATCGTCACCACCGTCCAACCTCTGCCCAATTTTTTCAAAAAAGTTATGGAAGGTGGTATGCAAATTGGCGACTATAAAACAAAGCCATGTGTAATCAAACTCATGGGACCAAAAATATTTTCTATTGTTCTCACAGAGGGCAAGCGTCACCAAATCCGACGTATGTGCGAAGCCTTGCGCGTTGATGTAAAAGATTTGAAGCGTACACGTGTCATGAATATTCATCTCGGAAAACTCGCTCCGGGGGCTTTGCGTAAAATTGAAGGTGTGGAATTAGATAAGTTTTTGAAAGAGTTGGGGTTTTAGAGTTTTAAGCACTCTCGGTAGAAGCCCTAAATACGGTTACTTTTTGCGATATAGGCAATGAAATCTTTTATCTGCTCTTTATATTTTTCAAAAAAATATTTGAAATCATCGGTAAAATTATCTGGGTTTGCAGCCAATTCTTTTTCTACTTCTTCAAAAGAATACTGTAAAACACCTTTCGCTTCCCTATCAACTGGTTTTGTCGCACCGGCATATACACCAAAAAAGAGATGGGCCTTATTTGCAATGGTGATTTTTTCACCATTAATAACTTTCGGAATCTTTACCATCTGTACATCGAAGTAATGGATAACAGCGATAGTATTTAAATAATTATTCAGGAGCTCATATGTTTTATCAAATTCTTCGCGATTGTTGAGCACAATCGACGGCGTCTGCAACTCCTGCACGCTTTCGATCATGACGGTGTAGTATGGCTGGTCACCGAATTGGATATGTCCGCCAATTGTCTTATCCAATAAATTTGGATTATGACTTTTATTTGAAGATCTTTTTTGTATGAGAAATTCTCCAGACGTATTGAATAGAAAAACATCCACAATTTCAACAGCCTGAGTCGGGGAACCTGTGGTCTTAAAGGCTTCAATTTGTTCAGTATAAAAATCCTTCCGATCCTTTGCGAAAGTCTTGAAGGGGCTTTCTATATTACAAACCGAGACATTTTCTGACATAAAGACAGTTTATCCAAAAAGGAAAATCCCACAAGTCACCACCGCCACAATAAGCATAATTCCTGTCACCAACCAACCAATGAATTTGGTCTTTTTGCCATTGGCATATTGCCCCATGATCTTTTGACTACTACTAATACTGACAATGAAAATGAGGACGATCGGCGCAACAATACAATTGATGATCGCAGAGTAAATCAAAGCCTTGATTGGATCGAGACCAACAAAGTTCAAGAGCAAACCTACAATCATCGAAATAATAATCACGGCATAAAAAGCATAGGCCTCACGCAATCGATGGTGCAAACCACTTTTCCATTTAAAACTTTCTGCTAAGGCATAAGATGTAGAGCCAGCCAAGATCGGCACTGCGAGTAAACCGGTGCCAATAATACCGATGGCAAATAATAGATATGCACCATGACCCGCCAGAGGTTTCAATGCCGCCGCAGCATCAGCCGCACTTTCAATATTTGTAATACCATTTGCGAATAATGTAGCACCACAAACCAAGATGATGAAGAACATCACGAGGTTTGAAATAAACATGCCGGACCAAACGTCAACGCGCATATCTTTGAGATCCTGTTTTGAAACTTCGGAAATGACTGGACGCAGATCTTCTTCACCTTCCTCACCGTGCAGGATTTTTTCCTCAACTTCCTGCGACGTCTGCCAAAAGAAAAGGTAGGGTGAAATAGTGGTACCGAGAATAGCCGCAATCATGAGTATAGTCTCCTTATTAAAATGCATATCTGGTGTCAAAACATTTTTCCAAACCTCTGACCAATCTAAATCGATAGCGAAAGCGGTTAAAACATACGCAAATAAAATCAAAGCTAACCATTTCAAATAATTCGCATACGTCTTATAGCTCGTGAAAATCTGAAGAAGCAAACTAAAAACAGTAAAGCCGATGACGAGCCAGACAAATGATGCGCCTGAGAAAACCAGGCGCGTTGCCTCTGCCATGGCTCCGAGATTGGCACCGATGTTAAAAGCGTTCGCAGCAAATAAAAGTCCGGCCAGAATATATAAAATAGTCCGCGGATAATGGAGGCGCATATTTGCCGCCAAACCACGGCTCGTCACCAGGCCGATACGTGCACACATTTCCTGAACCACTGCCATAAATGGATATGTGATAATTGCAAGCCATGCCAAGCTGAAACCGAATCGTGCACCCGTTTGGGAATATGTAGCAATTCCAGATGGATCATCATCCGCGGCGCCAGTAGTTAGACCCGGACCAAGCTTTTTCCAATAACCCTCAGCGGCAGTTTTTGCATCCTTGCCCGCCTTTACAACGGCGCGACCAGCACCGATTCTTTTTGCAACTATTTTTTGAAGAAAAGCTTTCATAATGTAGATGGAGGTATAAATCGAGCAATGTTATTTCTTGAGCATGGGTACATCAAGTGGGGCATTCTGGGTGGTATACATATAAATACCAATAACAAAAATTGCTACGAAAAGTATAAAACCCAAAGCAAGACCGATAAATCCCCTTTCTCGCTTTTTCATCTATTAAATATAACACAAACTACTCCGTACAGGCTCCAGGGGCCCACAATCCCCGACCCGCTTTCTGGGCCTCGACTTCTGCGGCCTTAAATTCTGATTGAAATATATAAGGTTTGTCGTAGGTATATTCATACGCATAACCCTGCTCGATCATCAACTTATTGAATGAATTTGTCTCGTCGATATACACATATGCCAGAAGTCGGCCATATCGATCAGTTTCAGTTTGAGTAGAATCTTTTTCTAGCCTAATTTTTTTGCCAGTCAAAAGTTCTTTTGCAAACGCACTCGCTTCACGCCCAAAACATTCAACCTCACGGCGAGGATCAACTGTTTCTGGAGTATTGATACCAATCAAGCGAACGGTATACTGTTTTGTATCTACAAACTCTCGAGTTTTGACTTTGATAGTATCCCCATCTGTGACTTTTTCTACGATTGCATATGGAAAAAGAGGGGTTTCGGTCGATTGTTCAATGGACGGTTTTCCTGGTTCGAGAGCATCGATTAATTGCGCTGAAATATCTTTGTCCAAGGGTAAACCACTTGCTTGCAGTACAGCGAGCAACAATAAGACGAGGGTAAAAATCGCGGTCGTACCACCAACTTGTTTGAAAAACTTATTGAGCATCAGAAGCTACCAAGTCACAGTTTCTGAATACAGACTGTCCATATTCTTCTAGAGTCGCTCTATTATTATTAACTGTAAAGACAATCGTGTCTTGATCTGTTGAGAATCGAACTCCTTGCATCACAGTTTTTTGTTTCAAGATAAAAAACCTTGATTCTGTCGGACCACTTTTATCACTCATATCAAAGAGTCGAACTTCGGCGCGAGGATCCTTTCCTCCACTATAAATCTTAGCTTCAATAGTTTTGTCTTTGCCACAAGAGAAGGTGTAATTTGCTGTACCCGCAGTTCGAGAAACGGTTACCTTTACCGGTTGCTGTGTAAACTGTGAGGCCAAAGGATCTGCTTTGCCAACAGCATCCGCCAC
>DALYDD010000007.1:32589-36160 GCA_031973395.1 Minisyncoccota bacterium | reverse complement strand
GCCCATGCGTCTTACCCCCGAACACATTGCTGCCATCCGCCACAACACCGCCTTGTCCAGGGGTACCAGGAGTAGTGCTCGTAGAATTGATTACAGGGCTACTAACATTGAATATAGGTGCTTGTGTAGGCTCCTTTTTAACCGCACCAGCAATAGCAATAGCGGCAATGACTAAAATAATAACAATGATGGTTGGAATTAAGTATTTTTTCATATTGGGATCTATTATACCTTATTTTCTGGGTCCAAACCAAGGCAAACCGAGTTTATACAATAATGCTTACCAGTAGATGTTGAGCTATCTTCAAAGATATGTCCGAGGTGCGATCCGCAACGGGCACAGACGACCTCGGTTCGATGCATACCAAGACTGCTATCGTCTATGAATTTTATACTGCCCTCTATTGCTTGTTCGAAACTCGGCCAACCTTCGAGACCAGGCTGTCCATCAGATGAAAATTTCGCAGTAGATGGAAAAAGGGGATTTCCACAGGCAACACATTTGTACGTACCATCACGCGTTTCGTTTACAAATTTTCCAGAAAAAGGAGCCTCAGTCCCCTTTCCGCGGAGCACCGCGTATTGCTCCGGTGTTAATTCTTTTTTCCATTCTTCATCTGTTTTTTCAATTTTATCCATAATCTTTATTTAATTCTCATTATTTTTTAATAGAGCTGAAAATTCTTTCTGCACCTTCTCCAATTTTGGATTGATAATAATTTCACAATATCGATTGCCTGGATTTTTTGCAAAATAATCATGGTGATAATTTTCCGCTGGCCAGAATTGCGCCGGACCTTCAGTTGCCAGAGGTTCTACAGAAGTTGCGATGGCGGCACCGAGTTGATTTGAACTATTTATATTTTTGATAAAGTCTTCTGCTTGCCGTTTCTGCTCTTCATTTGTATAAAAGATAACGGAGCGATATTGGGTACCGACATCATTCCCTTGTCGATTCACGGTTGTCGGATCATGGCTACCAAAAAATACGGTCAGCAAATCAGTGTAAGCAATTTGAGCCGGATCATATTCGATTTTGATAACTTCGACATGATCGGTGTCGCCCCCACAGACTTGATCGTATGTCGGGCCAGCAATTTTACCACCAGCATATCCAGGCTCGAGCGAGACCACACCTTTCAGCATTTTAAATACTGCCTCTGTACACCAGAAGCAGCCTCCTCCAAAAATAGCGATTTGGTTTTGCATATGAATAGATTATACCAATAAATAGAATATCTCCCGCCTCTGCCCCCCCCCTTTTTTTTAAGTACGGAGTCGAATTTATAAAGTTAGAAATAATGTGGGATACGAGGCGGAAAGGTATTTTACGAACCGAGACGTACTCAACGTAAGTTGAAGGAACAAAATATCTTTCCAACGCAGTAGATGGCACTATTTTGTAGCCTTTATTTTATATAGCGAAGACCGCCCTGCTGGGCGGCCTGGTGCTACACACTTCGTAGGGAACCCAATCAGATGCGTACAGGGGACGGGGACCATACATATATCTGCTCGGTACGAATGTGTCTTTTTATGAAGTTAAGTTCATAATCTGTCCAAAGCCCGATCAGTAGAAGCTCTGGATGAAAAAAATAGATTGTTGGGATTGTTATAAGCCGACTTACATCTCATCGACTCTATGTTATATAGACTCAGCTCTTAAGCGTTGAAGGAGCTGGTAAGGACGTATATCCTTACACTTGCTACTACGATCCCCTGCAGAATTTCTTTCACTTAAATTATTTAAATTATTATTAGCACTCACTTTTTGATCAATGACAATAGTTTTCCCAGGTTCCCAGGCGAAAACAAAACATCCAAACATGGTACTCGTCGCCTTGTCCCCCATTGCAACCATGGCAGGAAGGCCTACGATCTTGATCGTCTGTTCCGTCGTAATGACTGAAAGATCTCTAGGAGAAAGCTCCTCGCTCAAGACGATCCAAGGGCGACCAGAGAAGTCTTTGATAATAAAAGAATTTCCAGAAATGCTCACTGTATTAACTTTTACCACCTCTCCTGCGATGACACCTCGTCCAGCATTTACCCAGATCTGTCTTTTGTCTACATCAATAGAATTATGAAAAGGAATATGATTGCCAATGGCTTTTTCTAATAATTCGCCGAAGCCCATAGCATGCAAAGTAAATCCGCCACCAAAACTGAGAACCAGACTGCCTCCAACAATGATGACAAGCGAGTATCGATAGCCTCTGCGGGTATTTCTAATCTGGTAACAGCCCAGAGCAATGAAAATAACTAAGCTCAAGACCCACATAATTGGCAAGGTATCGTATAAAAAGGCGACCAAAGAATCATGTGTGGCACTGTAGAGATCTATTTCTGCATAAGAAAATGCGAAAATACTGGCCGCAATGGAAATCGAGCCAATGGCCACAGAGAGCAATCCGATACCCCAGAACAAATCATTCTTGAATACAAAATACCATTTTGAACGTGTTTTAATTTTTTCACACTCGATGCGATCGAGGATTTTACCAGCCATCGAAGAACAGTCCGCGTCTTGTGGTTTGTCAGCTGGCGTATTTGATTGATTATGTATTGTGTTGTTTTCGTTCATGTTTTTATTGGATATGCTCCAGATGCTTGGCTAACTGCTTTTTGGCGCGATGGATAAGCGTCGCCACCGACCCGGGCGGTATCTGTAAAATATCGGAGATGTCACCATAGTCTCTTTCTTCAAAATATCTCAAAATCAAAATATTTCTATATTTTTCATCAATCTTTTGCAAAGCATCATTTAGGTGGTTTGCATTAATATTTTGATTCAGCACTTCGGCAACATCTGTTTTTTCATGATCGTCATGCATACGCTCAAGAAAATCGTCGGCATTATCAACCATATTTCCCTCCGGACGAGCCTTTCGCGCACGGAAAAAACTAACTGTTTCATTGTGTGCAATACGATAGAGCCAAGATGAAAAAGAGAGTTTTGTATCAAAACTTAAAATATTTCTATAAGCTTTTATAAAAGTATTCTGAACTACATCAGTGCGATCTTCAGGAGAGACAAGGCCCAAGCGTTGTACGTAGCGAAGCAGGGCTTTCTCATATCGCTGGATGAGCTCAGCAAAAGCCTCCTTGTTAGTTGGTACAAGTTTTACGATGTCCTGATCCGTTTTCTGATCCAGCGCTTCGGGCGCGTGAGCAGAAATATTCCCCGTTTCGTGCTGACTGTCCATATAATAAGTATG
This sequence comes from Minisyncoccota bacterium, assembly GCA_031973395.1. GTDB lineage: Bacteria > Patescibacteriota > Minisyncoccia > Phycocordibacterales > CAIZLB01 > DALYDD01. Next base: position 32,942 of record DALYDD010000007.1, on the reverse strand, counting down.
CAATACAATTGAAACCCAACCAAATCTGTTTCTGGCAATTTTGGTTGTTTTTCCTCTCTATTAAGCCAGATATTAAGAGCGTCTTGGAGAACCCTGCGAAATTTAATGTCTAGATAAAATCTCAAAATTTAAAGCGAAAATCACGAAATTCGACGAATCGTAATAGCATTACGATGAGGAGAAATGAGTGGTTTGCAGCCTAAATTTTTAGATTTTAGCAGACAAGCATGAGTTTCCCTTGAATGTGTATGGCGGTTAAATTTTAAAGGGGTCTCCTTCTAGTACGCTCTATTTGAGAATTTCTTTCAATTTCGCAAAATGCTCTACCGGAACAATGTCCGACACCAAATTCA
>DALYDD010000007.1:20190-32547 GCA_031973395.1 Minisyncoccota bacterium | reverse complement strand
GAGTGATATACCAGCATCAGTTGATCAAAGTCTCCAGTGATAAGCGAGATTTTATCCGCATATTTTTCGATATTTTTAATTGGAAAAGCAAGCTTGATGATTGGATCTTTTTCCAGCACTTCTGTGGGTGAATACCCTATACAATCGATAACAACCAAGTGCAGAGCGCAGCTCATGAGCATTGGATATTTTTTCTCAAAATTTCGATAACCTTTACCCCAATACACTGGTTTGTCAAAAGAAATTTCTTCGTTGCCATCGAAGACAAAAAGATTGTCTCTTAGTGATTGTGGATTTTGAATGATGTAGTCAAGCATGAGTGCTGTACCACTCGCATTATCAACCGCACCAATTCCGACTGAGTCAAAGTGAGAAAAAACAATATTCTTCGGTTTTTTTAAGTTTCCGGCGAGAATCTGGTAAGTTTGTTGGACTTTTCTGATAACATCCATATTCCCCGTTATTTTTTTGGCTCGGAGCAACACAGGTACATCTTTTTTTGAAATCGCCAGTGAAGGTGCAAAAGAAAGATTGGCCCTCGAAACAGACTTTGATTTTGGATTAAAATTAATATGAGGAAAATCCAAACATTCATCCGCAGAAAGAAGAGAACTGTATAATTTGCCCTTTCCCACCTTTCCAGATACTAATCCTGATGCCAAACATGGAATATTTTTTCCATCAACCTTCAAGGCAACATTCTTCCAGGTAGGCAAGCTGACATTATATGTCGAAAGACTATAAGGGATTTTATTTTTCTTCAAGACATTCTGAATATACACTGACACTTTTTTTACCACCCCTCCTTCACGTGGACCAAAGGAAATCAATTCTTGCAAAATTGATACTAGGAGATTTTTTTTAGACGGATTTTTGTTTTTTAGACGAGACATAAATTGTGAAATTGTTATTAGTAATGTGGTACAAAAATTCCCAGTGAGCCAGCGCGCAAGTAGCCCACTGGGAATATAGAGTCGCAGAACAACAAGGCTCGACATTCGATACTTAGCGGAAACCGATCGCTTGATCTGCGAACCAACGGGATATAGACCTGGTGTCCTCGCCCCAATGTTGCAGACCACAGAGAACTTCTGATGCCCGAGCCGGTTCAGCTACGACGTGTTCATTCACGAACAACAAGTCCGGTGTCGGTGTGCAGGTTTGGATAACTATAGGCATATAGTCGGTAGCACATTGGATATCTCGCATCGTCTGTTCAAACAAGCTCTGGAGACTGTAACCATCCCGTTCATATGTTTCCATCAGGACGAAAGTCCCATCCAAAAACATCGAAAGAAAAAGTGGGTAGTACCACTTTGAGGACGGCCGGACAGTGAGATCAAGCGCCTCGGCTTCCTCATAGTGACTCGAGGCCACATCTTTACCGTCACCGTTACTTCTCCAGACTTCTGTGGGTGGCCTACCTACACTTTTCACTTTTGCTAGGATCTGCGCATACACAGGCGAAACATCAGACCAAACAAATGGCTGAGGAAAAGCGCCGAAGACGCCATGTTGCATCCTGCGATGGAATTCCGGAAGGCTTACTTCTCCTGCCTGCAATTTATCCATACGAACCATGTTCAAGTCTGCCTGCGCGGTGATTTTCTGATCAGTCAGCACCCACTTATTATTTGTGACCAGTCGCTGTTTTTTTGACCATGAGACAAATGGGATATTTGCGCGCAGGAGTTTATCGCAGCAGCCAGCATGGAAGACATCCCTCGTAAATGCTGGAGAACAAGGCATGAGTCCAAGCCTTCGTGCCAAGAGATACCCAGCAATATCTTCCACACTCGCGCCCGGGATTTGTCTAGCGAGGACGCCATAAGTTTTATCTTCGTCAATTTCTTGAGGCGCCCCGATTATACTTCGGGCAAATTGGGTGCGGATGAATTGGCTGAAATATGGAATGCCGTATGTTTTTTCGATGTAAGCATCCAGTCTGGACCTGATATAGTTGCGCTCTTTTTTGCGTTTGCGGATCGCCTGAATAATCTTTGTAAGTTCTGTGTAGTAGTACATGAGTTCGGTGTAGTTTGAAGTTACGAAGTTCTGCTCTCTAAAGGAACACCAGCCCATCCCAAGAAAATTACTTGGGCGCTGGTGATATATGGCAAGTGGGCAAACTAGTTACAATATCTCATCAAATTCCAAGTGGAATATGTATAAAAATGGATCCAATAATAATGAGAGATATGCCAATACGCCGATGCATTAATCGGTTGTGAAGAGAATATGGAGATGTTTATTGTTTTTGTTTGCATATTATTGTAAAAAGAAACCTCAGCTTTTCCGGCTGAGGTTTCTTTATCTAGATGTAGATCGTGAACGATTATAGATTAGATATGAAAAACCAAAACAGCCGGATGTGTATACCCGTACCAATACGCATGCGCGTGGCTGTTTTGATTTAACTTTGTCATTAGGAATATATTACACCCGCCGTCTTTTCTGTCAAACCTAATCGACATAAGTCACCTTCCCGCCCTTCTCCTCAATCCCCTCCTCGATATGTAGCTTTTTCAAAATAAAATATCCAATACTAGTAATGAGGGCAACGCTCACAATCGCCACGCGGTATGCACCAAGTTCACTCATGCCAAATACCACACACAGACTTACAACCGCACTCCAGAGAATCGGTCCAAACACCGCACCAACTCTCTCGAAGATAACAAAAACGGAGAAGTATTCTGCTTGCTGATCAGGTGGCGTGATGAGCGTATAGTACGCGCGAGAGACAGCAAAGATGAAGCTCATCAAAAATCCAATCAATGCAATGAGCACATACATCGCGATCATATGTGAAGTTGCGGCAAATAATAAAATGACAATTGGCCAAACAATTAAAGATTTTGAAACCACTTTCAGTTCCTTGCCTTTTTTAACCAACAGAGAAATAAGTAAGCCTCCGGCGATACTTCCTACCAAGACAAGGACACTAGCGATTCGAATATGCCCATCGCTCCAATTAACCACCTTTTTCAAATATAGAGCAATAAAAAGCGTCAGTGTCACAACTGCATCAGAATACAATGCATAGGCAATCAAAAATCTCGTCACGCGCGGCTGGGCCTTTAATTTTTGAATCAATGTTTTATCAATCATGACTTCCGCAGTTAAATTCGGAAGATGTGCCAAAACTTCTGAATCTGTAGGCACGCCTTGGAGCACCTCATTCTTCACAGGAACCCTAAATCGAGATACTGGAATGAGCAGGAGGAGAAAAACGATTGAGGACCAGAAAAAGACATTGAGCTTATCGCTCTCCGCGACCATAAAGTGACTCACTGTTATAAACGAGAGCATAACGCCAACAAGATTACCGATCTGCCCCCAGGCTTGGCCGGTACCTGAAACTTTTGCCCGATTATGCTCATCGCTCACTGTGTGCAGAAGAGAAGAAGAGAAAATATATCCGGCCTGAAAGAATAAATTGAAAAGAAAATAGATAAAGAAAATCCAGCCAAATGCGATATGGGCCCCGACCAAGGACATGAGAAGCAAAGAACCCGCCGCACACATACTAAACAAAATCATATATTGCTTATGATGTCCCCGAGCATCAACACGACGAGCAATACGCGGCATGATCAAAAGCAAAGCAAGGGTTGCAAATGAAACCGGCAGGCTTACCAACCATTGACTACCCCCTCTTTCTACAACAACCCAAAGACTGAAATAATACAAAAGCCCAACAAGCGCGATTGAATTTGAGAAATCATAGAGATACCAGAGGAAGCGATTTTCTTTCATTTATTTTTTACTCATCACCCATGCTTAAATAATTTTTTCATAATTAAACTCGCGCAGCTTCTCTTCAAGATCAGAATAAGACTTTCCACACACCACACCGCCCGCTGTGAATTTTTCCTGAGAGACGTCTCTACCACACCATTCTGGTGGAGTAAAAGCATCCATCTCTTCCCTGTTTTTGAACTCAACATCAACCAAAACAAGGCCTGCCAAATCTCCAGTAAATACATCAACTTCATACATAGTGCCATTCTCTTCGTATGTATATCGATTCTTTCCAACCCTTTTTCCTTTAAGCGTCGCGAGATATTCGTATTCGTCATCCTTGAGCGGAATAGTAATTTCGATTTGATGAGTTGAATCATTGCCTTGTGCTGGAGCCTTTTTTGTCATTTCTTTTTTATCTCCATTTTTCCTGATGCGCAGAATGGGATGATCTGCAGATTCTGGGATATAAATATCAAGCATTTCTTTCATTTGACTTCCAGGCAATTTATCCATGATAGATTTTTTTGCAAGATACGTAAGTTCGAATTCGTCCATAATGATTTATATTAGAAAATATGAATATGCGGTTAATTGTAGCTTAAATTTGTTACTTTCGGCGTTTTTTTATATAAAGAGAGGATCTGGACATTTGCACAAAAAATATGTATATATACACATCCCTTGGAGCCTACCTTAGAGAAGCTTCCTGTGGGAAGTTCTTTGAGGTTTGACAAGAGGCCACTCCAACCCTACCCACAAGCCATGTCCGCAAATAATCACGAACTGCTTACCAAAGAACTCGTAGCCACCGTCATAGCCGCGCTCCTGCCCGACCTGATCAGCCGTGCCGAAGCACTGGGGCGCCAACACATCCACATCGTAGTCGTTGGCGGGAATAACGATCTCTGCTTCACCCTATACAATGGCGGCATAAACGATGTTGCAACCTATCCAACCCATCGGCCTTTTCACAAGATTGCAGAGGCCAAGGCAATGGCTTCCTTCCAACTGGAGAGAGACACGGTGGAGGTCATCACAAAATACCCCTACCTGCTCACCGATGACGATCCTTTGTTCGCCGGCGGTGTGCATAGGCCTGCTTTCGCCGTCGGAGTTAGCGGACTCAAAGAAGGAGATGATCACCAGGTTGCAAACGAAATCGCAGACGCGATCCTTCTCGCCTGCGTCACCAAATTCAACGAACTCCGAGCACTGGTGACTTCAGCAGAGACGATACCCCTCTTCTTCAAAGACCTCTTCCCTCAGCACGCCTGACACGAGGTACGCCCATCACAAAGAACCTTGTTGATTCCGGCCACGACCTCTTCGTGGTCGGAATCTTCTTTTTATTTATTTTTTATATGATAGGCTACTTTATACGCATCCACTCATTTATTTAGAAGAACCTCTATGTCAAAAACCCTCGGTCACATCAAATGTCTCATATCTGCCTGCGAAGAACTCGGGATTGCATATTCCACCTTCGACAAAAACGGAAATCTTCTCTCGGTGCAAATGAAGCGCCCTCATTATTTTGTAAACTATAGCTTGCCTTTTTGTGATGACGGCGTCTGTAGAGTTTGTAATGATAAAGATTTCACCTATCAACTTCTCAAGGACTGTATCCGCATGCCAAAGACGCATGGATTCTTTGATCCAAATTATCGGGACAAAAAGTATGAAATGCATGTAAAAGAAAATAGTTCTGAGAAAATCGCAGATACCATTCTCTCTGAATTTGAGCTCCCGGTGATTGTCAAAATGAATACAGGATCAAAGGGTCAAAACGTCTTCCTCTGTGAATCAAAAGAAAAGATTATCGAATCAGTAGATTCTATTTATGATAAGCAGACTACTAAATACGACTATATCGCCCTCGGTCAGGAATACATTAAGCCCAAGCATGAGTATCGTGTCTTAGTTTTAAATAAAGAGATAGTACTCGTCTACGAAAAGGATATTTCAAATGCAACATTCACAGGTAATCTAAGCCCTCTACATTATGAAAATGCAAAGGCAATACATGTCACAGACCCCGCACTCATTAAGCGTCTTACTGATTTTATCCAGCCGGTATACGAAAAGCTTGATTTGGAATTTGGAGGATTAGATATTTTGGAAAATGAAAACGGTGAATTATACCTACTCGAAATTAATATCAAACCCGGCTTTGATTATTTCCTACGTGATAATGGCGAGAAGCCACTCATCGAGATGTATAAAAAAGTACTGCAAAGATTGATTGAGTTGGAGAAGTAAAATACTGGGCCCTGAGGAAACAACTTGCCAGAAGATCGAGTGGTATTGTATGCTTTAAGTACTAATCATAATCATAAATATCATGAGTGAAGGAGCACCACGATGCCTTGAGATGTCCGCGAGAGTTACAGAAGCATTTAAACCAGCAAACTTCTGTAAAGAATGGGCGGGGGTTGAACGAGCAGCATATTTTGCACAGGATGAGAGCATGCGCGAAGATCCCGAAATTTTAGATTTGGTAGCAGATGCGGCAAATGAATATCTGAGAGCTGCACAACTTCATGATCCAGAAAAACTCGGACAAACGAGACTGCGGCAAATAAAGGCAGAGTTCCCCCAATTAACACAATGTCAGAAATTTCAGGAAGCAGTGGCGGCGGCCAAAACAAGATACAATCAGCCTGGCGAGATATCTAATGCAGCAAATACTTTTCTAGATGGATTATTGATTAATGATGCGATTTAATCTCAATTAATTTCCCTGACTGAACCTCATATACTTTAGAGAGTTAAGCAAAAAACTATTAAGACCTACACAAAATATAACGGCCCAGATACAAAAGCGTAACAATTGATATGTCTACACCTTTTACTTAAACCAAGCAGCTTTCCACGTATCCATCATTTGAATCTCCTTTGTCTGAGCGGTGATAATGTCGTTTGCCAACTTGATGAGTTCTGGACGCTTAGAAGTGGCCAAAACCTGTTTTGCCATATCCACCGCACCCTGATGATGCATAACCATTTCATCTATAAAAGCTTTGTCGAATTCATCACCAGTTTTTCCCATCAACCCTGCATTCATATCCATCATCATCCCCCGCATATTTGAGCCAGGACCATGCATCATATTCTTGTCCATTCCCTTTCGCATCATCTGCATATCTCCATGTCCACCTTTCATGTGCCGATTATGTCCGCATGCACTAGCACAGAATCCTATGACCAGCCCGAGAATGAGGGCTATTAGACCGACGATAATGAGTTGTTGTTTTTGTGTATTCATATATATTGTTTTATGTTGAGTTTGCAAACGTATAGTAATCCGTCCCTTCTTGTATTATATACTATATACATGACCGACCTCGATAAGCTAAATATGCAAGAAAATAAAGCCAGCGCAACAAGAGAGATTCAAATCGAAAAGTCTTGGAAAAAGGCTTTGGCTGCGGAGTTCGATAAACCATATTTCGTTGAACTCTCGCAATTCATACGCAAAGAATATTTGGCAAAAACCATTTATCCAAAACAACAAAATGTATTTCGTGCTTTTGATGCATGTCCATTTGATGATGTAAAAGTTATTATCCTCGGGCAAGACCCATATCACGGAGTCGGTCAGGCAAATGGATTATGTTTTGCCGTAAATTCCGGAACTACCTTGCCACCATCTCTGCGAAATATTTTTAAAGAAATTCATGCCGATGTCGGAATTGAACCTGACCAAGACGGAGATCTCTCACGTTGGGCAAAACAAGGGGTTTTATTACTCAATGCAACTTTGACTGTTCAGGCAAACGCAGCAGGATCTCATCAAAATAAAGGCTGGGAACCTTTTACCGACGAGGTCATTAGAAAACTTTCAGAGGAACGGGAGCATTTGGTTTTTATTCTTTGGGGAAATTATGCAAAGCAAAAAGGCGCGCACATTGATAGAACAAAGCATTTGGTCCTCGAAGCCGCACACCCTTCGCCCTTTTCTGCATATAGCGGTTTTTTTGGAAGCAAGCCTTTTAGCAAAACGAATGTGTATTTGCGCGAACACGGAGTGAAAGAGATCGATTGGAGATGATCAATATTGGCAGCGCGGAAACTTTTTTTATTTCAACTCCCCAAAAAATCCAATCAAATTTTCGATATGCGCATCGAGGCCAACACCCAGGGCATCCGTGCCACGCAAAATAGTATCGCGGTCGATTTTCGCAGCAAAAGCTTTATCTTTAAATCTTTTATTAATTGAGCTGGCTTTTATTTCTCCATACGGAACGGGATTCATTTTTCGATATGCATAAAAAATGCCGCTGATTTCATCGCAGGCCAAAAGCGCAGCTGCTAATTTTGTTTGGGGTAAAGTTTCAAAACCATTATAGCCATACGCATGTGCTTCGACGGCATGGATCAAATCTTCTGGATATCCCCATTCGCGAAACCAATTTAGAGATTGTGCCGGATGTGTTTCGGGATGACGCGCAAAATCCAAATCGTGGAGATAACCAGTCATGAACCAAAGGTGTTCGTCTTCGCCTAATTGCTTGGCGTATCCAGCCATAGCAGTACCCACCATCAAGGCATGGTACTTTTGATATTCATCCGCTACATATTCTTGAAGCAAAGCTTCGGCCTGTTCTTTTGTTGGGAGGGTCATATAGAAGTAAAGATATTACACCTCGATAATAAAGTCGAGCTGTTCCTCGGGAATACCTTGAGATTTGCCATACTCAACAGCATCTTTCCAGGTTGCCCTATCATCATATTCAAACTCAAAAACTTTATCTTTAAAAACCGCTATCACATGCCGGTCTTTCCAGAAGTGCATATACCAGGTTCCAGATTTGATATTCAAAGCCAGACGCTCAATATCTTGTCTTGAAACTTTTACGGTGTACAGATGCCAGCGATCTGCTGGATTTTCATCATCTGTAATTTTCATACCCAAAACTTCTAGCGTACTCAAAACAGAATCGTCCTCAAGGCTTTCTGCAATAATCGTACCTGTATAATCTTTTTCCATAATTATTATCTGACTTTTAGCACATACGTAAATGCCATCGCCCCATCTTCATAATATCTTGAGTGTGACTCTTTAAACTTATCAGTAATCGGCAGACAAGGTTCTACTTTTTCTATTTCGAAATACTTTTCAACCGTTTCTTTTATAAACTCTGGAGTTTTATAGTAATGGTAAAAAGTTCCATACTCCCCTGACTTTCCATGAGCAAAATCATAGAGCTCACCATTCTGCATCTCTTTTCCCACTTTCTTCAATTCGTATTCTGGATTCAAAGTTGTGAAAATATATTTTCCATTTGGTTTCAGAATCTTTGCCACATAAGCTAGATGTGCCGCAAACTCATCGGGAGCGAGATGTATGAGGAAATTTCTGGATACACATAGATCAACCGTGCATGGATCGAAAAGATCAAGACCTTTATCAATATGATTCTGAATGGTGGCAATATTTTTAGGATCCCCAATGTCATGCAAATATCGCTTTGACTGATTCACTAATTCCTCTGAGCCTTCTATTCCAATATAGAGAAGTGTGTTGAACCTAGCTTGTCCGACATATGAATTCTTTTGAAGTGCGGGTATTGATTGTTCATATCCAAAAAGCAATTGGATACCCATGAGATTTGTACCACAGCCAAAATCTACCACAATAGATTTAGGGTGCTGCGCCAAAAAATCCAGAATATGCGGATACAGAGACGGGTTGATCACATAATCAATGCCAATATTCCCCGCTTGCTCTAATTTCTCCCACAACCCTTCCCAATTTGTTTTGCCATATTCATGCATATTATTTTTGTGCTGATCGTGCAGGAAGAAGATTCCAGAGCATATCAAACATATCGATAAAAATATCGACAAGGACAGGGCTCTCAATCACCAAACCCAGAACTGTTTGATGCGGATTCATGATGAGAATCTTATCGTCCAGGATATCCACACTGCTCTTGAAGGTGTATGTATCTGGAACTGTCTTGACCTCGCGATGTGGCAAAGCCCCCTCTTCGTATTTCAAACCGCTTTCCTTGAAAATAACTTTTGTATCAATGCCACTATCTGAAAGCTTCTTGCGAAATTCTTGGAGAAAAGCAGGGCTCACCGGCAACCAGTCTTCAATGCTTGCAATTGCTCGCCACTTTTTATAATTATTAATATTAGAAAGATAAAAAGACTCCAGCTGGTCAGCGGTATTTAGGACCGAGATTCCCTTTGATTCGGTAGAAGCTTGGTCTATGAGGGATTGAATGAGGTTGTTCATATACCCTAAACCTTAGCAACTTTTGTCCGCAAAAACAATACGGAACAAACGGGAGTACTAGGATCATGGACATCAGGATCGAGACGAATACATGTTTTTGATCAATAAAAGCTTTTGAGCCCGAGTCAGTTTTTTTATCTCAATCTCTTTTTTCAAAGCCCCACTTTTTGAACCTAGCGATTCTGAATATTTCAAAACCACAGGTCGACGCGAGCGTGTATATTTTGCCCCTACCCCTTTTGAATTATGGGCGAGCATTCTTTTTTCTAAATTATTTGTTATACCAGTATACAGAGTGCCATCTACACATTCGAGGATATAGACAAAATATTTTGCTTTTTTTATTTTTGCTTTCGGCTTTATCTTGGCCCTTGGCCTCACGGGACTCTTTTTCACTTTTATTTATACATTAATTAAAGACAAAGCACCCTGTAGTGATCCTCCCACAATACATATTTCTCATCCCTGCCCTGCCTTGGCAATGCATCAATTTCTTCTCTTGTCAGAAACTTATACTCATCATGATCCGGACTTAGTTTTATTTCTGGCTCATCTGAGAGATGCACAGCAAAAGCAAATTTGGTTTTATGTTTACCTGTCTCGACATTGTGGAATTCGAATATACCAATCGGTTCAAGTTGGTCGACTGAAACATTGATGCCTGCCTCCTCGAATAATTCACGAGCGGCAGCAGTTTCTAGAATTTCACCTGTATCAACTGAACCGCCCGGAATTTCATATATTCCAGCACAAAAATCCGAAGCAGAGCGTCTAAGTAATAGAAAACGATTTCGATACTGCACCCGGAGGCAAGCACCGATATTATGGCCTGCTACCTCTGCTTCTTTTAATTTCTCAGCGAATTCTTCTTTTGACATATTAATGATGCACCAATCATACCCCCTATTTCAAAACACCGATTTTGAAATCAGCTAACATTTGCTCTTGCGGTGATCTACCACCATGTTCTCCGACGAATGCTGTCGTTCCATCTTTGCCACAGATTTTGAGGATAGATCGTGAACCTCCTGGATGCTCCTTGATCCAAGTAGTTAAATCATAAACATCTCCACGGATGGCAGTGTAGCAGCTAGTCGCATCGCTATGTGAGGCGATATCAGCCATAGAGAATGTTTTTACAGAAGCAGAGGCTTGAGCCTGTGTTGAAGTTGGAGCATCTGGGGCAACAGGTTGCGGTCCAGATGTAACAGGTTCTTGAGTTACAGGAGTTGGGCCAGTATTTGTCGTGGCGTTTCTCACAGTCTCAGAAGCCGGTGCCGATTGCGAATCATTATTTACAAGAAGCACAATTCCTCCGATCACAACAATAGCGATGATAATGGCGATGATGATTTTTTTAGACATAGATATAGGTAAAAAGAGTTAAGATACAATATGACGTACCCATTAATACTACTAGAATTCAAATTACTTTCATACTAGCGTCGAGCCAAAGAATGTTTTCTTTTGATAAAGAACGACATGATCGAATTGGTACAAATCATCGCAATTGAGTGAAAAGTCGTCGCAATATTGTACGTATTCAATGAAAACAGCGTAAGGATATGGCGCGAGACATTCATTTCGTATAGCAAGGGCTTTTCGGTATGGGGATGTTTATAGGTCTTACGAAGCGTTGGAAGAAAGGCGACAATATCAATGAGTACCACGACGACAACCGAGATGGTCGGATCCTTTGTAAGGGCCCAAGGGATAAGGCCAAGTAGTGCAATGGCTAGAAAGTAATTATCGATTTTGCGAATATGGCCTGCCTTGCCCTGGAAAAGATATTTGAGAGAGAAGAGGAAGATAATAATGGTAAAAGCCTCGGCAATTCCAGTTGGCAAAGCACCAATCCCGCCACCCTTTTGTAGCTGACCAAAAAAGGTGACCAGAGACACAATAGACCAAATAAACCACGTATACGGATGTGGTTTTACTCGGCCCTTAAATATATCTTTGAGATAAGAAGTATTTCCAATAATAGCGAGAACGCTGGCGACAATGGCAATAAATATTTTCACTCTGAATATTATATCACCCCGTCGTATCCTCACCCTTTTTTTATTATTTAATCTGCACAGTTTTTCCTTCATGCACCTCCCAGATACCTAGAGGTAAACTGAATGTATTCGGATTAGTTTTCTTTGCAATACCAACTTTGCCGCTATATTCATTGAGACCCTTGATATATTCTGCGATATTTCCACTTTGCTTACCCTTAACTATGAGGTTGAATATATCGTATCCATGAGGTGCGGTACGTGCATTGAATCGGAGATTTGGATTTTCTTTTGTAAATCGTTCTGCATATGAACTATCTGCAAGATAATTATCTGTATACCACTGACCTTCAAATAATG
>DALYDD010000007.1:3132-20180 GCA_031973395.1 Minisyncoccota bacterium | reverse complement strand
GCAATCCCACTGAGCTGAAATTCTTTACACCCTGTACTTTCATTTCTTTTGCCAAGACGTCCAGAGTTGGCGGGAAAACAATAGTGAAATATGTATCGGCAAAAGTCTGCTTCATTTTGGCAATATCTGTTTTGAAATCTTTTTGAGTAGATTCAACTTTTACATCACCAACCATTTTAATTCCGAAACTTTCAGCGTTCTTCAAAACTTCTTCTCTGATGAGATTCGCACCAGGATGATTCTGCGTGACGAGGTATACAGTCTTGACCCCCCTACTTTGAGCTTCCTTGAGCCAGGCCTCTGATTCTTCTTGCGGAAGAACGGAATAGATAAAACCAGTCCCGGTAGCAATTGACGTATCTACACAGTCACAGATATGCACTACCCCGTATTGGCTGGCGATTTTCTGAACGGTATTTCCGGTTCCAGAAGTAACTGTGATGATCGCATCGACCTTGTCGATATTGATAAGCTTTTGTGCAGCAGACGCGGCTTTTGTAGTATTGCCTTCATCGTCCTCGATGATGAGCTGATATTTATCGCCATCAATACCTAGATCCGCTTTTGCAAGCTGGATTCCTTTTACCAGGTTTTCACCATACACAGTCGCACCTGCTTTGAGCGGCGCCACAACACCAATCTTGATCGGCTTATTGGCAATTGAATTATTTGCCCCATTATTGTTGGCGAACCATACAATAACTACAATGATGATTATTGCCACAATCCCCCAAATCAATTTATTATTTTTCATATAATTGTAATTAATATATTTATTCTTAATCCCTGTCCCTATTAATGCGACTATTCTATAGATCAATAGCAAGTTCTGATTTAAATAAAGGAAATAATTGACAGAGCGGAATATATGTCCTAGTAAAATGGCCTAAATATTGACTATTTTGTGGATTCAGAGTATATTGATTTGTCTACAAATTTAGACAACATTTATGATCAATCTACTCAAAGAGCTCTCGGATATCGCTGGCTTCAATGATAAAAAGTCCAAGGTCTATATGGCCCTCCTGGATACCGGCGAAGCTACCGCCTCTGAGATCGCCAAAAAAGCTGGTCTCAAAAGGACCACGGTTTACAATATCCTCCCCGAACTCATCAGTGAGAGTTTAATTTCTTCTACAAAACATAAAGGTAAAAAATATTTCTATATCGACAGTCCAAAAGATATCAAGATGCAGATGGAGTACCGTCTTTCTCAGGTTGATAATTTGATCAAGAAACTCCTCCCCTTTCACTCCCTGACGCACGATAAACCTTCGCTCAAAATCCATGAGGGTATTCACGGTCTGGAAAAGACCTATCAAGATGTGGTGGAAACTTTGGCGCCCGGTGAAATGCACCGCGCATATCTTGGTGCCTCAGAAATGTATCAAGACATACACTCTGATTTAATTGCTAAGTGGGCAAAAGTTAGGGTAAATCGGAATTGTCCGACAAGAATGATTACCAATGATAATGCCACCGCGCGCAATTGGCTCAAGACTCAAAAGCAAGACAAACGTGATATTAAAATAGTAAAAAATCTCACACACCTAAACGGTGAGCTTAAAATTTACGGAAACAAGATCGCCCTCACTTCTTATAAAGAAGATTATTTGACCATTGTCTTAGAGAGTAAAGATATGGCAAATGTACTCCGCAGCATGTTTGATATGCTTTGGAACTTACTGCCAAAAAACTAAAGGTTGCCTACATCCCTATAAAGAAAGGTTTCTTGTCTTCAAGCCACACCCACTATTAAACCTTTTTTCCAATAAATTTCTTATTAAGAGAAATGGTCATGTACCCTACTCCAATGATCAGGAAGCCAACAGCAATCAAAGCAATCGGCCAGCCAATCGAATCAACGAAATATTTACCAGTGAGCTTGATGATATGTCCCATCAAGAAGAGCGCCGAAACAGAGAGCATCATGCGACTCTTTAGATATACACTTCCATAGAAAGCGCCGAAGATAAGTGCGATGGTAATGAGATCCCAAACACCTCCGATCGAAATAGCAGCACCGAGAATACCAATCGTACCAATACCATACAAAAGATTTTGGATAACATGCTTCTCTTTTTCATCTTGTCTATCAATTGGAGGAAACCAACTTTTGAACCCATAAGAAATGCCGATGAAGGCAATGCCGAGAATCATAGTAGCCCATTTCATGATTTCACCATCAATATAGGTAAGATTATCAAATAGCCTCAATATCAATGTGTAATAAGCCCAAGATGCATAACCAACGGTAATGAGCATGAGGATATTTCTTTTTGTAATAAATAAAGCCGTACCAAAAATTACAGTGAAGATAATTCCTGTCATAAGCTGCGCATTTAACGTGAAATCAACATTTGCCTGCTCAAGCAATACAAATGTTCCAAGTGGCGCGAGCGCAGCAGACATGGTAAACATCACCTGAGAAAGCGTTCTCTGCTCCGGACTGCGTACAGCGAAACCAATGATATATGTGATGAGGGCGAGACCAAGAGTAACCAAGATTCTGCCCGCAAAACCAATCGCTTCCCAATTCTGAGCGACCAAGATCCCAACACCAACGATGGCAATGACAGCACCAATAGCATAAAAGATATGCGTAAGATTCCGATTATTATCTTCTTTTACAGGCTCAGAAGGAGAAGAAAAAGTGGAAACAGTTTGTGAAGCAGGTGTCGCCGACGCAGCCACAGGCGTGCCCACAAGAGTTGCCAGATCATCTTTGGAAATCTTTCCCGTAGCCAACTGGCCTTCGATAAATGAAATGATTTGTTGTTTGTCCATAAATTGTTTTTAGATTGTATCGATTTTTATTTTATCCAAGCGATTAATCTGAAGTTGCCAGAACCGTAATAGCGATAATTTGTAATTCCGCCCAACCTTTTCTTTCCTTTCCCATTCGAGATAAAATATCCATCATTACTATTATTTGAACCGAATATTTCGAATATGCCATCATGGCCGTATGTATATTCAACACTATAACCATCTGGTGAAGATGGCCCTGGATCAACCACATATTTTGCAGCCTCCTCGAGGGTGATTTGATGCGATGTATTTGCTTTTACGTCATAGAGATATAACGTAGCGGCATCTTTGACATCTTGAAGCCTTGGATTCTCTGCAGGATAGACAATTGGTACCTGCACAATTTTCTCGCCTTCTACACGATAGGTATTTTTATAAGTTTCATTATAAGAATAGTAGGCAGGATTTTCGGTGGTATAGATAAAGTTATGCTGAGGTTTTACAGAAAGTGACGGGGTGAAAATGACAAGAGAAATAATTATAATAAAGAGAACCGGCAATGCGACGCCAATTATAAGTGGCAAATGTTTACTTTTCATTGGGTTAATAATAGCATATTGGCCTTTGATGGCAGCTTACTTAAAAATCATCAATCCCCCTTTATCCCTAAGCTCCAAAACAAGCTCTCCGCGCCCATTAAAATAGTAGCCCTTGGTTTTGTCCAACATTGCCGCAAAAACACTCTCTTGTGAATTACCACAAGCCATTTCAGTGGCAACCATATCTGAGAAAGAAATTACCTTGCCGTTTACGAGATATTTTCCACCCATGCTATTGCAGTCGGTCGTGGCGCCAAATTCTTTATTCGCACCAAACGTAATAACAAAAGCTTTTTCTTTGACCGGTCGAACCTCTGGACCATTTCGATACGTCGTCACAATCCAAGTCCACTTCTTCATATCCAATGTCATACGATTCGGATCTGCTTCACCAGAGAAATTTGGCTCAACTTCTCCAAATTGCATTGTTGCAATATCAAGCAAAAGCCATTTTGTTTTTCCAATCGATGGAGCCACTGTAAATGGCTCGCCAATTTTGCGATCTGCATAATTTACAATAATTATTTTCCCTGTTCCCTTTTCTATTGTTTGAGGAGCAATTCGATCTCCGAGTAAAACGGCATCAGAACCAATATATCCATTTTCTGTATTAAGCGCCGCAACAACATAATAAAAGATTCCGCTTCCCCCAGTTTCTTGAGTGAGAAGGAAAACGATGTCTTCTTGCCCATCATTATTGAGATCTGTGCGCAAATCGTTGCCAAAATATTTCGTTCTGATTTTTGAGGCAGAGCCTGGCGCGGCAGGAGTTTCAGCCAGACCATCAATCAGCTTCACCCTTTCGCCGTCAATGGTGAATGTTGTATCTTTATAGTCATCTACAATCTGAGTGGGATTTGTGACAGGGTTGGTAACTGGTACTTTTCCACCCCTATTCTGGATGGCGTCTTTGAGTGAAACGATACCTGAAACAAGCAATGCTATGAAAAGCAGGACAAAGAATGCCGATGCCCTTCCGAGGAAAAATTTTCTAGGGTTCATGTTGATGGCATTATACCATTCTTATGATTCCGGCATCAGCATCCACCTCGAGCATGTCTCCCGTCTTGATAACTTGCGTGGCGATCTTTGTGCCGATAATACAGGGTTTTTTCATCTCTCTTGCAACTATGGCAGCATGACAAGTCACCCCACCTTCATCTGTGACGAAAGCCGCAGCTTTCCCCATAGCTGGCAAAAAGTCCAATGTGGTCATTGAAGCAATAATGATTTCGCCAGGCTCAACCAGATCGCGGTCTCCAGGATTAAGTACCACGCGAGCCTTTCCAGAAACTTTTCCTGGGTATCCGATGCGTCCTTTAATTTCTTTTTTCTCACTTTCACTTATGTCCGCACTTTTTTCAATGGCTTTATTGCAAGTGATCATTTTTTCAAGCACTGACATTTTTCCATCGATACTAATAACACTCCAGTCTGCGGGATCATGCGGCGGTTGTATGTGATTAAGAAAATCAAGAGATGAAAAAAGCGTAGGGCGATTCCTCCATTCATCTATATACTTTTGATCTTCTGAATTTAATTTTTCATATATCTCCTCGATAACCCAGCGAATGATCATGAAGTATGTAAGCAACCGCGATAGGGGTACTTCAAAACTTTCTTTTGGCGCATTAGGATTTTGTTTAATCTTTTCAAAGGTGGCCAGGTTTAGCTCATCTAGTTTTTCAATATACAAACGTGCAAAAGCCATATCCTTTCCATCAAGCGCACTGTCCACAGCCCAAACACTTTCCTTGTCCGCCCATTGTTCACCCAAAGAATTAATCACCATCGTTTTGTATCCGATGCCGATTTCTTTTTTTAAATTACTTGTCCAGCCAATCACCTTGATTCGTGCTTCGAGAATATCTGGTCGACGGACACCAACTGAAACCATATCTTGAACGGCAATATATGATTCAATTTTTTCTAACTCAGCAGGCGATCTCCACCTCACAAAACCGCTCTTATCGAGCATTTCATTGATGAGATCTGTTTTGCCTCCAATATATGTATTTTGTCCTGTTGGATCTTGTGCAATCAATTCTTTTTTGAGAGCTGCATAGCGATCTCGTTCATCCGGATTAGCGCGAAGATAATCACGAAAAGCTAGCTGACGTTTCCAAAAACTACCTTTGTCGGCATAGGCGACGGAAAGATGAAATTCGGAAGGCTTCCCTTTTCTAAAAAAATGACGTTCGTTTGATTGAGTTTTAGCATGCACCACAGCATCGAACACGTAATCGAGATTTTGAAGTGCGGGAATAAATTTTTCTACATCTTTATGATCGGCGATCAATACCGCGATATCGATGATTGGCTTTGCCGCAAGACCGGGCACAGAAGTGCTGCCAATATGTTCAATACCCAGAAGCTCATCACCAAAAATTCGCTTGAGCTTTTCGGCTTCGATTTCGTATTCAGTTGCCCATGCAGGATTGTATGGAACAACTTGTTCATGAGATGAATCTATGGGTTTTGTTTCGGGGTCCATTTGCCTAAAAGTATACTCTATTTAAACCCATAACAAACCTGAATCTCTTCTTCGAGAGTAAAATATGGTCTATTTCCCAACTTTTTTGTGAGCGCGTCACTGACTTCGGCAAGAAACTTCTTTTTATCTTCATCACTAAATAATTCATATGAGCCAGATGTTGTCTGGAGTCCGACTCTTTCTTCTACTGTTATGTTATAGGTAAAAGGGATATGTGCCGTGTCCACACCCTGTAATTGTGCTACCCTAAATAACTTTTCGATTTGCGAGAGGTCGCGAAGTTCAGAAGGAATTTTTATCCATCCATACGATCGGTAAATTGATGAAGGGATCTCATCCTCTTCTGGCATTTCTTTTGTAGTTAATGTCCAGAATACAAAACAGAGTCCGCCCTTTTTCAAAACTCTTTTTATTTCTTGCAATGTTTGTTCATTGGCAAAGAAATGAAAAGCAGTCCCAACAATGACAATATCAAAACTTTCGTCTTCAAATGGAAGTTTTTCTGCATCCGCAACAGAATATTGTATCGGCAAATCTTTCTCTATCGCTTGTTTCTTTGCCTCTTCAATCATCAATTCATCATGATCGCATCCAAATACTTCGAACCCATCTTTTGCCAAGGATTCTGTAGACTTTCCTGTGCCGCAAGCGATATCGAGGATTTTTCCCGAGGCTGTTCCAGATTTTGTTTTGGCGAGAGAAAATAATAAAGAGTACAACTCGTCTGGATATGGACGTCTATACTTTGTATAATTTGCAGCCTCGTTACCGAATTGCTTTTTTATTTTATCTATTTCCATTTAAGCGAGAAGTCCCAGCCAAGAGAGATAAATGCCAAGCATGACCATGAGCGTTCCTGCGAGAGGAATCAAATTCATTTTAGCTTCAGCTTCCGCAGTTCGATTAACAAATCGAGGCGCGAGAGCAAAGATGATCCCTTTTACCAATAAACCCCATCCGAGAATACTGATGACAACTTCTGGAAATGTCCCCCACACATTATGCGCCTGGATTTGCGCCACTCCTCCAGCGATAGCGAGTAATGCAAAAGTGAAAACTGCAAAACTTTGCTTGTCGAGTTCTCGATAGATTTTGAGATAATATTTTCCACTAAACAAAAAACCCAATCCGATTGCCAATAAAACAGGTCCCCACATCTGTGCGAGAAAAATAGTGATGTCCATATTTTATATATTAAATATTATTTATTAGGCGTATTGGCTGTGAACGCATGCAAGATGAGATACACCACCATACATGCAATAGCAATTATTCCGATGATACTCAAACTTCGTGATGCTTCAGCAGAAAATTGTGGTCCGGTAATCGTATTAGCTACTTTTAAAATCCCCAAAACCGCTACATCTACCACAGCCAAAGCCGCGGCGACTCCAATGATATATGTTATTCCTTTCATGAGATTATTATACACCATCCAGGATATAGCAGCAGCGTATACCTGCGAAGGCGCACGTTGCTACTACATCCTCTCGGGCTTATGCCGCCACCCTACGAGCCCGCCCTATAAAACCTCCAGATCAGGAGAGAGATCTGTCTTTGTGACTCGAATCGACTCTATGGGCAAAACAGGGAGATATGCGATGGACTGACTCGGACTTCTTTGGACAAAATTATCTTTTGCAAAGACATATACATACCCCGCTGTTTTTTCATCGAGCTGATCGAGTGCTGTCTGACTTGCGGATACATGCAATGCATCCGTATATTCAAAGCCGCTATCATACCCTGCCGGACAATTCTTTTTATTGATCAAAGCCATGAGAATCGCAATGTCTGCAAAGGGCGAAGCATGGACCGCAGGCTTATCGTCTTTTATTTTTATATTACCGTCGAAGGTATATGCTTGCTGAGGATCAAACATTTCATCAGCCGGCAGCAAATCCTCGGAACCATGAAAAACCCATTGACCTTCCGATTCGAGGATGAGAAGAATTTCTCGAGGTGATGTCGCGAGGCCTGAGTTAGTTGAATTTATATCTATGTCCATATTACAATACCCAGTATACAAACTTGTCACCTAGATCGCAAAGTAAGATTTAAAAATGGCATCGAAAATTTCCTTGTCCGTATTCCCATACATTTTATATGTTTCAATGATCTGGTTGCGCAAATTCATAATCCCGGTCGAATCTTGCGGCCGTGCCTTAGGACGATTCAATATTTCAGGAGAAATAAGTCCGCTGAAAGCACTGACCAATGGCATTTTCCAAACCTGACCTTGTCTCAAAAATTCAGGAGGAATATTAACAATATAATCCGAAACGTATTGAGATAAGAAAAAAGTTCTCATCTCAATAGGGCCCGCATACATCATTACTTTGGAGGTTCGCACCAAAACTCCCTTATGTAAATTCTCTACCAACCTTAATCTAAAGCTTTGTGCGGTGATTTCCTCAGGTTTAATATCAAAGCTTCCCCAGCTTCCATAGCTTCCGAATAATTCATCTGAACCTTCTCCTGTAAAAACAACCTTGAACCCATCTTGCACAAGCCGCTTTGCAATAAACCAATTGTAGATAGATGGATAAATATTAAAATCTTTGAGCCTTTTGTCCTCTAATGCGTAAATCACTTCTGGAAGAGCTGCGACGGCATCATCTTTTGGGACAATAACTTCGCGAAAATTCTTTTCAAGACCAAGCTCTTTGGCAACAATTCTCGCATGATATAAATCTGTCCCTTCTACAATTGGCTCACCTTCAATATGGAAGCAGTATGCAAATAGCTCCTTACCTTGCTCTCGTAATAATTCTTTCAATAGATACGCCGTGATCGCCGAATCAATTCCGCCGGAAATAAGCGTACAAACAGGCACGTCTGCAATCACCCTCTCGGAGGCACTCTTCTTAAGTCGTTTTAAAACTTCTTCACCAATTTGTTTGAGGTTTTGATATATATATTTATTTGAATCAACCTTCAAGCGAGTATATTTCCATTGTCTAGAAGAAAAGTCTTTCAAATTCACTTCAAAAATAGTGCCTGGTTCAAGTGTTTGAATATCATCAATACGATAATTCCCTAAGCCCAAGAATCCTTTGATCTCGCTCGAAAAGATGAATCTCTTTTCTTCTTTTTTATATATATAATGAAGCGGCAATTCTCCAACCCAATCCCTGAAAATAAGAATCCTCGGGTCATCACCACTTTCATCGAAAATCGCACCCGCATACATTGAATCTAGATTATCGCAAAAAGCATCTCCTCGTGATTTAAACAAATTCAATAGCACCTCCGCATCACCCTCAGATTGAAAAGTGAAACCTTTTTTAATCAAATCTTTTCTCAGTTCTATGTAGTTAAAGATTTCTCCATTAAATACAAGATGGGTCTTTTGATCGATTGTACTCACTGGCTGCATAGAGCAGGCATCAGTTGGAGCGATAATAGAATGTCTTTTGAATGCAAAAGACACATCGTGCAAAGGCCAGGACATGACCTGGTTGCCGTCATTACCTCGATGAATACGACCCAAGCAAGT
Source organism: Minisyncoccota bacterium (assembly GCA_031973395.1). Taxonomy (GTDB): domain Bacteria; phylum Patescibacteriota; class Minisyncoccia; order Phycocordibacterales; family CAIZLB01; genus DALYDD01. The sequence goes on along the minus strand of DALYDD010000007.1, from coordinate 10,837 downwards.
TTCGGCAACTTTTGACCCGATAGTACCTCCAAATATTCCACACATAATTAGATAAGGGTCGTTTTCTTAAGGTGAGGCATTGCGACTATGTCTGCCTTAAATATTTTATTGAATATCCCAATCAATGCTTCCTGGTCGAAACCTTTATTGAGCAACGTCTCTGTAATACCAGTTTCGCCCCCTTCTGAAGCATCCTGAAATCTTATTTTATTAACCTCGAAGAAATCTGCAGAAATTTCCCCTTTTTCTATCTCAGTCGAGAATACTAATTTCATAAATCCAGACTTTCCGCCAATCTTTTTCAATATATCCGCAGGGATATTTGCACCAATTTTGCATATCCGTTTCTCTAGATACGGACTGAGCAGAGTGATGTTCTTTTTAAACATTGGTTTATACATTCGACTTCCTCCATGCTTGCCCAAACCGCTACCAAGCTGAATATTATAATGCCCGATTTTTTCCGCTTTTAAATTTCCCCAGATATACGCTTCTCTGCCGACCGGTTCATCAAAGACTCTGGATGTCGTCTGGAGAACAACATCCTCTTTTGTTATAGAGTCTTTAATAATCCAATCATGATAATCACCAAAGATTTCATTACCCCCTTCCCCAGTAAACACAGACCGTATATTCTTTTGTTGTAAAACTTTTGCCAGTTTATGCATTCCAACTGCGCAAAAAACATTGTACATATGATAAATTTCACTATCAGAAACCGAACTCTCGACTGAACCAAGAATTTCCTCCTTGGAAACGTTTATGATTTCATGTCTTAAGCCAAAAGCTTCCGAGATCATCTTTGCTCTCAATACATCAGTAGACTGCTGGGAAGCAACTTCGATTGTATAAGCAGGAATATTTTTATTTAAACGACTGACAATAAAAGCAATCGACATACTATCTATTCCCCCGGAAAGCAAGAGCGCCATTTCTTCAGGCTTATCGATTAAACGTATCTCAACCGCAGCGAAAAGAAGGTCGTGAAATATACGAGCAACTGATTCAATATCCTGATAATTTACATTATTTTCATCCTCATTGAAATTATAATAAAGGCGTTTATCAATTTCCCCGCTCTGCATATCAATAGTGATAATCTCAGATCTATTTACTGCCACAACCCGATTGTATGAATAATTAGGAACATGAGCAGCTAAATCTGAAACAAAGTTCGCGAAATAGATCATGTCGTTTTCAACGATATAATGCAGCGGCATTTCCCCAATCCAATCTCGGATAGCAAAAATCTTATTAGATTTTTTATCTTCTAAGACAAAAGCAAATTCTCCATTGAGACCATTAAGAAAAGCGTCTCCTTTTTCAAGAAAACCTGTGAGAATCTTTTCATCAAGGTTCGTATTCTCACAAAAAGAATTACTGTCGTGAAATAAAATTGATTTAATTGATCTGAGATCTTGAAGTTTCATAAAAATAAATTATTACAAATTATCAGCCCTGAGTAACTTAGCAGGTTTGTCATCTTTTAACATTTCATAAAAATAAAGTTGCCTTCCAGATCCAGGATCAGGCTCTGTTTTAAATCTGTTATACCCAAGGCGATCGTATAACTGCACAGCTCGAGTGTTTTCTGCAAAAACATCATGCCATAGTCGGGTGTATCCAAGTTCAAAAAAAACTAAATTCCAGACATGTTTTAGAGTGCTCGTACCGTATCCACAGCCCTTAAATTCATCACTTATGACCAGACGTAAAAACTCCACCGAAGATGGGTCCGGGAAGCCTTTTCTTAGAATTGCATATCCGATTGATTCTGCCGAGTCTTTCTTTCTTACTATCAGATGCAGGAAATCTGGATCCCGCATCGTTGCCTCATGTTTAGTTTTTGACCAAGAAATAACATTCGCCTCTTTTGATTCCCAAATCATTACAAGGTCAATATCTTGTGGCGTAGCTGGGACCAATTCTAATATTTCAAGATTATGTGTTTTTTGCATAGCGATCAGTATATTCTTTAAATGCGTCTATAATAGCAGTCGCCAGCAACCTTGTCTCGTCATATGACCTGTCCCCTACCCATAACCGGAGAAACGGTGGTGCATTCTCTGCCATTGCGGCGGCGGCTGATATTCGTGGCAAGGAGAAGCCAAAACTGACTCCTTTTGTCAAAGAAATCCCATGTCGTTTCGCTGTAATCAAAGTATTTTCAATGAAACTATTTAGAGAATCCCTTTGATTAAGATCTGGATTATTGAATGTAAAAGTTATAATACCCCCAACAGAATCATATTTCTCGGCAAGGGCATAATCTTGGTGGGATTCAAACATAGGATAATGAACCTCCATTGATTGGGCCAGTTGTTCATCTTCGTGAATCATTTTGCTGATCAATAGAGCATTTCGCGCAATCCTCCTCATTCTTCTTTTGTGAATCTGCCGATTATATGTAGGAAAAATATTTGCAGCAGAATCATACATAATCGTCCCTGTATTTCTTCGTAGGCGATCAAATAGAGGTACGAGTTCAATAGGAACCACAACCAAGCCACCCATGGCGACATCTAGACCTAATTGCAAATATTTACTGCAACTATCGTAATAAAAGATTTTGACAGAAGAATTCTCTTTTACAGCAGAAAATGGATTCATTTCTCCAGATACCATTGTGCCATCAATAATAAAATATATTGGCTCTGCCAAATCTTCAGCATCGATCTTCTTGACAACCTTCTCTATATCCGTCATTCTCAAATCTACAGTATTTGTCAAAGGATCAAGAAAAACAATCCGAGGCTTTTTCTCCAGTATTAATCGACAAATCTCTTCAGGGTCATGTGTATCCGCACGCGCAATGGTGACACCAGGTAATTTAGAAACTTGTTCGTCTGTCTCAAAATAGATATATTGCGGGATCAATATTGTATCACCAGCCTGAATGATGTGACGGATGAAATATGTTTCAAGAAGATTATATGCTGCCATTCCAGAGGAGGTCATGAGTAAGCCACTCTTCTCTTGGTTGAGCCCAAGAACTTCTGTGAGCTGCTTTTCAATTGTGTTTAAACGACTACTTTCGTATCTATTGTAATTAACACCCGGATTTCCCTGGCTATCTAAGGCAAAAAACATCGTATCCCAGCTCTGACCATAAGATGCAGATCTCCAGTCCAAAACCATTGAAGCAGCCATAATCATGTGAAGAAGTGATCTATATTTTTGCAAATACATAGTTACTCCCCGATTGTATTCTGTCGGCGATACAGTAGGACTAAGATCAACCAAGCCGTCCGCTTCAAGTAATTCCAAAACGCCTTTTTTGAGAGTGAGAATCGTACTCACTGCAGATTCATCTGTATTTAGTTTTTCAAATGCACAATAATCTAAATATTCTTTTAATCGCACCTCTATACGAGATATGGATTGAAAAACCTCTTCGAATCGAGAATTCAAATATTCTATATCCTCCTGAACATCTCGGGCTTGGTCTTCTGAAAAATCTCTGTGGACGTCACTAGGCATTGATGAGAAATCAACACCCTTTAAAGCCACTTTATACGAAATCTTTTCTCCGTGAATATTAATAAAATCAAATAGCCGCTGTTCTTTAAACGGAAAATTAAGTATTTTATTCAAGTTACCCGTTGTGACGTTTCCTCCACTAAATATTAAACCTAATTTTCCAGATGCTTTGATTTTACCACTTATCACAGCAGCCAAGGTTGTGGCACCTGAAGGCTCAACAAGTTGACTTTCATGATACAAAAGTGCCAATACTGCAGCCGCAACTTCTTCTTCATTGACCAAAACAATTTCATCTACAAGGTCTTTTATAATATCGAGAGTAATAGCATCATCCTCCAGATTAACAGCGAGACCGTCTGCAAGAGTTGGATAATTCGCAACATGTTGTACCTTACCCGCTTTCAATGACGCCACAACTGATGCATATGATTCCACAGCAACACCTATGATTTGTATACCTGGCTTAATCTGTTTTGCAGCCAGCGCGACCCCACTGATCAACCCGCCCCCACCGATGGGAACAACGAGCACATCAATATCTGGAACTTGTTCTAAAAATTCAAAAGCGACACTAGCCTGACCTTGAATAATTTTTAAATCATTATATGGGGAGATAAAGTCCCAGCCCTTCTTTTCAGCGATAGATTTAGCATAAACGATTGAATCTTCGAGTTGAGCACCCGTGGCGACAATGGAATGGCCGTACGCCGCCAGGCGATTACGTTTGAGAGGGCTCGCTGTAGTTGGAATACATATCGTGGCGTGAATGCCGAGGATTTTTGCAACCTCTGCAACAGCCAAACCATGATTACCTGCTGACGCAGCAATGATATCTTTCGAGAAATCACTATCTCTCAATCTATTATAAGCGCCCCTAAACTTAAATGAGCCTGTGCGTTGCTGGTTTTCAAATTTTCCAACTGCGTCAATACCAGCAATGCGTTTTAACCAAGCCAGATCCCTCACATCAGTTCTAACACAGACATTTCTAATGGCGTGATAAGCCTCTTGGGTTTCTTTAAACCAAGCCTGAATATCCTTGATGATCGAAGTCATAGTTCTGTCTATTTAAGCATTTAAATTCAGGTGAAGCTAGCTTATCCCATTTGCATCAATTTCAAGCACGTCCCTTGTTTTAACATGATAGGTAACACCATTGATACCCATAGCACCAAGCACTTTGAATTCGCTTGACATCACAGCATCATAGCAAGAGATACAACCCCCTCGGTTAATATAGTACCAGCTTTTTAATTACTTCGATTCTATCATCTTTTTCACCCCATCAAACCAAACCGCGTACCCCTCGCCGCTTGGGTGAAAAAAGTCTTTTGCATAATATTTGTGCACATCTTTGGCAAAAATATCTTCATTTTTTTCTTTATATAAATCAACATATTTTGCAGTGGGATATTTGGTTATTTTCGACATATAGATATTTCTAACTTTTTTTGCCCTATGACTCAAAAGTGTTGAAACCGGCCATTTGAAAACTGGTGAAAGGCCGATATTTCCCGAGGTGAGAACGATGACTTTGTCTGCGCGCTCAGTTGCATGCGCAAGTACCGCGTCAATTCTTTTTTCTATATTTTTCATTCTCGTAAGTCGCACAGTATCATTGGCACCGATTTGTATGAGGGCGAGATCGTATTTTCCAGTGATATTTTTTAACTTAGCTTCAAGACCATCAAGCTTCAAACCATTTTCCGAAAGATTTGTGATATCTGCATTTGGATAATATGCGCCGAGTCTTCCCGCAGTTGATTCTTCATTTTTTGCCGCACCGGTCCCAACAGCGGTGCTATCCCCTGCAACTAGAATGCTCATCGTTGGATTTGTAGGATGCTGTTCGTATGGAGTGGTATGTTCTTCGATTTCTTTGCTTAGTTTTATGGCTTTTTGAAAAGGATACGCATGGTATGCGACGACGAGGACTAGGAGAAAAATAAGCAGAGCGAGGAGTTTCATATAGAGATGGTAACATAAAATTACCTACACTCAGCCCGAATCTCCGTCACATTACCACCCACATTAACAGAGGACAATACATTCTTCATGGCCTCCAAAGTGCGAACATCGGGGACTGATGCACCTGTCATACCTGCATAATCACCGCGTGCATCATACTGGGACATGAAACGAATGGCATACCCTTTATTGGTCAGCAGAAAATACGAAGTTTCGATTGGCACACCTTCCTCCGTCGTTGAAATTTTGTAAAAAGATTTCTTATCAAATGTTTCGTTCAAGCTACAAGTATTGTCCTGGATGAGAGAAAAAGAGTTCTTCACTTCTCTGCTTGCTTTGCCATCGTCATCATAATCGCTGTTTTGAAACTTTTCTGCTTGCCAGATATTTTTACCGCTATCATACCAATACTTAATTCCAGAACAACAGCTATGCCAATCAATAATTGGTTTTTGATAAGAAATATCAGCATATGGAATACGAGAAACGACAAAAAGACCTGGAATCTCAATTGATCCTGCGGGAAATACCATGTCTACCGGACCGAGCAAGGTCTGCCATGTTGAAGAAGCAATCGAACCGATCGAAATATGTGCAGGATGATCGAAACGCAATACATGATCCACACTTTCGTATGTCGCATATTTTTGAAAATCTTCTGCAGGTGTCGATGTTGGAACATGGGCAATAACAGGATTGGTATTTACGAGAGACTTCTGCGCTTCTTCGAATGATGCAAAATCCGGTGCTTCGCCACCAAAATGAGCCAGCACAGCCAAACCCAAAACACAAATTACAAAAAGAGTAACTAATGAGCGACCGAGTACTCTCGGTAATTGAAGCAGAGCAAATATAATGGTCGTAAACAAAAGGCCCTCCAAGATAGAAATGATAATTTCAAAACTTGTTGGGAAGCCAACTGTGTACATGAATTCCCCTGACAGCAAATGAACATCGTATACAAATCGGCTTCCGACCAAAAACCAAAGCACCAGAGATGAGAAAATGAAAACCGAGAGAAAGATGATTCTTTTTTTCATACTAATAAGTATAACAAAAGAAAACCAACCGGTGATTTCTTAGATTTTTCTTGACTTACAGACATTGTATGCAAAGTAGATGCCAATTGCATATATCAATAGACCGATTGGAGAGACGAGATTCCTAAGGAAATCAGGATTGAAGAATGAAATCGAAACAGTCTGCCCTTCCATCTGAGGGAATTCTGCTAGGTTAGCTTGGAAGTATTCATTTAAGAAATGATCAAAAATAAACTTCTCTGTGACAAAGATCGCCAGCAAAGCAATTACTGCGCTTATGATTTGCAACTTTTGACCTCGTTTCTTGCCAGAGCCAAGATATACACCCATACCAACGAGGTATCCCAGACCGATTGAGATATAACCGATTTCTGTTCCCGTACTAACTGCTACAAGATACCAGACAATACCTCCGATAATGGCACCAACAACACCGAGGATAATCGCAAGGATAATGTTCGGGTTTTTGGTCTCCGCCTCAAATTCTTGACTCATCCTTGCTCGACATTCCGCGCAGACATATTCGTCTAGACCCTCTTTGTCTTGCAAAGTTACGAACTCCTCCACCGCTCCTTCTTTATTGCACATTGAACAATTCACCTTCTTTGCTACTTCCCCGCCGGTTGTTGTTTCTGTGGTTTTGTTTTCCATATATTTAATATCGTAGCATAAAACTTCCTACAAGCGGCGCATAGTACGAAATAGAGATTTTTTATATTAAAGTAGCTTTCAGCTACTAATACCGTGATCACAGAGATTATTGAGCCACTTCGGAGTCCGAAGCTATCTCAAACTGGCTGGTATCCTCGGTCTCGGATATTTTGCCATCAAACCATATGTCAGTTTTGATGATTTTCTTAAACTAATTTCGGCGCTCTCTGGATGTTCAAAGTCTTGTAAAAGTACCTCTACCCTCCAATTCAGAACTCTTTTCACAAGATTGATAACCAGACGGGAATGATCTGAAGAATGTGTCTTTTATATCTTTTTCCAAATACATCTTTGCTCTAAACACATTAAGAATGGATTCACAAAGAAACGGGATGAGACGGAGAAACCTCACCGGGAGAAATATATGCTCCGTGTGTTTGAAGATGTTGAAGAAATACCTCCATCCGACAAAACGGACTGGATAGGGGTATTGATACTCGATTCTTCTTACCGGACGCAAATCGAACACAACATAGCCAGGCTTTAAGTCCTTTCGACGAATT
>DALYDD010000007.1:2114-3122 GCA_031973395.1 Minisyncoccota bacterium | reverse complement strand
TATTTGGAAATAGCCAACATTGATATAAGTAGTTATTCCCTCCTGAATCACGGAATTGCATAACCATATCAACTCCTTGAGGTTGAGATTTAAATTCCAAATCTATTTCACACCGACTGTTGGGTGGAAAAGTAGCATGCGAAACACGATCAATTATGCCATAATGCTCAGATTCATATGGATACAAACCATCAGAAAAAGATATTTTTACTTCACTCTTAAACTCATCGCTAAGTAAAGATTTGTAAGGTACTTCTTCTTGGTAATAGTGGCCTACAATCCACACGTCTACGTCATATGCGGGATTATTTGAGAGGTTTTCAAGTGTAAGCACACTGCTTTTTGATGACGTTGAAATCTTCGGAAAAAAGCTGGGGAGCATATGCCACCTGAGAGAAATCCTATTCGAGCGCAATTCGTAGTAAGCAAGGCAAAGAGCCGCTAGCGTAAAAATCGCTATTAATAGATTTGAATAAGAATTTAAAGTCTGTAGATATTCCATAATCTTTGATACCACTCGAAGTCCGAACCTCTCTCAAACTGGCTGGGAAATAGGGAATCGGTCACGCGTTAAAATTGCTTCGCAATTTTCCACTCGACCCCGCCCCCCCTCGTCGCGCTTCGCCTACAACTTGTAATGCGCAGATTGTATCACGTACGAGCTCACTGCACGACTTCGTCCGGCTTTCTCGCCCTTATTCTTTCCATCAGCATAAAATACAAAAGCACCTCACTTGCGCTTGGTGCTTTTGTATTTTATGTGCTGCGGGACTTGGATTCGAACCAAGATGAACGGTTCCAGAAACCGTAATCCTACCATTAGATGATCCCGCAATACGACAAAAGATACCATTTTAAGCCTTAAAAATCAACGATTGAACAGCACACAACAGCAATCACAAAGAGGGTTTTTTATTTGAACGTTTAAAGCGGCCGGCCCTTTCGGGACGGCCGCTCATAAGTCGTGAGAGAATGGCGGAATCACTTGATATTCGCCCAATTCCCCAT
>DALYDD010000007.1:0-2104 GCA_031973395.1 Minisyncoccota bacterium | reverse complement strand
AGTTTGAGGGTTTTCTCCTCCACTGATCACCGGTGGCATGACCTTGATTCGGCCAAACTCATATTTGGCGATGTGGATACCCGACCCGAGACGCGTCGCGGTTCCTCTCACGAAGAAGTAGAGACCAAGGCCTCCACCGTGAGACTTGATCCACTCGGGCAGACGACCCATCTCATCGACTGAGAGTGGCTCACCCCAACCGCCGGGAATTTGCTGACATTCAGCATAGAGGCGATCAGGCAAACCTTCATTCATGGCCCCAGGGATGATGTCTATGAGTGTCACGAACTCGACCGATGTACGGCCGGACATGTCTTTGATCTCGAATTTATTCGACAAGGGCATCGGCGGGCGCACAGGAGTTGGAAGTGTTGCCGTAGCGGCAACATTCCTTTCCGGCGTCTGAGCCGTTGCAGCCGCAGGACGAGTTTGCTTCGGCGTTTCCGTGCAGTGTTGATAGAAAACAGTAAAGATGCCGAAAACGGCTAGAGCGAGCAGGAATTTCATAATGGCGGAATATGAGTTGGCGGGTTGGCTGGATGAAAAAATACAACATTAGCAAGCGGAGCGAACCGCAAGCATTTAGCTGCAGGTTACACCATCCGAATGAATGTATCCGCGGTATTTATACAATATAGAAATAGCTTGGTCAATGAAAATAAAAAGTTCAAAGCGGCCGGCCCATTACAGGGGCGGCCGCTCGTGATTCAGTGAACAAGGGTTGTAACCGAGAGATGTTCGCGGATCCAATGGTCACTTTTTCCAGACGCGAACATTGAGAGAAGGAGTGCACCCCTCCTCCGATGTTGAGGAAGGGAGAAACAATGTCACTTGAACACAAAGAGTGTCACAGCATTCTATTCTCCGTGCATACACCCATCGTGCAGGTGTCGCACTCTTCTTTGGCAGCCAATCGCCGACGGTCTCACATCCTCGCATCGCCTCGCAAATCTGTCTGTCTAACAGACGCAGAAAATGCTGCCGTCTCCGGCAAGCATCCAAGAGGAGTTCTGGCTGTCCCACAATTCGCTCGAGATGCATGGCATCTTCGACGAGTTCCACATGGTCTTGGACGAAGCGGATTCTATCCGGCGTCATCACAGAGCAGGTTTTGGCTTTTTTGGATTTTGGGTTCCTGGCAGATTTTCTTTTGGCACACATAAGATGATCTGGTTTGGTTGAGGTTGGAGTTGCCGGGTTGTGACATTCCGAAGCAGGGTCTCGGATATCTGTACAATAGTAAACCGCATTGACTCGCGCAGGTCAATCTCTCTCAGAGGAAACAAAACAACGCTCTGATAAAATCTTGCGGAGAAGCTTTGCTTCGAGCAGAAGCAGTATTTTCAGCAGAAAATAACTGCGGTTTTATCAGAGCATTGTTTTGTTTCCTATACCTTCAAATACTTTCGGACCGCAAGGAAGCTAGAGAATGCCCCAAATACCAAACCAGAACCCACGACGATGAGCGCAACAAAGGCAAGATTATCCAAATAATATGTCCAGAGATTCATACCTGTACCCATTCCTTCGACGAGTGGACCGACATAATATGTTGCAGGAAGCAAAATGAGAAGAGTTAAAATTCCTGAGACTAATCCATACAAAATTCCAACGAGCACGAATGGTCCGCGAATATACATTTCACTCGCTCCCACGAGGCGCATCACACCAATTTCATCTCGGAAAACATAGATAGTTAAACGAACTGTATTGAAAGTGATAAGGATCGCGACGAAAGCAAAGAAGATGATGAAGCCAAATCCTAATGTATTTGATGCGGTGATAATGCGGCTCAAAGCATCAATGGCCGCCTTATTGTCTGTGAAGTTGATACGTCGAATAATTGATGAATCTGCTGAGACTTCTTCGCCACGGGATATACCCTGCTGGTCTTCAATGAATTTTGCAATTGATTCATATTGAGAAGGATCTTTTGCTTTGATATTGAAACTGGCGCCAAATGGATTACCACCCACCTCATCGAGTGCATCAATGGTTGAGGGAGTGTTTGCGTTTTTCGCTCGGAAATCTTCGTATGCCTTTTCGCGTGTAATATATTCAACTTCAGAAACTGCAGGTAAACCTTCGATTCGTTTCTGAAGAA
>DALYDD010000006.1:59846-64681 GCA_031973395.1 Minisyncoccota bacterium | reverse complement strand
ACACATATATCTAGTTATAATCTAGACACAAAAACCCAAAAATACATATGAAAGTTAATTTTAGAAAGACCAAAATCTTAGGAAAGATCGCAGACAATAAATCTGAAGAACCGTTTCTTAAATCAGTATTCGATGCAGGTATGGATATCGCTTGGCTCAACACTGCTCACCAAGGTGAAGCAGATGCAGAAGCACTCATCGCTCGAATCAAGGCCGTTTCTCCTCATGTTGCCATCATGATCGATACAAAAGGTCCTGAGATTAGAACAAAAAACGTTGAAGAGCCTTTTGAGGTAAAAAGCGGAGATATCGTGCACTTCACAGGTAATCTCGAACACCGAAGTGAAGGTGCCCATGTTATCCATGTAGATTATCCAAATTTTCATAATGAGGTTCCTGTTGGAACTGTGATTCTTTACGATGACTCTACAATCGGTTTTACGGTTGATGCTATTGAGCCAGATGCACTTCACTGTATTGTGCAGAATAATGGAACGATCAAGAACAAAAAAAGTCTAAACGTGCCAGGTGTACATATCGAACTTCCTGCCCTTACAGAAAAAGATAAAAGTTTCATCCGATTCTGCGGAAAGCATAATGTTGAATATATTATTCATTCGTTTGTACGTGGAAAAGAAGATTTGCTCGAAATTAAAGCCATTACAGATGAATTCCCAGAATATAAACCACGCGTAATGTCAAAAATCGAAAACCGAGAAGGTTTCGATAATCTTGCTGAAATCCTAGAGTATAGCGATGGTGCCATGGTTGCCCGAGGGGATCTCGGTGCAGAAGTTCCATTCGAAGAACTTCCGTATATGCAAAAGAAGATGATCGAAATGTGTGTAAAAAAAGGCAAAAGTTGCGTAGTTGCTACACAGGTACTCGATAGTATGATTCGAAACCCTCGACCAACTCGAGCCGAAGTTCTCGATGTTGCCAATGCCATTCTCGAAGGAAGTGGTGCGGTATCAATGAGCGGGGAGACTGCTTACGGAGATTATCCTGTCGAAGCAACTTCACTCATGAGCCGAGTTATGTCTTTTACAGAAAATAAAATTGACGAACTCACTCACTATACATTTGGACCTGAAGTTCAGACTCCTGTATACGCGTTGGCAAAGCAGATTGTAGATCAGGCCAAAAAAGATGGGGCAAAAGCAATCCTCGCCGCTGTTAATGATTATGAATTGTATTATGCCCTCTCTGCATATCGACCATCATGTGTAGTTGTTGCTGCTTGTTCATCGGAGATCAATACTAAACAATTGGTTCTCTACTATGCAATTCGACCGATCTTCATCACAACTCCATCTGTCGCAGAACTTCTAAAAAATATAGACGCTGGCTCATTTGCTGCAGATGACAAAGTCGTGGTTGTAGAAGATGGTGCCAATGGCCCTACATTCAAGACGGTTTCTTTCAAGGATCTTGCTTAATCGTTATTGCGAAAGCCTTATTATAGGCCTTTAAATAACCTTGTTTTCAAGGGCTTTCTTTGATAAAGTTGAACCCATCCTGCCTCTCAAAAAGGGTGCATTGGATGGAAATGCGAGTATAGCTCAGTTGGTAGAGCACATCACTGATACTGATGGGGTCGTAGGTTCGAATCCTACTACTCGCACAAAAACGAAGCGAATGGCACCCCTTAAACAAAAATCACTAATTGAGGTATCCGAAAACCCGGCTCTTGCCGCTGGGCAATATATAAGCGATATTCTATCTTCACACATTGGCCAACCAACTCTTTTGTTGTTAGCCGGTGGCTCTTCGGTTGAAGTATTCGATCATATCAATCCAGAGTATCTGAGCGACAAGATTACCGTTGCTGTCACCGATGAACGCTTCACAGATGATATCAGTGAAAATAATTTTGACATTTTGCAGACGACGCGTTTTTACGACCATTTAATCCAGGCCGATGCATTTTGTATAAATACCTCTGTATTTGCGGGGGATGATATCGATGAACATGCAAAGCGTTTTGAGAAAAATATCCAGGATTGGATCAGCGAATTTCCAAAAGGAATTATTATCGGACTATATGGCATGGGTACCGACGGTCATATTGGTGGCATTATCCCAGGCTTGTATAAAGGAAATGAATTCGAGGGAAGATTTAATGGAAAAAATCTCGTCGCAACGGTTATTGATCCTTCCAGAGTCTCGCCATTTCCAGAGCGAGTTTCAACCACCTTTACTCTGATGAAAAAGATAGATTTTCCTCTCATATTTATGAAGGGGGATGAAAAAAGGGAAGTTCTCAAAAAAGCACTCGATCCAAAAACGAAATTAGAGGAAATGCCCGCCCATATTATTTTGGAGCTTAAAAATCCTGTCGTCTTTACCGATTCCAGCCTTTAGTACGGGTGTCATTTGTGAAAAGGAGCTCAAAAAAACATGAAGAAACCTTGATTTTTTCTTCATTTTTATTTCATACCAGCATGATATAATTCTCGCAATGAAACAAATTTCGATTCCCACATATACATTGAGCGATACGGATATGGTATTTAGTACTAACCTTGAGCATGGCTATATTTCGGCTGGTTCCATGCAGAGTATTTCTTTTGATGAGAAAACCGCCCATACGACAGATCAGATGTATAACAGTGGAAAAGATGGCAAAAATGCAAAATTAAAATCAGGCTCAAAAAAGACAGTTATACGCACATACCCACTGAAACTCAGGGATATGCCGAGCGATGATCGGCCCCGAGAAAAATTGATTGAGCAAGGTCCGCAATCTCTCTCACTTCAGGAACTAATCGCAGTTGTTTTGCAGGTAGGTACTAAGTCAGAGGACGTTTTATCTATTTCCAAAAAAGTGGTACGAGAATATGGCCATAGCGCACTTGTCTCTCAGTTGGATGCAAAAAACATGGCAGAAAGCCTACAGATCCCAATCGGCAAGGCTTGCCAAATCGTAGCTTGCAGTGAAATAGGGAAGCGCTTGTATAAGAAAAATGATTTCGGACTCCAGGTCATCCGCACCGCCCAAGATGTTTTTGATTATCTAAAAGACATGCATGCTTTGCCAAAAGAACAGCTTCGCGGTATTTACTTGGATACACACAATCGTGTTATCCATGATGAAGTCATCTCGATCGGTACGCTCAATTCCAATATTGTCCACCCGCGTGAGGTTTTCCGCCCGGCATTAGAGTATGGCGCGGCAGCAATCGTCTTGGCACATAACCATCCGTCGGGCATCGAAACACCGAGTGGCTCAGACGTAGAAATCACCCAACAACTCATCAAAGCTGGCAAAATCATCGGTATTCGCATTCTCGATCATATTATTATTTCCAAAAATGGTTTCGAAAGTGTCGACGTGGACTACGAATAATCCATTTCATCTATCGCATCATAAAATCAAAAAATCACCATGACTTCAGACCAATCAGAACGAATAGGTACGCTGTACATTACTGCTACGCCAATTGGCAATCTCGAGGATATTACCCTCCGCGCACTTAGAATTCTCAAAGAAGTTGATATTATTTTTTGTGAAGATACTCGATATACAAAAAAATTATTATCGCACTACGAAATTCACAATCACACCGAGAGCTATCACGCTCAAAGTGGTATGGGTCGCATCGACCATATCATCAATCTACTCGAATCTGGGCAGCAGATTGCCTATGTGACTGATAGTGGCACGCCTGGGATTTCGGATCCGAGTTCTATGTTGGTTCGCAAAGTCCGCGAAGTTTTGCCCGAGGTCAAAATCTGCACCATTCCAGGCCCTAGCGCACTGACTGCCGCTGTATCCGTTGCAGGTTTTGCTATAGATGAATTCATCTTCATCGGCTTTTTACCAAATAAAAAAGGCCGCGAAACTCTGTTGAAGGAAATTGTCGTCTCGGAGCGACCTTTTATCTTTTATGAATCCACGCATCGTATCGAGAAGGCATTAGAGGGTCTTGCAAAACATATGCCGGTACTTTGTGGAGAAGAGCGACCGATTCTAATCGCGAGAGAGCTCACCAAAACATTCGAAGAAAGTATTTTACTTACACCTTCCGAACATGTGGCGCGCATCAGGGCTGATGCAAATAAAAGTAGAGGTGAATTCGTCGTACTCGTCCCCGGTTTTCGGAAATCAAAATAGCTACGACTTTGTTTTTGTAAGTTCCGCACAGTTTCATAGATTTAAAGTGGGGGTTGGTATATAATTGCTCCATTATTTATGCGTTATAGGAGCGATCATTCAGGTTTCATTTTGCCGTTACTTATCTTTGTGGCCATCATCGTCTTGGTTGCTGCTTTTTTTATTCCAAATATTACTTCGACAAAAAAGATAAAAGAAAAAAACGAACGCCAGCAGCAAAAAGATGCAAAACAATCGAGTGTGGATGACATTGGGGCTCAGCCGGCGAGTGGGGAGGTGTTGGGGGCCAATATCGTGCCGCCAGAAGGTGTAATTACCCATGTCACGCTTCCTCAAGCGGTGAAAGCTGTCTATATTTCGAGCTGGGTGGGCGGCACAGTCGGGCTTCGGTCAAAGATTGTAAAGCTTATCGAAGAGACCGAGCTCAATGCCGTGGTGATCGATATCAAAGACTATACTGGCATGATTTCTTTTAAGCCGAACTCGCCACATCTCGAAGGCATCGGCTGCATCGATGAGCGTATCAAAGATATTTCTTCTTTTATAAAAGAGCTCCATGACAAAAATATCTATGTCATCGGACGTGTGGCTGTGTTCCAGGATCCTTGCATGGTCAAAAAAGAGCCAGATCAGGCGGTAAAGCGTAAAAGTGATGGAGGAATCTGGAAGGACCACAAAGGTATCTCTTGGATGGATGCGGGTTCACAAAAAATCTGGG
>DALYDD010000006.1:10778-59836 GCA_031973395.1 Minisyncoccota bacterium | reverse complement strand
GCTTTGATGAAATCAATTTCGACTATATTCGCTATCCATCTGATGGAAATATGATCGACATCTCCTTCCCAATCTCAGGTAATAGAAGTAAGCCGGAGACTTTGGAGGGTTTCTTTAAATATATTGATAAAGAGCTTCGTGGCGGCAGGGCCATTGGTGCAAATCGTGTCAGTGCTACAAGTACAGCTATGGGCTATACAGCGGCAAGTGATCCTGTGTTTGATGAATTAGTCGCTTTGCGTGGTTTGGATATTTCGACTACGACTGCAAGTAGGGCAGATGCGAGTTTGGATGGAAAAAAAGTTGAAACCTTGCCAAATGACGCACCGCGCATGATTGTCTCTGCGGATTTATTTGGTATGGTGACAAATAATAATGATGACCTAGGTATTGGCCAAGTCTTGGAAAGGGCTGCTCCGTATCTGGACTTCATTGGACCTATGGTCTATGCGTCTCACTATCCAAATAATTATTTAGGATATAAAAATCCTGCGGCATATCCATACGAAGTAGTAAGACATGCCATGGCAGGTGGTGTTGCAAAACTCCGTGCAATTAATTTGAATCCACTTAAACTTCGACCATGGCTTCAAGATTTTAATCTGGGTGCGACATATACAGCGGATATGGTGAGAAAGCAAATTCAGGCAACATACGATGTTGGTTTGACCGGTTGGATGCTTTGGGATGCATCGAATACATATACTCCGGGCGGAGCATTGCGACTCTAATTTCAGGGGATGGGTCTAGGTTCTCGATGGGTTTCTTAATCTAATTTTAACCTGTGGATAAATATTACTTTTTTATTTGACACCCAGACTATACAGGCGTAGCATTTTAACTAGCGTGTTCCTTGTCTTTCAGACAAATATGATGAGTACCGAGTGTACTTGTTGTTTCGAACACATCCAATCCCCGGCGGACCATCGTCCTCCGGCTTCACAGAACACAAACCAGAAAAAAGGAACACCCAGAACACAAACCATGAAAACCACAATCGCACTCATCATCGCAGCATGCTTCGGCATGTTTGCGTCCACCATCAGCGCGGCAACGCCGCTCGAAGTGAATACTGCCGGCAAAGCCGTCGTCCAGAAGGCCGTTCCCGACAAGCCAGCCGTGACCAATACCCACGTGCAGGCCAATATCTATACGGCGCCGGAACTCGGTGCCTGGCAAACGAACGTGATCGCCGCCGAAGAAAATGTCGCTGCGATTAAGGCCAACTCCGCGATCCTTCCGGCTCACTTCGACGTCGCCTGCTACACTGCCGGCGCCGTGACCATCAAGACCTCTGCTCTGACCGCTGCCCCGACGTGGACGCACTTCAATTCCTGGCATGCCGCGATCGAATCGCCGCCGGCAACCGTCGCCAACTTCGCTCCGACTCCTCAGGCTCTTCCCGTGTCCGCCGGAATTGGCGGCAACTCGGCGTAGCGCCCCAAACCCCCTCTGTTTTGCAGAGACTTCGCCATTAAAGGGGGTGGCGAGGCCCCAACGGGCTTTCTTCCAGCGTCAGCTGGCCTCGACCTCAGTGTCGAAAGAAAGCCCCGCGGGGCTTTTTCTTTACTTCAATTTTTAAATTAGTTGTCGGTGTTTAATGAAATTGTATTTCTTCTTCAGAAAAAAATCATAATCGCAAACCTAGATCCCGTTTAATTCATATCCAAAGCCATAGATATTTTGTATACTAGTAAAAGAAATGAATGATGACGAGCGCGTAACATATTTCGGAGAGACAGATGCCCGTAATAAACGGGTGCGTTTTGGTATTAAAAAGAAAGATCGTTCCCGCCATATGTACATAATTGGAAAGACGGGTATGGGTAAATCGAATTGTCTTGAAACCCTTGCTATCCAAGATATCCAAAATGGGGAAGGTATTGCCTTTATCGATCCGCACGGCAAGTCTGCAGATCTTTTGCTCGAATATGTGCCAGAGCATCGCATCAAAGACGTCATCTATTTTGCGCCTTTCGACCTGGATTATCCAGTCTCTTTTAATGTGCTCGAAGACGTGGGTGCAGAGCGAAGGCATTTGGTGACAAATGGTCTGATGTCAGCATTCAAAAAGATTTGGGTCGACGCATGGTCAGCCAGAATGGAATATATTTTGACTAATATCTTGCTCGCACTTCTCGAATATCCCGGCTCGACGCTCATGGGTGTAAACCGCATGCTTGTGGACAAAGAATTCCGTAAGACAATTGTGGACAATGTTTCTGATCCTTCAGTAAAGGCTTTTTGGACAGAAGAGTATGCAAAATATACCGATAAATTTGCCGCAGAAGCTGCGCCAGCAATCCAAAACAAAGTCGGTCAATTCGTGGCCAATCCACTGGTTCGAAATATCATCGGCCAGACTACTTCTTCTTTTGATATTCGACAAATGATGGATGAAAAGAAAATCTTCATCGTTAACTTATCAAAAGGGCGAGTAGGTGAAGCCAATGCAAACTTGCTTGGTGCCATGGTGATTACCAAAATCTATCTCGCCGCGATGTCACGTGCAGATCTCTCCGAAGACGCACTCAAAAAATCTGCACAATTCTATTTATACGTAGACGAATTCCAATCATTTGCCAATGAAAGCTTTGCTGATATTTTGTCAGAAGCCCGAAAATATAAATTGAATTTAACCATCGCTCATCAATACATCGAACAGATGACCGAAGAGGTGCGCGCCGCGGTATTCGGAAACGTTGGTACCATGGCCGTCTTCCGAGTGGGTGCTTTTGATGCTGATGTTTTCCAAAAAGAATTCGCTCCGCAATTTACTGCAGAAGATCTCGTAAATTTGCAGCAATATCAGATGTATTTGAAATTAATGATCGATGGTGTAACTTCTCCGCCTTTTTCTGCAAAAGGTATGCCACCAATCCCTCGTCCTGAAAAAACTTTTGTACAAGAAATTATCACCGCTTCTCGAGAACAATTTGCACGACCTCGCGCAGAGGTTGAAGATGCAATTAGAAATTGGCATATCGATAAAATTCAGCCGGTCGGCGGATTTGCGCCAACATCTACTGGCAATGGTCAAACCCAATCTGGTGGAGGTAATGGAGGGGATCGGGGTAATAGTGGTGGCAATGATCGAGATCGGGGCTCTTTTCAGGGTCAAAGGTCATCGGAGGGCCCTAGAATGGACCGTCCAATGGATCGGGGTGAAAGAGGTGGTGCTGGCAATACTAGTGCTCCTAGAAGCGAATTTCGGCCTGTAGGCAATGATCTCGGGGGTGATAGAGGTTCTGCTGCCGGATCCGGAGAACGGCGCAGAGATGATCGACCAGCTTTTGGATCAATGGGATCGGGTGAAAGAAGAGACGGGCGCGATGGTAGACCATCAACGAGTGGGGCAGGTGGAGATTCCAGAGATCGTCGTGATAATCGAGACGGCAGAGATAGTGCTGGAAGACGAGTAGAAACATCTGGCGATCGAGATCGTGAACGTCAGTTGCGCGAAGCAGTTTCTTTGAATTATTTGAAAGATAAAAAAGAAGATGAGGCCAAAGCAAAGAATGCTGAAAAAGATGCGAAGCCTCAAAATCTTCTTGCGCTAAAAGAAGCTTTGCTTGGAATTTTGGGAGAGGGCGAGCCA
This sequence comes from Minisyncoccota bacterium, assembly GCA_031973395.1. Lineage (GTDB taxonomy): Bacteria > Patescibacteriota > Minisyncoccia > Phycocordibacterales > CAIZLB01 > DALYDD01. The sequence goes on along the minus strand of DALYDD010000006.1, from coordinate 56,238 downwards.
GTAAAAGCAAAAGTAATCGATGAATCAATTGGTGAACCAACTGTTATTGCGACACCTGAAAAACCGGTAGTAAAAGCAGAAGTGCCGACACAGACATTGGTTGCGCAAGCACCTATTACTCAAGAGAGTCCACGCACGGAGCCTTCAGCAGAAGTGGCACATACCTCTCGTCATGCTGAAAAAACAATCATTCAAACCATGTCGGAAGATGAATTTGTACCTTTGCAAAATATCGTATTGCCAAAGCAAGAAAATATTCGAAACGATACAGGTCCTCGACCGGTGCCTGCACATACACAAGCGCCACATACACAAAACCACAGCCATCACCAAGGGGGTGAAAGACGTGAACATGCGCGAGATGATCGTTCTCGTGTAAATTCAAATTCTCATCAGCATAGAGATCATGGCGGAGATCGTAGCCATCGACATGATGAGCGTAGTAGACCGACAATTCATCAAAGCCATCACGAGCCAAGATCTGAACATAGGGCTGAATCTAGGACCAATACAGGAGAATCATCTCGTTCTACACAAAACACCCAAACTGCTCACAATGATCGAAAGGAGATCGATGCAGAATCATTGGCAAAAATATTGCAGTCCTAAGATCGCAATTATTTCGCGATGTTTAAAACTTTTTTAAAACAAAACGTTTGACTACACCGAGCTTTGTAGTAACCAAGCCTTTGATCGGATAATAGGGAAGATTTTTGAATACTAACCATGCCACAGCTTGCGCGATACCAAACCTTCTTTTTCTTGAAGCGCTTGTTTTGCGCCATGTATAGGTAATCGAAGTATTGGGTACATTAGCAATGACTGGTTTTTTTCTATTTATGCGGATCCAGAGATCGTAATCTTCGGCCAAATACATCGGCTTGAAACCATTCGATTTGATATAGGCAGACTTTCGCATCAGTACAGAGGATGCGATTAGGGGGTTACGCATGAGCATTTGATTTCGCACAATCATAGGATCGAGCGGATTGGTCAGTGTTTTCATCGCTTCTCCACCTTCATGTATGAAAAAAACCTTTTCAACTCCCACGACCTCTATTTCAGGATGGGCTTGAAGATATGCAACTTGGCGTTCTAGCTTTTCGGGTTGAGACCAAAGATCATCGTCATCAATGAATGCGATCAGTTCGCCGCGCGCGGCTTTAATACCAGTATCACGAGCAGTGCCAGGACCTTTCTTTTTCCCATCGATAATACACAACTTGCCTTCAGGTAAAGTCGAAAAAGCAGATAAAATAACCGAACTCAAAGAATCGGCTTTTTTCTTTTCCTCAATATCATTCAAATTATAATCACTTACGACAATAATTTCCGTATGCGAATATGTCTGCTGTAAAAGGCTTTGGATAGCCGCGACAATGGTTTTTTGGCCCTCGCGACAAGGGATGATGATCGAGACAAGTGGCTGAGAATTAGTATCATTCATAATTTTATTTCATCTCCATACTTACTTTACCGCACATTATGCATGATGCGTCTCGAGAGGTATCCCCAAATGGTTGGGTGCGCATATACAATCCCCTCAGTCGGTGCATGATGTTGTCCCTCAGGAAGATTTTCCATTGGCACGAATTCTTTCAAAATAGCGATACCTGCCGCAAACTGCAAAAGAGGATATGTGACAAAAGAATCAGCTTTGGTTGGTTCGATACGGTTTTGTTTCAAAACCGAACCAGTATCAATCCCTTTATCTATATAGTGCACGGTCACACCACATAAATCTGGTTTGCCTTCTGCTAGAGCCCAATATCCACCTTGGCCGCCTCGATATTCTGGTGTGATGCCGGCATGAATATTGATAAAAGGCACCTTGATTTGCTCCAATGTTTTTCCAGAAATGAGGCGAGTGCCGTACACAACAATTCTTGTCGGTGCCAGCGTTTTTAGAATCGTCCGTGCTTCATCGCTATTTACAGATTCGACTCGGTGAATAAGTTCTGTTGGAACAGGCTCTTTGGGGGCGAGATCATATTTTTCTTCCAATTCTTTAATTCGTGCCTTTGCATTAGATCGCAAAACTGGAGCGAGTAATTTCACAAAGAGAGCTTGTCCGATTGCATTAAAAAAGCCAAAACGTTTGATACGGCGCTTCAAAATCGTCATTCCGCCGATGGGCTGCTCAATGATGATCCCGACAACGGAGACAAGGGGGGAGAGGGCTTTATACAGGGTTTTGCCCCCGTCTTCGTCGCTTGTGAGTATAACAATACGCTGGCTCATGATGTAGATATTGTAAGCTTTTTGGCGATTTCGTCCATCGAGAGACTCCTCATCCCGTACTTCGTTTCGAGCTTCTTAAAATGCTTCAAAAGAGTTTCAAGGTTGCTTAAATTTTGCTCGGTATATCTTCCGAAATTATGAGGATGCCACCAGATATGACAAAGCTTGCCTTCTTTTGCCGCTCGCGTCATTGACCTTTTGATACGAGCTAATCGGATGAATTCAATAGGGGAAAGAAGTTTGCTATACGAGCGCAGGAATATTGTGGCGGGAATATTAATTGGTTTTGCTGTCATCGGTACGTTTTGTGTACCGTTTATTTTTTCTAAATTGTGAACGTTATGTCCTGAAAGTGGTACATAATGATCGATCAACCGAAGTCCCCGAATAAAAAGATTTGATTGCTTATCCTCTGATCGTGCTCGGTGGATCCAGTGTCTTTGATTGCCACGATATGAAGTAAAGCCGAGTTTTGCCAAGATGGGTAGATAATCCTCACGCATCTGATTTCGTGGGAGTACCAAAGAAGTCGGTGCAACATTGAATTGTGCCAAGACTTGTTTTGAGGCAACGAGATCCACTTCAAATGTCTCGGCTGTCTGTCCTTGTTCTAAACAATAATAATGAGAAAAAGTATGCGAACCGATTTCCTGCCCGGGGTGTTTCTGAATTTCTCTAACCAAGGATGCTCCGAAATGATACAGGTCTTCAATTTCGTTTTTACCGATATGTGCTTTTTCTAAATATGTATAAGAAGAAAGGCTTGGGTGTTCATACTGAGGTCGCTTATCTGGCGGTGGAAGATGGCCGAGCAACTCTTCTTTTGTATCAAAACAGAGAAGTCCAACCGTTGCCCATGTCGCATGAATATTATATTTATCGAAAAGATTAAGAATGCCAGGGATTGCTTTTCTTACACCTTTTACATTTTCTCCATATTGCTCAATACTCAATTTATCAAAAAGTCCCCAAAATAATTCGAAATCAAGAGAGATGGTAAATATGCCTGAGCGACCAGTATTCGATTGAGTGTTGGTCTGAGCGAATTTATCGTTCATAACGATCCTTGATGACTATGGTGTCAAAATTGGTAAAGAGGGCGAGGTTCAAGTGCGCGTAAGGTCCGGCCAATAAATCAGACAGCTTTGCCATGGTTGGATAATCTTTTGTGCCATTAAAAAGTCGGGCATCATCGATCATAATAATACTTTTTGGATTCCATGCTCCGAATACAACTTCCAATTCTTTTTCGATTGGAGTCTCGCCTTTATCGCTTTTTGCGGTTTCACCGCCTGAATAATGTGCATCGAGCCAAAATAGAATAGGGGAAGAAGTTTCTTTTAAGATAAGTGGGAGGATTTCTGGACTATCACCTTGCCAAATTTTAATATGCGGAAAATCTTTGAATCTTGCGATGGCATTTTCTTGAAAAGTTTTATTGAGCTCGATTGAATCGATGCGATCGAATACATTTTTTGTGGCGAAGATCATATCGCCGAGGTATGTACCCGTTTCCACGAGGTGCTTAATTTTGAAATGATCTGCAAGATCCTTGATCATAGTCTGCTTCACAATTGGTGGTACTGAACTTACGGCACTTTGTGGATTTTTGGACCAAGCGATGAGGTGCTTATTATTTCGAGCATCGCGCATAAAAGGAATGCGGAATAAGGAGATTTTGAGCCGCCGTAGCGAAGAAATGAAAGAGTTCATAATTAAGGTTTTTTGATTGTATCAATGATTTCTATCAATCGCAATGCGCATTTTTTATCGGTAAAATGTCGCAATGCATAATCTCGCGGCTTGAACTTTTGCTCGCGCATTGCTGCCAAAAAACTTTCTAATTGCTCATTGGCATCGTCTGCAGATGTGAAAAAGAGCCCGACTTCCGGTTCCAAATACGGCGCACTGATTTTAGGGTCTGACCAAGAATATTCTTTATAATGCCAAATGCCTGGATTCCATACAAATGTCGGAATATTTCGAAACCATGCTTCTTGAAGTGCGATGCCTTGGCTTTCTGTTGGAGAAAGAAATATCACAAAATCTGCATCCAGCAATGCATCGAAATACGTTTGCTGTTTAAATGTGCCGTATACAAATTCGGTGCATTTGATTTGTCTTTCTGCGAGTGTTTTGCGTACCTTCACGGTGATTTCTTCGGGAGAGTTTTTTATATAAAGAAGACAGTGTACGTTTGCAGTGTTTGTGCCATTTTCAATCGGCGTTGAAGGTCGGTCTCTAAACTTTTCGGGTACGATAGACCCTGCCGGCCAGACCTCAATCTTTGGAGCAAGCTCGGGTGTGAGAGAGAGAAAGAAGTTCCGCGGCCAATCAGAAGGGAAGACGATCTTATCGATTTCAGATTCGAGATAAATCTTATTTCCTTCAAATGGGGTGATGGTGATGCTTGGTCCCGCGATCAATTTTTTTATTAGCCCTTGTCTTTTAAGAGCGATGCATTGTCGGAGTGCTCGCTCGTCGCAGATTACATGAACGATCTCTGCTAAATCTTTTTTGCGAGGATTAATATTAAAAGAAATTCCTAATTCAGTGAGACCTCGGCAAAGGCTAGAGATAACTTGATCAGGTCCTCTCGTTCTACCAAGCGCACGCTTCATCAAATCTTTTGCAAAATAAGAGAGGGTAACAAGATTTGCTCGAGGATATCGAGGGAGAGTTACCAAACTAATATAAGGTTTTTTATTAGGGACATTCATTGATTTTTTTCTAAACCATGCGCGGTGTGGTGACTATATTCTGATCCACTCTTCGGGCACTACATGGGTGGTTGGGATTGATGGGTCACGAAGCCATGCAATCGGGGCTATGACAATTTTATTGGGATTGTGTCCAAGCCATGCCGCCCACCAGCTAAAGCTCGAGTTGGCGATAACGAAATGATCACAGGTCGACATAAGCATTAATTCCTCGAAATCATAAATGCCGGGTCGGGCGAGATATGAAAAACTATGATGTGGCTTAATATTCTTCTTTACCCATTCAATGTCGTCGGTTGCAATAAAAATATGTTTTGGTTTATCAGATTTTGCATCGATAACCTCGATACCTTTTCTAAAATATTCTGTACCTTTAGATTCAAAGGCTGCGCCGGCATGTTTATTGGTGATCAGATCCCCGCGTCGAACATGAATACATATTGTTTCGATACCTTGTCGCTGACATTCGCGAATTTCCTCCATGGCTTTTTGTGCCTCCATACCGAGCGGATTTTTAAGCGTCAATTCAGTTCGAATTGTTTTTTCATATTTCTTGAAATATTTTTCAGTCTGCCAGTATCCTTCATAATATTTTTCGTCTTTGACCCTGAGTTCTCCTGGATCAAATACATAACTGTTTTTTGGGTGCAGCTTATTTTTTATCCTACGTATTAGTACGGGTAGTTTTTTGTGAAATTTTGCTGTAGCTTCATTTGGAGCGATAGGGGTCTGAATATTGAAATGATGAAGAAGAAATTCTCGCTTTGTATCTCTACCGAATTGATAGTCGTACTTCGATATATCCAAGGCCAAAGGCACATTGCTTTCCATAGAGGCCGCAACCCCAAAAGCGTATTGAAACATTTGATTACCGAGCCCGTGGCTAATTCCGATGTAAAACATAGTTTTTTGGCTAATTTAGGCCATTATAGCATGGTTTAGACTCTCTCTTCACCGCCAATCTGTTCATTGTTTTTTGTCCTTCAAAGCCAAAAACCTTTTTTCCATAAACCTAAACGAAATCTCAGAAACCAATACACTCAAAGCGAAGGCAAGCAGACAAGTTAAGAAAAACGCGGCATTACCAATCTGTGCATCCAATACACCGACAACGCGCAAAATATGAACGGTGAGCATGAGACACATCGCATGGTATGCATAGAGGCCATATGAGATTTTTCCAAGGTGGGTGAGAATGGCGTGAATTTTGCGGCGAATTTTTCTTTTTCCAGAATGCTCGACTGCTGCAGTTCGATTAATGAAGAATAAAATAATCAGCATAAAGATGCAGTCAACAACGAGAGACTTTACTAATCGCACTGCATCGAGTGTTGTCGTTTTATTGCTTACCCATGTAATCAGGGCAACGAAAGCAAAAGATCCGGCGATGATTCCGATTGATGAATAAATAATGCGGCGTGTTTTCTTTACAAAATAAGACATTCCCAAAAGCGCACCAAAACCAATATCCATTCCTACAGACCATGGCAAATAATAATTGGCATTGCGATCATCGGCCCAGAGGAATTTATATAAAAGCGAAAGGGAAATAAGGAAGGCGGTAATATATGCCAATTTGCGCAAGCTAAACCAGCGCACGATCCATGGCCAGACGAGATAGAATTGTTCTTCGACACAGACAGACCAGAGGATGCCGATCGATAAAGAGGGCCAAAGGCCTAGCCCAGCTCCGGTATAAAAATTTCCTGCAAAGAAAAGATGGTAGAAAAAAGCACCGAGCGAAATGTTTGGATCGGTCATCGTGAACAAGGTCGAAGTCCCGGAATTGATGAGAAGGGGAATTACGCAGACACCAAGGAATAGGGTAGCGAAATATACCGGCCAAATGCGTAACACTCTCTTTCTGTAAAAATGCTTGATCGCTACGGTTCCAGTTTTTTCTTTTTCCTTGAGCAATAAATATGTGATAAGAAATCCGCTCAAAACGAAAAAGAAATTAACACCATATGATCCATAGACTGTGAATCTTTTCCAAAGCCCTAGCGGAAAAGTATCGCTCAAAGTTGCGCCGAGGAAAATCGTACCCGAATGCGCATAAAAGACGCCCAGAAATGCCAAGCAGCGTAATGCGTCTAGATAATCGAAATATACTCGTTTAACTTCTTGCATGGTAATTGGGATTATTCGTTCTCGCTCTCGCCTTCATTCTCGTTTTTCTCTTCGTCTTTACTTGTGCTTAGGGTTTCTTTCTTGTTGCCCGATGTTTTTTTAATAAACCAGAAACAGCCACAGGCATATCGATCTGTCGAACCCTTTACCAGAGTCACATCTCTTTCGAGTCCGCCCTCACGATCTGTCTCGGGAATATACGCATACTCTTTGAGGTCAAAGCCATGCTCATCACAGATAATATTTTTTATGTACGTAGGGAGATAGATGCGATGTGCATTGAATTCGATTCGTGGTGCACCAACCGGGACGACAATCATAAGCGATCCATTTGGCTTTACGACGCGGCATAGTTCACTGATCGCCTTGAGGTCGCCCTCTGGATCAAGTGGGTCACCGTATCGTCCGAGGCCAATATGTTCGATCGTGTGCATGCACGAAATTGAATCTACGCTATTGTCCTCGAATGGTAGCGCGAGCAAATCTCCGTGCTCGGTGGTGAGGCCATCAAGTCGCAAATCCGCCGGGCGATAATCATAGAAATCAATCGGTACAAAAGTTGAAACGATTCCACAGAAATATAAACTCGAAGCAACATCGATATGTCGGAAATCTGGATTTGATGAATACATTTCGGCAATTTCTTTCACGACTCTTGCGGCCCAAGCAGTGTGGTATACATAGTGTCGATCGAAGCTTGTATATTTTGTATCTTCGCCGGTGATAGGGAAGATATCTTTCAGGTTTGTAGAAAATCGCTCATCACCCTTCTCTTTTTTCAATTTATTATATCTATGTAAACTGAGCATCACCTTCGGTCTTACCAATAGCTTCAGAAGTCTTTCCGCCTTAAGTAGGGTTGCCCGAGTGTCTTTTGGTAAATAATGTTTTAGGAATTGTCTCATATTGTTTTAGTTATTTTGTAGGCTTCTTGGTTCTTAGGTAATTGAAAGTTTTATTTCGCCATTCATTGATTTTGATAAGCCAGCGCGGCAGAATCTTTGGCTTTGGCTCTCGACCGGTCCTTGTTTTGAATTCTTCGGCGAGGACTTTTACATTCCAGATATCTAATTGTTCAAAGAAAGTGATACCGTATTCGTCGAACCATTTTACAATATCGGCATGCCGCCAATCCGCACTCGGATCGTATGTCGCGGCGCTTTTTGCTGCTTCGAAATCGTACGCTTCGTCGGCGGTCAGCGCACGGGTTCTGATTTTCTTTTCGTTTAAATCATATGTTGTATTGATGCGAATGGCACTGCGATCTGCTTTGATTTGTTCTGAGCACATATACCAAGCTCGTTTCATCATCGCTCTATCGAGATTTACGTATTGAAAATGGATTACTGAACCTTGTTTGCGATCGATGACTTTACGATGGCTTGGATCTGAGGGGGTTCTACTCACACCGAGGAAAACATATTTGAACTGTAATTTTGGATCATCACGGAAAATAAAGTTCTTATTGAGGCCATTGTAAGCACCGTCAATTCGTTCAATTTTCGTATCGCCATGCAAGGTTACCCAGTCCATCCAAAGGCTTTGTCCTGGTTCTAGTCCTCCAATCAAATCATGTGCATGAGGATAAAAATTATCTGAAAAGATTTCATCTGCATCGAGGCAAATAAAATGCGTACCACCATTTTGTCGGCCGAGTTCAAGCAACTTTTCTCTGATCGAAAATTCAGCCCAGCCAGATTTGACCACCGCATCGTTCTTCACAACCAAGGCATTATATTTTTTTAAAATCTCAGCACCGCCGTCGGTCGAATTATCGTCCATGGCGATAATTTGATCTGCGATTTTCGAAACAGATATACAAAAATGCTCCAATATCCAAGCTTCGTTTTTAAATGGCAGGAGAGCAATGATTTTCATAATAATTAAAGACCAAATATCTTCTTGATCTTTATCTTGAGGGAAACTGGCATGCTCCCTATTATACGTTTTGGAAGCGACGAAGAAAAGATTTTTCTTTTGAAATTTTCCTTCTTGATTCGCGATCCGATGCGTTTTTCGAAATCCGCGAGAAATGCTGCACTAGTCGCATTTCCATTTTTTACAAAGAGGGCATTACCTCCGCGAACGCCACGAGGTCCAGCACTGACACCTTCAGCCAAAAGCTTGAAATCTCTGGCGAAAAGAATTTCTTTTATTCCTTGATATGTCGCACCTTTTTCATAATCTAAATTAGCATCGTATACTTCTGAAAAAACCGCTCTGCAATCATCGAGCAGTGAGCCTGCTCCGCCGAGCACCTCTTGTTCAAAACCCTGCACGTCCATCCATAGTAAATCTATTTTCTTGCCCTGTAATTCTGCAACATGGTCGAGTCGCTTAACGATTACAGGATGGGTGGTTTTCTCAACAATATTTCCCGAATCAACAATAGGGAGCAGGGAGTCATTGCCAGTCATATCCGCTTCATGCAAAGCTGCTTCACCATCGGTTGAACCACAAGCGATGGGGAGGCAAATCACTCGGGGGTTTCCTTCGAATCGCTTTTTTAAATAGTCGAAGTTTTCAGGATTTGGCTCGAAGCAAATGATCTCAGCGTTTTTATATTGGAGAAAAGAATTCACCTCGTCCCCACGCCATGCACCTGCAATGACAATAGTTTTAACTTCATCCGCTGGTAGGCCAAGAAATTGATGCAAAGCGCCTTCCACATCCATTTGGATGATTTCGCTCGGTTCGAATTTTTGATTACCTAAATTCCTTGATGGATAAGCAAATGGCTGTACTTGGTCGGGCATTTTATTTTTATTATTTCAATTTCTTTCGGAGATAAGTTTCCTTGGCTTTTTCGAGAAATTTCATCTTTTTAAATGGCTGATAGATTTTTGCGGCAAAGACCTTGGCTTTTCGTTTTGCTTTCATATATTTGGCAACGAGACGTTCATTTGCTTCATATTCTTTGGCCTTACCTTCATTGATTGTTCGACGTTTCGCATCCTCGTATGGCTGATCAAAAATATTTCGAAGCCATGCTTCAAATTCCGCTTCAGTTTTTCGGAATGTATAATCTGGGGCGAAAACAGGTTCATTCACGATTTGCAAAAACAAATCGTCATTTTGATCGATTTCTTTTACTCGTGCTACGACTTCATCGAAATTTTTGTACTCATGACAATTCACAAATCGTTTGGTATTGAATTCTTTGTTAATCACAGGATTGCCCCAATAGATTGGTACGGTATTTGCGATAATGGCATTTATAAGGCGATCAGTTGTATACCCATCGCGGCAAGAATTTTCTACTGCCATGGCGAATTTGCGCTCTGATTCAAACTTGAGCTTATTATCTGTGCGCTTGCCGCCGATATTATTCAAATATTTTCCGCCTGCATCGACTTGTTTATAATCGCTCAATTTATCAAACAAAACTTTGCGGCGCTCGTCAGCAAGATAGTTTGAATATACGAATGCACAGAAGCCCGTCTTCTTTGCAAGGTCTTCTCTCGTGACGGGTTTTGGGTGCTCGAGGTCAATGTCTTTCGTCGCCTCGATTTCGTCTTTGGTATAAAAAGTGGCGATGTAATAAGGAGGGAAGCGATAGTATCGATCGCCGAATTCCATCCAGTCGATACCAAAGGCATAATCATACATATTGAAATTTGGTGTGATATTTTCGCCGGTATAGCAAATGCGGATGCCGTCATAGTTCAAATATTCGCGGCTTGATTCATCGCAAAAAATATAATCCGGCTTATCGTCCGTAACCTCCACGTCATAATATTTCTTGAGGATATTGTGAAGCTTATAATTATGGGTAAGGGGAGTGGTCTCGTCTGATGTATTGTACTTACAGTATTTGACGCGAATTTTTTTCATATTTTATGACGAAAATATATAGGGATAAGGAGTGTGTGGATCTGATTTTATCATAAAAAAGGGCTCTGGGCTGGGATTCTCAGGTCTATTTGGAGGGATAAATGAGTGGCAATAAAGAGTTGACCAAATATAGATCTTGAGGTATAATGTGTTTGCTAAAAACTGTCGCTATCCGCTTTAGTACAGCTCCTTACAGCACATAACCCTGCATTCAAACTCAATCCCGTAATTCTGCCATGAGCAAATATTCCCCGCTTATTCCTACACGTCCAAACCTCGTCTCCGAAGCACTCATCGCAGAGCGCCGGCGCATCCCTGATGAACCCTTCGTCACCTGCCTCCACTGGCTACCGGTTCTGACCGCAGATTTTGTGGTAACCAGAACCGTTGATGGTCAGCGACAATTCGGCCTGGGCTGGCGCACCGAAGAACCTTTCCAGAACACCTGGTTCGTTCCCGGCGGACGTGTCTTCTGGGGTGAAATCGTCTGGAATGCCCTGCGTCGCAACGTCCACCACGAACTCGATTTCGATATCGAAGCCGCCGGTGTTGCGGTGAAGGAAAGGGGCGTCTTACCCGTTCTGAATCCGGCTAGCAAGACCGGTGGCCGCCCTGAACCTTGGGTGTCTTACTGGAATTTCCATGAAATCATGGTTAATAAAAGCGTTCAGGTCAGCCCGCGTGCTGAAAATGCCCGGTTCGGCTGGTTCACCGAAATTGACCAGAGCTGGCCGGAGCCCGTCAAGACCGTGCTCCTCCTTATCGGATTTCGCTTGGCCGCAACCGACGACGAGGTTGAGCCTGTCGAGGTCATCGAGAAAGCCGCGGAGTAATCTGCCAGCTAACAAATCAAAACCCCATGAAGGAACCCTGCGAATCTCGCGGTCCCATTCGTGGGGTTCTTTCTTTTTAAATTTAGACCTGAGGAAAAATTCTAGACCTTATTCACCTTGCAGCATTCCACTTTCTTCCATCTGCTCAATGATCTCTTTGATACCACTCTCAAGTGACTTTGTCGGTTTCCAGAAAGTTAAAACAAATGGATCTGGTTCGTTTTTTGTACCACGCTGAACTTCATCTACGCTTGTCTCATTTGGAATAACTGGCACATTGCCCATATTTCTTGAAATAATATTTGCGATCTCGATAACGGGCGTCCATTCAAATGTCGTGATATGCAATTCCTGATCCTGTGGAATTTCATCATGCTTCTGAGAAAGGAGATATAGACATTCAGAACAATCGTCTACATGTAAAAATTGTCGTGATTCCTGGCCGCTGGTCATGAGCGGAATTTTCTTTTCATTTTTAGCTTTCTTGATCAAGTCGGTGATGACATGAGCTTTCTCAGGATCTTTTTCCAAACCATATACATTCCAGAACTTCACCACCAAACCATTCAAAAGTTTTGTATAGATTTCACCAAGTCGCTTGAGGACACCATAATGAGAGAAGGCCATGCTCGACATTTGACTCGACGCGAAGATGAATTTCTTATTATGTTTTTTCAAAAGATCAAAAACATTGTGAACGATTTTCGTATTATTGTGCACGAAATCATGCGTATGCTGATATTTATTCAAATAGCGCGCGCCGCCCACATCGAAAGCGAGGAAATAGACATAGTCCGCAGCCTGGATTCTTTCTTCCAAAAGGGGATTATTGTGGATACGAATATCCTCATGCGGACCATTTACAATGTCGAAACCGAGCACTTCATGACCTTTGTTTTTGAGATATTCCGAGAGAGCCGAACCAATTTGCCCCTCTGAGCCTAATACGAGATATTTCATTATCCTTTAGTTATCAATAAGTTGTTAGGGTGCATTGTAGCAGAAGGATTGCCTATATCCAAGCGTAAATCGTCTTTTTATTATGCTTGATATTGTATTCTGGCACGAAATCTCGAAGCAGTTTTTCGAGAACTTCCGGGTCATCGGGTAGGTGATAGGTGCGCAAAGCAATTTTGGGCTTGAACTGTTTGATAGTCTGTTCTGCGCCTTTTACTAAATCGCGTTCTGCGCCTTCGATATCGGCTTTGATAAAATCTACTTTCGCGAGATTGTGCTCTTTGACATAACTATCGAGTGTCATCTGTTTCAATTTCACCACCGTGTCACCCTCGTGATGCATCTTGGTCGAGGCGCCGTTGAAATTATGATTTAGATTATAAAAGAATTCGACGTCTTTATTCGAGTCACCTAATATCTCTGGGGCAACCACGATGTTTTCGCAATGATTTTTCTCTATATTTTTCTGCAAATAAGAGCTGATTTCTTTCAAAGGTTCAAATGCAAAAACTTTGCCATTTGGACCAACCTTGCGACTTGCTACAACCGAAAACATTCCTGCGTTTGCCCCTGCGTCAATGGCAAAATCACCGCTCTTCAAAGTTGCACCAAAGTCCTCGTAGCAGCCCTCAGATCCATAGAATGGATTTTCATAAATAAAAGTATCTACAATTTGATCTCGAATACCGAGAGCGGGGTAGACGATATCGAAAAAGTCGCCTTCATAGAAGCATTTTTTTGGAAAATCAAAATCAAAAGTTCCTGCATGAAGCGAAATTTGTCCATCGGCATGTTCATGGAGAGTTATCTCTTTGCACGTTCTTGTAACGCTTTTGAAGAAATTGTTTTTTCGGAAATACTCACGCAATGCTCCGGGCATCAAAAAAACAATGCTCAGACCTTTGTTGAAATTCTTTAAATAAAACCAGCGTTGTTTGAGGGCATTTTTCATTATGTTTTTGTATTTGAGATTGTATCAGATATTGTCGCTAAAATTTGGCTTTTGTAAACTGGGTCATCACAATCCTCTGGATTCCGCTCATTTATTTCATTGAAGTATTTATATTTTACTTTCGTCAGTTTTGTCTCTTTTCGTAAAAACATCTCATATTCCATATCGATATGGCCAACATCGAGGACACGATATCCGGCTTTGAATAGATCATAGGCGAGTACTTTGGCTGCTGGTCCAAGGGAAAGGAGGATCATTTTGTCTTTTGCGATTTTTTCGATCGCGGTCGCTTTTATCAATTCATGTTTAGAGTAAGCATCTTCGGCTGGACAGAGTAATCGCTGCACAGATTTTGTTTTTGCGAATAAATCATTTCCAACACCAAGTCGGCTTTTTTCCCCTTCAATAATAACCACTTCCTGGCCTTCCCAAATCGAAAATAACCTTTTGAATGTTTCACCTGTGTGGCTATGGTCTTTATATCCTAAATAGTGCCGAGTCATATTGGTATCACCATAGACTTGGGTGTATGACAGTAATTCTTTCCAGATATACCAGTCTCTTTGGATATGGTGAAGATAAAAAGTATGAAGAGTCGGTGTAAATAAATCCATTTTGTCCCAAATACCTGGAATGCAAATCAGAAGCCCTGGATTGTCTGTCCGAAATATTTCTTTCAGTCTCTGGGCGAGTTCCTCGGTGTATGTCTGATAGCCGATCGTGGTGCCGCCCATCAGTGAAATTTCTCCATCCCCAAAACGAATAACGGAAAGCTTTTCTTTGATGATGCGGTCAATGGTCTCGTCGATGGATAATACCTTTGGCTTTTTGCGATGTATCTTGATGGTGATATTAAAAAAGTAAAAAAGCCGATTGAAGATCGGAGCAATCTTTAGTCGCCATGATAGTGGCAGGGTGTCTCTGGCTTTTTGTACTAGCTTTTGGAATAAAGTGTGCTTCATTACTTATTAATATAATCTATTATTTTATTTTTGCCACGTATACGTTGGATATACACTGGCTTCTCATTATGCGGATTAACTCATTGGAAACTCGTCGTCCAAGACCCCTGTCGGACGATCGTTTTCATTGAATCCTTTTTTCTTAATAAGATGAAGGATAGGAAGGGCGAGAATGATATAAGAAATGAAAGTCGCCCATGCTGCACCATCCATACCAAGCTTGGGGATAAGGTAAATATTCAAGACAACATTACAAACCATGGCTGCAAAAGAAGTCAGGAAAAGGATTTTGATTTTATTTTCCGCCACAAGATAGTGGTGTGCGACATAACTAAGTGCGATCCAGACCCCTGACCAACTATAGATACGTAGCACAGACACTCCGCTTATGTACTCAGATCCGTACAAGATGCGCATGATCCATGGGGCCGCAATCATAATTATTATTGCAACGAATGCAGAGAGGCCCATTAGGAATAAAGAGATCCAGAGCAATCTATTTTTGTATCGAGAAAATTCAGTTTTTCGAGCATTGATAAGTGATGGGAATAATGTGCTCACAATGATGGCTGGAATCGTATACCAGGCTTCAGCAATTTTGATCGCGGAGTCATATATGCCCACTGCTCTTGTGTCGATTAAATGTTTGAGGATGACCTGATCAATGCGACTATATATAAGAACAAATGAAGTGGTAAGGATAAGTGGCCAAGCGTCGCGAAGCATGCTCTTGGCTACACCCCATTCGAAGCGCCACTCATTTATTGATGAGTACATTTTTTCTCTTATGTATACATAGGCAATGCTGTAGAGCATTGGTTCGATTGCGAGCAATACTGCAAAATAAATAATTCCCTTGTCAAAATAAATGATTGCTAATTTGCCAATACTCAAGAATGTGGCCACAAAGATAGAGATAATCGACGGGATTTTGTGTTTTACATGTGATTGAAATTCGGTAGCAATGACGTTCCAGGATTGTGCGATATATGTAACCGATAGAATGCAGATGAGTATGAAAGAAATACCTCTTTCTTCAACCATCAAAAAGGCAGTGAGAATCGCGACGACGCTCGCTCCAATCGCTGCCCACAATCTAATGCGCAAAGCAGTACCGAGGTATACATCGTGCTTGTCGGGCCGCTCGATTAGGTTGCGATAAAGGATTGAGTCTAGACCCAAGTATGCAATAAAAGAAAAAATACCAATAAAGCTCACTGCATAACTGAGTTGTCCGTAATTTTCGGGACCAAGATATCGAATAACATACGCCGTGACAAAGAAGGCGATGATTTGATTGAATGAGCGTGCGGCAATAGACCAGAATGTATTTTCTGAATATTTGCGCAGACCTTTATGGTTCCAGGCTTGCGAGATGCGAGATTTTATTTTTGCAGCAGGGATATTCAAGGTATTTCTTTTTTTTATTTTCCCCCTATTTGCTCTTATTTACTTTTCTCTACCTGCTCTTTGATCCAAGCAAATGTCTTTGCCAAACCTTCTTTGAGTGGTTGTGATGGAGCCCAGCCTAGTTTTTCTTTGATCAATGTATTGTCTGAATTTCTGCCACGAACTCCAAGTGGGCCATCGATATGTTTAATAGAAAGAGGTTTGCCAGCTATTTCCATGGCCATCTCCGCGAGCTGGTTGATAGAAACCATTTCATCAGAGCCAATATTTACCGGGCCCAGGAATTCATCTTGTCTCATGAGGCGCAATACGCCCTCGAGGCATTCATCTATATATAAGAACGAGCGAGTTTGCTTGCCATCTCCCCAAATTTCGATTTCACCGCCTTCTGCAGCTTCGGCTACTTTTCGGCAAAGGGCTGCAGGAGCTTTTTCCTTTCCTCCTGTCCATGTTCCTTCCGGACCAAAAATATTGTGGAATCGGGCGATGCGTACATTCAAACCATAATTTCTGTTAAATGCGAGATACATTCTTTCGCTGAAAAGTTTTTCCCAACCATATTCACTATCAGGTGCGGCAGGGTAGGCACTTTCTTCTTTGCAGTTTGGATTCTCAGGATCTTCTTGATTGTATGCAGGGTACATGCATGCAGAAGAAGAATAGAAAATCTTTTTGATCCCAGCTTGCTGACCATAATGCGCGATATTCAAATTGATAGTTGCGGAGTTGTGCATTACATCAGCATCATGTGCACCAGTGAAAATATATCCCGCTCCACCCATGTCAGCGGCCAATTGGTAAACTTCATCAAAAGGTCGATCGAGAACTGTTTTGCAAACATTTTGATCTCGCAAGTCGCCAATGACAAATTCATCTGCAACTGATGCGCCGAAATCTGGGTTTTTGAGATCTACGCCTCGTACCCAGTATCCTTCATTTTTAAGTCTTTTGACGAGGTGGCTACCGATAAATCCTCCGGCTCCGCACACAAGGGCTGTTTTTTGCATATATTTATTAGAAAAATCTTTAAATACTAGATAAGTGCGTACATTATATATGTATGTCTGGCAAAAAGCGATATAGAGCGATATACTTCAACCCATGAAAGAAACATCAAAAAGTATCTCCCAGTTCTTGGGACAAGCCATTCCTTTTATTACTATCTTGGCTGTTATCACGCCATTTGTTATGTTCGATTCGTTTTTCTTCCCGTTCATAACAGGTAAGGCCTTCTATTTCCGCATCCTCGTGGAGGTCATGGCTCTATTATATGTATTCCACATAATCTTCGATAAGAGCGTGCGTCCTAGATGGAGTCCTGTCATGTGGATGGCCACGATTTTCACAGGTATCCTCGGTTTGGCGACTATTGTTTCAGCAGATCCGCTCCGCAGTTTCTGGAGTAACTATGAACGAATGGAGGGGTACATATTGTTCTTGCATCTTTTTGCATATTTCTTGATTGCGGGATCTGTCATGAAATATCATGAAGGCTGGTGGAAATGGTTTTTCAGAGCCTCACTTGCGATGAGTGTCATTGTGGGGGTAGATGCTTTTACAGATTTTTATGGAAATCCTGACAGTATTGGATATCGAATTTTCGGAAATTTAGGAAACTCTAGTTATTTAGGAATGTATGCTTTGGCCAGTTTCTTTATCGCCCTATTCTTTATTATAAGAAGATTGAATCGCCGAGTATCGAAACCTACCGAAGGTGCCTGGGTGAGCGTGACAGTTTATTCGATCATTGCTGTCTTTAACCTCGTTGTGCTCTTCAATACCGGTACTCGAGGTTCATTTGTTGGCTTGGTTGGTGGTGTATTCGTTGCAGCCCTTCTCATTGCAATCTTTGATCGAAAACATAAGGCTCTCCGAATTATTGGAATTAGCTTGATTGGTTTGTCTATTGTATTCGTATTGGCTTTAGGACTTGGACGAAATACTTCTTTTGTAAAAAACTCAGACATGCTTTCTCGTTTTTCAGAGCTCGTCACATTTGATGTGAAAGGTGTTTTAGACACTCAAGGAAAAGCACGAAGTCAGTTATGGAGCATTGCTTGGGATGGAGTAAAAGATAAGCCTGTACTCGGTTGGGGCTTGGACAATTTCCATCTTGTTTTCGCAAAACATTATGATCCGGTTATCAGTAATCAAGAGCAATGGTTCGATCGTAGTCACAATGTATTTATGGACTGGCTCACACAGGCCGGATTCCTCGGACTCATTTCTTATCTCTCATTATTTGGCGGCAGCTTATATGTCATTTGGAAAAGGAGAGAGGAACAGGAGGCAAAACAAGCGGGTGATACGACTGGCAGCATGAGTATGTCTGAGAGGGCTATTATTACTGGCGGCTTTGTCGCTTACCTCGGACATAACCTCTTCGTCTTCGATAACCTGACTAGCTATGTCTTATTCTTCTCTGTCCTGGCCTTCCTCCACCAATATTCGCTTCGCAAAAAGATGCCGGAGTTAGAAGAACCAAAAACCGGTTATGTAGAATTTTCTCCTATGACTCTAAGCGTGGTCTCATTGGTCGCAATCATCGGCTTCTTCTATATATTGTATGTTGGCAATATCAAACCAGTTCTCGCCAATCTCGATGTTATCGGATCACTCCGCACTCAGGTCAAAGATGCTAAGACAGGACAACCTGTTGCAATAGCAGCCAAAGAACGATTCATCAAACTTCAACAATCCATTGCATATGGCACCATGACTAATTCAGAGCAGCGTGAGCAATTGGCGGATAGGGGATCAGAAATCTTTTCTTCTGCAGAGCCAACTGATTTCAAAATCAAAGCGCACCAATATGTTGTCGATCAATACGACCAAGCTTTGAAGCGGACTCCGACAGACCCGCGTCCGTATTTCTTCTACGCTGTTTACTTAGCACGTATCGGAGACATACAAAACGCTGCAAGAATCTCAGAAATGATGGTTGCGCTTTCTCCAAATAAATTATCTTTTATCAATTTCTATGCCATGACGCAAGCACAGCTCAAAAACACAGATGCGTATTTGCAGCTCGCAAAGAAGTCTCATGATCTTGATCCGACAAACGCCGAGGCAAATAAATTGTATATCTCGGCACTTGCTCAAACAGGAAAATTCGATGAAGCAGAAAAATTATCTGCAGATAATATGGTTGAATATCTATCGAATTGGAATGTTGTCGCCGCATATGTTGATGCAAACCAAGGTGCTCGTGCCATTGCCCTCCTCGAAAAAGCCATACAAGCAAACCCGACGGTCCTCGACTTGCGATCTTCTCTAGCGAGCCTCTATGCAAAGCTAAAGAAACCATTGCTTGCTATCAAAGAATTGGAAAAGGTGAAAGTATTGGCACCTCAATACGCGCAAAATATCGATCAAGCAATCGCCCAAATCAAAACTGAAGCAAAAATAAAATAAGAAATAACTAAGAAAATTAAAAAAACCCGCGTCACATCGCGGGTTTTTTTATGCAATCAATTTTGCACCAGGTTTTGGCAGTACACCAAGCGTGAGCGCAGACTCTCGTGTCAGAAAGCAACGGTACTTAACAAGTTAAGGATCATCAGAAAATAAAAAAATTACACTTACAAAGTTATCCACACTTAAATGCAAAAAAATATTGTCATGATGTCATAAGTGCATGATAATTAACTTACATTTACAGATGCATCGTCGGCATATGTAAATTTATAAATATAAGAGCTCTTTCATTTAAACTCACATGGCTAAGAAAAAGAAAGCTGTAGCTAAGAAAGCTAAAGCAAAGAAAGGAAAGAAGAAAACTGCTGCGAAGAAAAAGCGAGCGTAATCTTCTTTGAGAAATTTAAAACTTCTCAGATAAAAACCATCCCACCACGGGTGGTTTTTGTTTTTAGAAAAACTTTATACAATTTCCAGCTACTTCGTTGAAAGGGATATTTTAGAGTGAGACGTACTGGGCGTACGTTGATCGAGAAAATATCCCTTTCGCCTCGTATCTGAAAATTCTATAAAGTTTTAAATTCCAATACAGGTGTTTTGCCCTTGCTTCCACTTTTCCTCAAAAATGCTAAAATAGCGCCCTATGTCTCTATTAGGATCTATCTTCCCATCCCACTCTGATCGTGTGGTCAAAAGCTTTCGCCCAAATGTGGCAGCTATAAATAGTCTCGAACCAGAGATTCAGGCCTTAGATGATGCCGGCCTCAAGGCTCGAAGTCAGGCTTTGCGCGATAAAGCCCGCGCGTGTACTGATACAAAACAGCTTGATACTCTTTTACCAGAAGCTTTTGCTCTCGTACGTGAGGCTTCTTTACGAACTCTCGGTCAGCGACATTATGATGTTCAATTGATTGGAGGAATGGTCATCCATAGTGGGGCCATTGCGGAAATGAAGACGGGAGAAGGAAAGACTTTGATGGCGACACTTGCTGCATATCTGAATGCATTGGCCGGAAAGGGTGTACATATTATTACGGTCAATGACTATCTTTCTCGTCGAGATGCTGTTTGGATGGGTCAGATTTACCATGCATTGGGTATAAGTGTAGGTGTTGTGAACGGTGACGCTTCCTTCATATATGACCCTTCTCACGTAAATCCTGTAGAGGTTGCCAAAGTTGATCAAAAAGAAGATGAGACGGGGGCCTTCAAAGTTCAATATGAATATTTGCGGCCCGTTAATCGACCAGATGCATATAATGCCGACATTACCTATGGAACGAATAGTGAATTCGGTTTTGATTATCTACGTGATAACCTCGAGCGAAGTCCAGAGCGATTGCGACAACGGGAATTTAATTTCGTCATTGTTGATGAAGTTGACTCTATTTTGATTGATGAAGCCCGAACTCCTCTTATTATCTCCGCTGCCTCTGCGGACTCAGAAGGCCTCTATGTCACTTTTGCAGATATAGTTCGAAATATGGAAGAAGGGGTGCACTATACTGCCGATGAAAAATATCGAAGTATTGCGGTGACTGATGCAGGTATTGATTTTGCTGAGCAGGTCCTGGGGATTTCTAATATTTATTCAGAGGGAGGTATCAAGTTTGTGCATCATTTGGAAAATGCTACTCGTGCTAAAGCTATATATAAGAAGGATATCGACTATATCGTAAAGGATAATGAAATTCTGATTGTCGATCCTGCAACTGGCCGTATCAAGGCAGGGCATCGCTGGTCGGAAGGTTTGCATCAGGCAATTGAGGCAAAAGAAGGAGTCAAAATTCAGCAGGAATCGCGCACACAAGCATCGATCACTTTCCAAAACTATTTCAAGCTCTATCCGAAATTGTCGGGTATGACCGGAACGGGTAAAACAAGTTCTGAGGAATTTACAAAGGTATATGATGTTGATGTTGTTGTGGTGCCAACTCATCGACCTGTGGCACGACTGGATAAGGCTGATCTCATTTTCAAAACAGAAGCTGGTAAATTCCAGGCCGCTACAAAACGAATCAAAGAATTACATGAAAAAGGTCAGCCTGTTTTGGTTGGTACTGTTTCTATTGAAAAAAGTCAGGAGTTAGGTGCATTACTTCGCCAAGCCGGTGTTCCGCATCAACTATTGAATGCCAAGCCAGAATTCGCAGAAAAAGAAGGTGAGGTTATCGCGCAAGCGGGCAAAAAGGGCGCTGTTACTATCGCTACAAATATGGCTGGTCGAGGTGTTGATATTAAATTGGGCGGGGCGCCTGGATCACAGGAAGCGTATGAAGAAATCAAATCGCTCGGCGGTTTATTTGTACTCGGAACTGAACGGCATGAAGCTCGTCGAATCGATAATCAGCTTAGAGGTCGTTCGGGCCGACAGGGGGATCCTGGTGAGACTCAATTCTATGTATCGCTCGAGGACTTTTTGATGCGAAACTTCTCTGGAAATAACTTTGTAAAAAATATGATGGATCGGTTGAAGATCCCTGATGATATGCCGATCGAGACAAAAATGGTTTCTCGTAGTCTTGAAACCGCTCAAACCAAAATCGAAGGCTGGTATTTCGACTCGCGAAAGCATGTTTTTGAATTTGATAATGTATTGAATCAACAGCGGCTTCGTGTGTATTCTGATCGCCGAAAGGTTTTGATCGGAAAGCCAGAGGATCTCGAACATTTTTATACTGAGCTTGAGCAATTTGCTTCAACTATCTCCGTCCAAAATCCAATGGAAAATGCTGATGCGACAGGTGCTGAGGCCAGTGCCACAGAAGCAGCAACCGATGCTGGTCTAGCCGAAAAACTAAAGGCAAAACGCGCCGAGATGGATACGGCGAGCGGTGATACAAAAGCTTTTCTCAGTATCTTGCGCTCAGTCATGATCCAAGCCATCGATCTTTTCTGGATTGAACATCTGGAAACCATGGATCATTTGCGCGGAAGTGTGAACTTGCGCGCATACGGTCAACGCGATCCTCTAGTGGAATACAAGCGCGAGGGCCATCGACTATTTAAGGAAATGGATTCTGCTATTAAATTCCAAACAATTCAAACACTCGCATCTCTAAACCTGGAAATTGGAAATCAGATGACTGCGGATCAATCAGTAGCAGGACAGGGTAAATTGGTTCTGCAAGGCCCGGATCTAACTGCCGGAGCAGACGCTATGAAGGCGGCGATTGCAGGTTCGGTTTCAAGCTCTACTTCTTCACAAAATATTAATTTCGAAAAGGGTGAAGTGCGAGTTGCACCAGTTGTTAGTGGCCAGGAAAAAGTGGGGAGAAATGACCTTTGTCCATGCGGAAGCGGTAAAAAATATAAAAAGTGTCATGGACGATAAAAACACTTTTGATATACATACATTTCGAGCCCAGAAGATTATTGCACAATGGATTGTTGATGGTTTCGATTTCATCCATGTTTTTAAAGATGATAATTGGGCGCCGTGCACAGATCCTGATCAAGGAGACGGTCTCACATATATTCCTTTTTGGTATGAATATCAACCTGTGGCGGTCAATCTTTTGGCGAGTTTTTTAGAAAAAAACGAGTACATAGGATACAAAAACGGTGCATGGGTTAAATAAAATATGGAATATTTAAAAGAACCACAAGAACAAGAAGCGATCCAATGGATGAATAAGGCAGCCGAAATGGCTCGAAAGGCATTATGTCTTGAAGCAAAATGCGGCACGGTGATTGTACAGAACGGCAAAATCCTTGGTGAAGGATACAATGCTCCTCCACTTGATGATGACAAGCATCGTATGTGTGGCAAAGAATGTGGTCCTGGCAAACCGAAGCGGGATCGAACGTGCTGCATGCATGCAGAGTGGCGAGCAATTATGGATGCTTTAAAGCGAAATCCAGATAAATTGTCAGGTTCGAAATTATATTTCATCCGTGTTAATGAACAAGGAACAATAAAGAAATCTGGTAAGCCATACTGTACGGCATGCAGCCGAATGGCATTAGATGCCGGAATAGACAAGTTCTTGCTTTGGCATGAAGAGGGAATTGGCGAATATGATACTGGAGAATATAATCAATTATCGTATCAGTATGTTTCGGTTGATCCACAAACAAAATAACAAATAAATTCAATCATGAACTGCCCTAGATGCCAAAATAAAATGCTTGTAAAGAAGCGGGGCACAAGCCTCGACACTAAGCGCAAGAAAAAATACACCAGAGTTATATATTGGTGTAAAAAGGATGATGTTTGGGTGGGTATAGAAGCTCCGCAAATTACGAAAGCATCAAGAAAAGAAAAAAAGTAAAATGAAAACCTTCTATCACGGCTCACCAACTCCAAATATAGAAATCCTCGAACCGCGCTTTGACCAGCGTCTGCAGATGGAAGGATTATTTGTGGCAGATGAACCATTTGGCCCGATGATGTTTGCGCTTTTACCTGTGCGCGCTCATGCCATAGTCAATTATGAAACCAAGGATGGAAAATTCGTAAAGGGAAAAGTTATTACACCTGCCATCAATGAGGAAGGTTGGCTTTATACAGTGGAGGCACCTGATGAGATCATCTCTCAGAGGCGACATGATCGATATCATTTAACGAAAGCGGTAAGTGTCGCAAAGGCTGAGAAAGTGCGTAAGGAAGATCTGGTCAAATTGGGGTGGGAGATTGAGATCAACAAAAAGTAATTCGCTCGTAAACGTCGCGTGTTGTACAATTGAGCAAACAGGGATATTAATAATTCATCACTAAACCATGAAACTTAAGTTTATTTGCTCGATGGCCGTTTTTGTATTTGGGTTTGCTTTACTACACTCATCTCTTTCTCCGCAAATAGTTGCCGCGCAAGCTACGACGGCGGGCAGTTTTACGTTTACCGCTGCTGGTGATTACGGGGCAAATGCTGATGCTCAAGCTGTGTGGAATCGTATCAAGATTCTCAATCCTCAATTTAATTGGGCACTTGGTGATCTAAGTTATGCACAAGTAAACGAGGCGACTTGGTGTTCAATGGTCAAAGCAGGTGTCGGCCAGGTACCTTTTATCCTTCTAACGGGAAATCATGAGAGTGATGGACATGAAGGTGATTTCAATAAATTTGCCGCTGTAGATTGTCTGCCTTTTAGCCTTTCTAATGCGCAGACAGTTCTGAACGGTATATATCCAGAACAATATTATTTTGATTATCCGAAAGCGAATCCTGTTGCTCGCTTTATCGCGACTGCTCCAGGTTTGACTATGAAAAAGGCAGGGAGGGCATACACCTATAATTATGCAAAGAATGGAACTGATTATCTCTATGTTCAAAATCTCATCAGAGATGCTAAGCAAAAAAATATTCCATGGGTAATTGTCGGAATGCACAAAGTTTGCATCACTACTGGAGAAAAAGATTGTGAAATTGGTGCAGATTTTGCAAATATGCTCATCGCTGAAAAAGTAGATCTTGTGCTCGACGGTCACGTGCATAGCTATGAAAGAACTTTTCCACTACGCGGCATGACCCCTGATACCAGACCAGCAAATTGTGTCGTTGCGAATGGGCTCCTTGGCACGAATTGTATAGGTAGCGCCGATCTTTCGAATTACGACACGACGCTCGGGACAATATTTGTGACTGTGGGAACAGGGGGTCGACCAATAGCTGCTCAAAATAATAATGATAAAGAGGCTGGATATTTTGCCACAAGATACGGCAGTACAAACCCGCATTTCGGCGTTGCAGAAGTGACGTTGAATGCCACTGATATGAGGGTGAAATTTGTTGATGCGAGGAACAATGGCGCAACACTAGATTCGTTTAGCGTCAGCAAGACTCCTTTGTCTACGACTCCACCTGTTACTCCGGTTGTTACTACCCCGGCAGTTACCACAGATGATTTCGTGCGTCCGCTTCCACAAGCTTCGAGTATCAAAATGACTTATAGTGGCCAATGCTTGAATATTCCAAGGAATACTAAATATGGAGATAGAGATAGTAAGACAAGGGGGTCGGTATCCATGCTTCAAGATTTCTTGTACAAGCAAGGGTATCTATCATCTGCACCAACCGGTTATTTTGGTGCATCTACGAGAGATGCTGCCGCCCTCTTCCAGTCTACTTATGGTATACCAACCTCAAACCCTGTCGGTATAGTCGGCCCAGCATCTCGTGAAAAAATTCGTCAGATAACTTGTGAACGAGTAAATATTTCTGCTACTAATTCTGGCCAGAGTCAAAATACAATAAATACAACAAGTGGAGCGGCTGAAAAAGCCATCTCTATTGTTCGGCCGGCGGGCACTCGGGCAGATAATTTTATAGCAGGTGGCAATCTTGTCATCGAAGTTAGAGATCCGGCAATTGCGCCAGCGTCAAATCCATCACTCGGTATATCGTATCGATTCGATCTGCTTCAAGTTGATCGTGTGGTTCAGTATTTGGGCTCTGAAACATTTACTTCTAACACCGGTCCTTATCGAGCAACTTTCCTACTTTCTGCAACATTGCCCAGAGGCACAGATTATCAAGTCAAAGTCACACCTTCTTGCACCGTGAGTACAAGTCCAAAGTGTAGGCAAGTCTTTAGTAATCGCTTTTTGATATCGGGCAATGGAACTCGGCAGCCTCCAATGATCGATACGGTTCAATTACTCACCACTCCGTACCGCCTAGTTTCGTTTAATGGCAGCAATACCACAGTATCCGCTCAAAACCCTCGAATTACCTTTAGTAGCGCGAATGGAAATGGCAATCTCACAGCGGCATTCTGTAATTCTGCAACTTGGACATATACTCGGTCGGGCAATATGATCACTGGTACTGCATCTGGTGCGGTAACACAGCTTGCATGTGCTGATACAACATTGAATGCAGCCGAAGCAAGTTTTTTTGCAATGATATCCACCGGTGCAACTGTTTCTAGAGATGTCGCAGATGATCGCATTGTAATGACAAGAAATAATGGAGACAGATTTGTATTTGGGCGGGAATCAACAGTCATAACTCCTTCGGCTACAGTGACGACCTTGTCATTAATTTCTCCTGTTGGTGGAGAAAATTGGAAAATCAAATCGAGTCAAAGGGTTAAGATAGCGACGACTAATGTCCCAGCGGGTGCAGTTGCACTTTTGTCATTAAATGGTGTTGGAACTTTATACGTCACAACGTCTGTGCCAGCATCGGGTAATATTGATTTCCAGATTCCAGAACATGTAACTTCGGGCGACACCGTCTCAGATCTCCTGCCAGGAGCATATAGAATCACAGTCACGATATATGACAAACATCCATGTCTTGGACTATGTGCTGCAGATTTTGTTCCGGCGAGAATATTGGCTACACAAACTTCCGCTGGTTCTGTAAATATCAAACGAAGTACAGATCCGTATTTCAGAGTCCTTGCACCGACAACAGGTTTCGTATATGCAAATACGAATCCGAGTATGGTAGCGAGTTGGGAATGGGGAAATCTGCCAGTACAAAAATTCAAGGTGGAGTTGTTAAATACGATGGTAGATGATTATGACAAGACCGTTGCAGATGATATTGGACAGAATACAAATACCGCCACTTTCCAAATCACCGATACGATGATTAATAAATTTGTAGAAAAGAGCAAGGGTAAGACAAAGGATCAAATCAAAGGAAGCTATTATCTCAAGATAACTGGTCTAGCACCATTTCCTTATGTAGGACTCAAGCCTGTCACAGAAGCCTCTAGTCCTGTATTCACTATTACCTCGGCGGTAGCACAATAGGAACAGACTCTACTGCGACGATAAAAATGATATAATGAGGGTATTATGACTCATCATCCTGGCACCGAAAAACACCAGCTTGTTTTTTCGACGGTCTTATTTATTATTATTTTCGCATTAGCATTATTAGTATTTTTGCCGTTCCTGAACGTCATTGCACTGTCTATTGTTATGGCAGTACTCCTGACTCCGGTATATAAACGCATTTTGACAAAGGTTAAGTGGCCGAGCGTTGCCTCTGCTCTTACCATTCTATTGCTCCTGGGTGTTATTATCGTGCCGCTTTTCTTTATCACCAATAATATTATCTCAGAAGCGCAGGGATTGTATGCAAATGTAGAAAATACCACAGAGCTCACATCCGATCAAATTACCGGTTGGATTGAGGGAAAAGTGCAAGTGTATATACCAGATTTTCAACTTGATGCGCGAGGATACGTCTCTGCTTTTTCTCAGTGGACCGTATCAAAATTGAGTGGTGTCTTTTCTGAAACGGTAAACTTCGTCTTTAAGCTCGCACTATCGTTTGTTGCACTATTCTACCTCTTGCGCGATGGCTCAAAATTATATAAACAATTAATTGATCTTACTCCTTGGAGTACGGAACGCGACCATAAAATTTTTGGAGGAATTAGAACTGCGATCAAATCGGTTGTGGCAGGCTCCCTTTCTGTGGCTCTAATACAGGGTATTTTGGTCGGTATTGGTTTTACCATATCTGGAGTTCCCAATGCCACATTGTGGGGAACCTTGGCTGCGATTTGTGCATTGATTCCTGGTGTTGGTACGGCGATCGTGTGGGTACCTGCGACAATATTTCTTTTCGTCATTGATTCATCTGGCTGGCAATGGATTTTCCAGCTCGTCTACTCGCTCGTTATCGTGAGCTCTGTTGATAACTTTATCGGCCCGATGATTATGGAAAGAGGAATTAATATTCATCCAATGCTCATCTTGTTCTCAGTATTGGGAGGAATTCAATTCTTTGGTCCCGAAGGATTTTTGCTTGGACCGCTCGTGCTCAGTATTCTATTTGTACTCATTCGAAACCTGAAGCCTGGAATTCCAGCTGGTGACGGATCGACACAACTCGATGCGGTGACGAGCGGAGAGAGGGCATAGGCGCCATGATTAATTTTTTCAAATAAATATTCCGTATGAAAACCATCATCACTCATTCTGCAAATTTTCACCCTGATGATGTTTTTGGCGTTGCGACACTGATCTACATGCTCGAGTTGCAGGGGTTTAGTTTAAAATCAAAAAATAAGGATAAAAAGATAAAAGTGGTTCGCTCGCTCGAACCATGGAAGATTAAAGATGTCGATTATGTTTTGGACATAGGGATGAAGTATGATCCCAAGAAAGGGTGGTTCGATCATCATCAAGAGGGCGGTGCTGGAGAGCGTCAAAATGGCATCAAATACGCTTCATTTGGTTTAATTTGGAAGCAATTCGGCAAGAAATTGGCAGGTAGCGAATATGGTGCTGATTGGATAGATCGGCACATTGTCCAAGCTATCGATGCTATGGATAATGGGCAATATGTGTACAAGTCTAATTTCGACGATGTTCATCCGTTCTTGTTTGAATCATATATTGATACCGTGTGCGATTTGGTAAAAGGGGTGGCGGTCGGAAATTATAAAAAAACTGGAGATAACCTTCAAAAAGAAAAAGAATTTTACATTGAATTTATGCGCATGGTGGAACTGGCGAAAGACGTTGTACGTGTTTTTATTATAAAAGCAAAACAAAAAGAAAAAATTGCAAAGGAGGCCAAAAAAGTGTATGACGCAGCAAAAGACAAGCGCATCCTTATTTCTGAGAAGTTTGTACCAAGTGATTTTGCAGAGTTTAAAGCACCGAACTATGTGCAACCGCTGGTCTATGCTTTTCATCATTTGCGAGGTGGCTGGGCGGCAAAGGTGATTCGTAAAGGTGGCCAGACATTCGATTCTTATATTTCTTTTCCAAAAAAATGGCGAGGCAAACGAGATGAAGAAATGGCAAAAGTAACCGGGGTACCGGACGCGGTCTTTTGTCATAATTCTGGATTTTTGATTGTGGCAAAAAGCAGAGAAGGATTGATGGAATTGATTCAGAAAGCGTTTAAGGAGTTGAAGATAAAATAACCTAGATTTTTTGCCGATTTGGTATCGAATTTATTTTGCACATACATATATTTGCAGAAATGGCTTTTCGGATTTAGGATAATAAATGGACAGTACACATTCCCTCAGACGAGGGAGGGCACTGCTGTCTCTCCGAAATCAAAACCAAACCACTGACACCCATGAACTCACCTGCACCTGCCACCAAGAAAGAGATGCCTCCAAAAGGACAGCCTGGCTACTCTCGCGTGCGACGTCATTACATCCCCCACGGGACCTTTAATGTTCCCACTGCGGGCCCGAGGCCAAATGCGTGGTTCCTCCAACCCGCCAAATAGCCGCATGTGTCTCTCGCCAGCCCGCTCCGGTTCGACCGGAGCGGGCGGTCTTTTTTATAAAAAACAAAAAACGCAAAGTGTGAAAACAAAAACCAAATTTCGCAATGTGACTCTCGCATGCTACACTCGAATATATGGCACTCGTAGATGAACTCACAATACATATCAAAGCCGGAAAGGGTGGCGACGGCGTCGTGCGCTGGATCCATGAGAAATTCAAAGAATTCGGTGGTCCTGGAGGAGGCGATGGCGGCCGTGGTGGTTCTGTATATGCAAAAGCAGTCAAGGATTCTTGGCTTCTTGCTCGTTATCGAAATACCAAAGAATTTGCCGCAAAGGATGGCGATCAGGGTGGAAACCATCGTATGACCGGTGGTGCTGGCGAGGACCTTACTATCGAAGTCCCCGTTGGTTCTATTCTGCGAAACTTGGATACTGGAGCAGAAATCAGGCTGGATCAAGTTGATCAAACCGAATTACTTGTAAAAGGTGGAAATGGCGGCCTTGGCAATGACCATTTCAAAGGCTCAACAAATCAACAACCAAAACAATTTACTCCTGGAAAACCAGGTGAAGAAGCAGATTTTTATATTGAAGTGGAACTCATCGCAGATGCAGGTTTCATCGGACTTCCAAATGCCGGAAAAAGCTCGCTCCTAAATGCCCTAACACGCGCAGAAGCAAAAGTGGGGAATTATGAATTCACCACACTCGAACCAAACCTCGGAGATTTATATGGATATATTTTGGCGGATATTCCTGGTTTGATTGAGGGTGCATCAGAAGGCAAGGGTCTCGGTCATAAATTCTTGCGCCATATTAAGCGCACAAAATTGCTCGTGCATTGCATTACATGTGAACATTTTCTTGAAGCACCGGATGGTTCAAAAGTTCTTGAAGTATATAAAACAATCCGAAATGAATTGGAAAGCTTTGATGAAAGTTTGGGCCAAAAAGAAGAGCTCGTCCTCTTTACCAAAACAGACGTACTCGATAGTGGGCAACTCGAAGCATTGAATAAATTTATAAAAGCAGAGCCAATATTTAAAGATCGATACAAGAATGGCCAGGTAGATTTCATGACTATCCTCGACGATGCTCAAACCAAGGCTTTTGCAGAGAGATTGACACAGGTTTTGAAGTAGTATCTCAACTGCAAAAAATTCATCTAAATTTGATGAAGATTTAATCTCGAGTATGGCAGTATTTTCGGGTGAAAGAATTTGATGTTTGGAGTAAGTTAAAGACGGTGCTAGATAATAAACCGCAAGTTCCTTTCGTCAAAGAGCGGGAGATTTGGTGGTGTAGTTTAGGTTTAAATATTGGTTCAGAGGAAGATGGTAAAAACAACTTATTCGAAAGGCCAGTCCTAATTATCAAAAAGTATAATAAAGATCTAGTGAAGATTATTCCGCTTACGAGTAATACCCAGGAAGGTGTTTATAAAAAGATAGTTTCTGTTGATGGTGAAAGCCAGGGGCTACTAATATCTCATATTAGATCAGTGAGTACAAAACGTTTTTCTGATCGTTTTGGCATTCTTGATAAAAAGCAATTTCTTGAGGTGTTAAAGGATGCTTTTCTAGATCTAAATACCACAAAACCCACAAATTAGTTGTGGGTTTTGTATTGGCCCGAAGGCATTGTGATTTAATTATAGCTACAATGTGTATTTTGACAACTGGATTTTTTATAAAAACATTCTCTAGTGTTAGAGAAATCGCAGCCAGTACAGACCCTTCCAAAACACTCTCATTTCAGGTATTATCTCCTATACATGTCAGACTCAACTCCGAGCGCAAATGGCGCAACTACATATGCAATCGAGTCCAATGGGCGACTCTATTATCCTGTAATCGGTATGGAGATTCATGCTGAGCTCAAAACGCAGTCGAAAATGTTTTGCGCCTGCAAAAATAATCCAGACGAAGAACGCCCAAACTATAATGTCTGTGCAATTTGTATGGGGCACCCTGGAACTTTGCCGGTCCTCAATAAGCAGGCGATCAAACACATGATCCGCATAGGTACAGCCATCGGCGGCCAGGTTGCAAATTTTACCGAATGGGATCGAAAGAATTATTTTTATCCTGATATTCCAAAGGCATATCAGATCAGTCAGTTCGCTCATCCATTAATCGTTAGCGGAAAATTGCGAGGTATTGAATTGACGCGAATTCATCTCGAGGAAGATACCGCAAGTTCAAGTCATGATAAAGGGGATTATAGTCTTGTGAATTTCAATCGTTCCGGTGTGCCGCTCATGGAGCTTGTGACAGAGCCTGTGATTCGGGATGCCAAAACTGCAGGAGAATTCGCACGAGAATTACAGTTGCTTTTGCGATATCTTGGTGCAGGGGAGGCAAATATGGAAAAAGGAGAAATGCGTGTTGAAGCAAATATTTCTATTACCACAGATCCAAAAGCACATGAATATATCGAGCGCGCATTGGCAGAAAATAAGCCAGTCGAAAAAGAGGCTTTCAAAACATTTGGCACAAAAGTTGAAGTGAAAAACCTCAACTCATTTAAATCTGTAGAACGGGCGATCGAGCTCGAGCTACGAAGACATATTGAGGCGATTGAAGCGGCTGAGGCCGCGGGTGCTAAACGCGAAGACGCACAAGAATGGAAAGAGGCTTTGGCGAAACAAAAATTGGTACAGGAAACTCGAGGCTTCGACGAGTCTACTGGCAAAACTTTTAGCCAGCGAGCAAAAGAAAATTCACATGATTATATGTATTTTCCAGACCCTGATATTCCAAAGCTTTTTGTAAGTGAAGTTCCAGACTTTGAACACTCTACTATCTTGGCTGGCATGCCAGCGCTTCCATGGGATGTACGTGCTCGATTTACTGATACATTTGAGATGAAGGCAGAGGATGCGGAAATGTTTGTACAGAATACAGGTTTCCGAAATTTCTTTGAACTTACCGCAGATATTTTGAAAGAAAAAGAATTGATCAAATTGGCGACAAACTACGTTACTTCTGACATGGCTGGTTTGATCAAAAAATACAGTACAGCAAACGCGATCTCTGAAGAGATAAAAATCCCGGTTCAGAACTTTGCGGACATTATTTTGATGATCAAAGCAGGGGAGCTATCTTCTCGTGGGGCAAAAGATCTCTTAGCCATGCTTTTCTTCGCATATTACGATATCACTGTTGTTGATAGCGATGAAAATAAAAAAGACTCAGCCGCGCCGCTTTCGAGACTTGCCCGAGAAAATGTACTCAATAAAGCTACTCGAGAGATTGCCGAAGCAGAAGGTCTTATTCAGAAAAATGATCCTGAGGCACTCAATAAAATGATTGCAGAACTTGTGGCCGCTCACCCAACTGTTGTCGCGGACTATAAGGCAGGCAAAGAAAGTGCGCTCATGTTCTTCGTCGGTCAAATTATGAAGGCGAGTAAGGGTTCGGTGAATCCTGCGGCGGCAAAAGAGGCGGTAGTTGTTTACGTTCAAAGTCTTTAATCTAAAATAAATACATGCAAGAACTTTTGCCATCTCTAGGCCCTTGGACCACTCATCCTTATGCAGCAGAGTGGTCTCAAAGTCAGCCCATTGAGATTCCTCTATTTGATAATCAAGCGGTTCCGTTCGTTGTTCCGATTGAAGATGACTGGGGGAAAGATTTTTATCAAAAAAATAAAACAGAAATTGAAGGGTTGATCCCTAAGGCAATTGAGGCTTTCCTTAAACTGGATACAAAATATAGAGAAAAAATATCTGAGGTGGTATATGGAAATTATAAGCAGACGATGGAAATCATGTCCGACGATGAGATGGTGAAAATAGACAGTGCACCTGAGGTCTGGTCTCACATACATCCAAAAGAGATTTATATTAAATACAGAGATCGTGTTCATGCTAATGCTGATCCTGCGAATAATAAGCAAATATATGTGCAAGTTTGTTGCGATTGTGACTGGGAAGCTGAACATGGCTTGGTGCTTCTATTCAAGGGTGGCGATAAGCTGGTTCGTGTAAGTGAATACGATGGTCATTTAACCGAGGCGGAAGCCATGGGTATGCCGGACTCTGAGGACGTACTTCTTTCAAATCCTATATAATATAAAGCATGAAAATTATTATCATTGTTTTAGTTGTCGTGTGTATCGGTGCTGCGATATATATTTCTTATCACAAAGACCCCAAAGGTCAGCAATACATGACTAGGGATACATCGCAGGTCAATGACAAGCCTTCTCCGTTTGTAAAGCAGGTAGAATATGTAGATCCAGTGACAAAGGTGCCTGGCTGGGTTGCCATTTTAAATCATAATGTCGAAAAGTCGAATGGTGTCTTATTCAGGGAAGACAAGGATTCGGTGACCGAAGAGTTTTTCCTCGAAACATACATCGATGAAAAAAATGGTTTCGCTTTCGATTATCCTGCACTGCCCAGATCTGCTCTCAAATTTATCGAGATCAAAATTTCTAATATAGTGCCGGCCGAAGCAGATATGCCAAAAAATGGATATGGCATAGCTAAATCTAAATTTGGAGATTCTTTCTCAATTGAGTTTTCAAAAGTGGCCCATATCAATATTTCTGATGAAATAGAAAAAGAGGGTATTTCAAAAAGTTTCGTCCAGTATCTCATTGCCCATTCGATGAGAGAAGCAGGTGATGCATCGGCAACTTTCTTACTCCAACAAAAAGCATTATATTTTGCAGAGAGAAAGGTAATGGAAAAATATCCGAACATGGAGGAACATGGTCAAAAATTTGAGCTTATCGAAGCGGTGCCCATAAAAGGCAAAGAAGGGAAGTGGTATATCAAATACGATCTACCGCCTACAGTTACGGATGCTGCGGTAGTAATGATTGTTGATATCAATACCGGCGAAATTACTGATTACCAAGACGATTGGGCTTAAGTTAATGAAAAAGTGGGAAATGTGGAGCAAAAGCTTGCGCAGTTCATGGAAACAATAAGTCAGCATAATATTATTTCTGAAAAACGCTGGCAAGATCAACGTCATTTCAATGACGAAGTCTTCACTGACGCCTAAAGTTGGAGGCTGCTTTGTGGGCCATAAACCAAACTAGGACTTTTTGCCGTGGTATAATCGTTGCATACCTATTTTTAGACAATAAACACACAGATATGAACAAAAAACGCGTAGCCATCAATGGCGCAGGACGAATCGGCCGAGCCTTTCTCAAATTAGCAGTTATGGAGCCAACTCTCGAGGTTGTGGCTATAAACGATCTTGCGGATATCGAAAATATCGCATATCTCATGAAATATGATAGCGCATACGGCCGCAGTAATCTGGATGTAAAAGCCGACAAAGAAAAAAACGTCATCATGGTCAATGGCCAGGAAGTAAAATATTTAAGTGAAAAAGATCCCGCTTTGCTTCCGTGGAAGGACCTCGCGATTGATATTGTTCTCGAATCAACAGGATTTTTTACTCAAACAGATAAAGCAAATGCGCATGTAACCGCTGGTGCAAAGCGTGTCGTCGTCTCCGCTCCTATAAAAGATGATCCTGCTGGTGCAATCGCTGGTGCGACTGTACTTATGGGAATTAATGAAAATGCATTACCTAGTTGTGCAATCAGTTCAAATGCGTCTTGTACCACAAATGCCGCAAGCCCACTGATCTCGGTTCTTCATGAAAAAATTGGAATTGAAAAAGCTATTCTCAACACGACACATGCATATACTGCAAGCCAGTCATTAGTTGATGGTCCAAATAAAAAAGATTGGCGAGAGGGTCGTGCGGCTGCGATGAATATGGCGCCTTCGTCTACTGGTGCCGCTGTTGCGGTTGCAAAAGTCATCCCTGATCTTCAAGGAAAATTCGATGGTATTGCCGTGCGCGTACCGATTGTTACAGGTTCATTGGTTGATATTACTTTTATCTCAAGACGTCCAACTACGGTTGAAGAAGTAAATTCTCTACTCAAGGCCGCAGCGACCGAAGCAAAATGGAAAGGTATTTTTGATGCCACTGAAGAAGAATTGGTATCGCGAGACATTATCGGTAATCCGCATGCGTCAATTGCAGATCTGAAAATGACTCGAGTGGTTGATGGAAATTTGGTAAAAGTTTTGGCTTGGTATGACAATGAAGGGGGGTATACACATAGCTTAGTGAGACATGTTGTTGAGGTTGCGAAATTAGTTTGATATTAAAACTCTAAAATAAAAATATAATGTCACCAAGAGAAATAACACCGGGCGGTAGCGGTTTCGTACCAGAGGAGGAGGGTGTAAAGGTCAAATCTGGTACAGTCAAAGAATTTCCTGCTGTTTTTCGATCTGAGCATCCTATCGACAAAGATCGTATAAATGCTGGCATGCTTGAATTTATCTACGGAACATTTCCTGCCGAGAGCGAAGAGTTGAGGGGTGCTGACTTTGAAGTTGAGTTTATATATTTTGCTAATACAAAAGGTTTTATAAGAGTTCATATTAAGTCTGGTAACCAAAGAACTCTAGAAGTGCAATTACTTGGGGCTCAATTAAGTGAGTTTGGCCAGCATTTGGCAAGTGCAGCATTGGAAATCTTAGGAGACGATGTCCGAGACCCAGCACTTAATTAATGTTGCGGACAAATAAAATAGACCTGTTTTTGGCTCTTGTTTGAGCTATAATGTCCTTATGAAAATTTCCATTGCTTCAGATCATGCAGGCTTCGATCTCAAGGCCTTTCTCACTGAGGAATTGCTCACCAGAGGCTATGATGTCCATGATCACGGGGCACATGAATTAATTCCCGAGGATGACTACCCCTTTTATATCTCCAAAGTTGCACAAGATGTTTCAACGTATGAAGAATCGCGTATTAGTGGAGATCATACGAGTCACACGGTGCACGGCGACCCGCATAATGCCGAAGGCAGAGATATTGTCGGTATCATTATTGGTGGCACAGGCCAAGGTGAAGCAATGCTTGCGAATAAATTTCCGCATGTAAGGGCTGCGGTCGTATACGGGGGTGTCCAAACGGGTGGCTCGCGACAGCTCATAGAGCAGATTACCAAGCTTTCGCGAGAGCATAATGATGCCAATATCTTATCGCTAGCAGCACGTTTTTTAGATAAAGAAGAGGCTCTTGATATGGTATTATTGTGGCTCGAAACTTCTTTTTCCGAGGATGATCGTCATAGTAGGCGCATTCAGGAAATAGAAGATATTGAAAAAGAAAATTAGGCACATATATTTCTCTATCTATCAAATCACTTGTCAAAATCACATAAAATAATTTAATTCAGAAAATTATGGATCCAGAACAAAAACTTATTTCATCAACAATTATTCCGGCAATCATGCCGAAGGATTATCAAGATCTCGATTTCAAGGCGGGGATGATTCATGGCGCCGTGCCTCGCGCTCAAATCGATATTATGGACGGGATTTTTGTACCATCACTTTCTTGGCCTTTTAAAAAGCCTTCTCATGGCATTGGATTGCATGACAATATAAAAGCAGGTGAGGGTCGGATCGAAGACCATTTGGATACGCATTTTAGACAGATGCAGGATCAAACAAAAGGTCTGCCTTTCTGGGAGGAGCTCGATTACGACGTTGATCTCATGGTAGAAAATCCTGCAAAAGCAGTGGATGAATGGGCGAAGGTGGGTATTAATCGAGTAATTTTGCATGTGCGCGATCACAATATGAACGATATCGGTGTCGCTATCGAAGTTGCAAAAGAATATAGTCTCGAAATCAGCCTCGCGGTTTTACCGGGCCCTATTTCAGAAAAACTAACTTCATTTATTTTTGATAAGCACCTCAAGGATATTTCTGGTATCCAATGTATGGGTATTGCCGAAGTCGGGTATCAAGGAAAACCTTTTGCGCATTCAGTTTTTGACACCATTCATCAGGTGAGGCGAGCACTGGGTGAACATAATGAAAAAATGAAGGCGGACGGTGGGGAAATCAAAGAATTGGAAATCTCGGTTGATGGCGGTGTCACTCCAGAAAATGCACGACCATTATATGATGCAGGTGTTGATAAATTGGTTTCTGGACATGATATTTTTGATGCAGATTCTCCGAGGCAAGAAATTGAATTTTTTGAGGAGGTATTGGGGTAATATATATTTCTGATGTTTCGAAAACTACACAGACTCAAAGAGTGGCTTCTGAACAAAACACCAGAACTCAAACATCTCTCCATGAGCG
The DNA here is from genome assembly GCA_031973395.1 of Minisyncoccota bacterium. Lineage (GTDB taxonomy): Bacteria > Patescibacteriota > Minisyncoccia > Phycocordibacterales > CAIZLB01 > DALYDD01. The sequence continues at coordinate 18,467 of DALYDD010000006.1, read as the reverse complement.
ATGCTCTTTTGGCAAAAATTGTCATCGATATCAAGCGGGAATCACAAATTCATGCATTCAAGGCTGTGTCTCTGGATTCTCTTGCCCCGATTCATCCAATTAATAGGGAGACGGCGCTCGACAAAGTTGATCTGCGCGCCAAAGCAATCATCGATCATAAAGAAAAAATTGCTCGAGGAGGCCATATATCAAATGCGATTATGGAAGAAATTATGCCCTCAGTAAGCCCTATTCAAGCGATTCCTTTTCACAGTAAGCATCTTGTTTTTGAGGGGAATGGTCGGTTGGCAGCACTACAGCGAGTATTCAATGGGTCGGATAATATCACTATTGAAATTGATGAATTTTTAATCCCGTCTGATTCTCGCATATTTGAAGATATACAAAAATTACAAAAGATGTACACGGCTCTGAATTGAGAGAGTTGTGCTTGAGTTAATTAATTTCCGCAGCTCGTTTTTTTCATATATAATACAGTCATGTCCCTCTCTGATGAACAGATTCTCGTCCTTAACAAAAAAGCAAATGATATTCGCATTTCGATAATTGAAATGCTTGCAGAAGCAAAATCTGGCCATTCCGGTGGCCCGCTTGGTCTTGCAGATATTTATACTGCTTTATATTTTCATCTCCTCAACCATGATCCAAAAAATCCATCATGGATAAAGCGCGATCGATTAGTTGTTTCCAATGGTCATGTCTGCCCGGTGCTCTATGCCACCATGGCACATGCGGGCTATTTTCCCGTAGAAGAATTAAAGACGCTTCGTAAATTCGGCTCGCGCTTGCAAGGTCATCCGCATCGAGAATTTTTACCCATGCTTGAAACAAGTTCTGGTCCACTCGGCTCTGGTTTATCTCAAGCTGTCGGCATGGCAATTTCTGACAAAATGGATTATGGCCATATCCCACCACGATTTATTTATTGCATGCTCTCTGATGGTGAACACAATGAAGGTCAAATATGGGAAGCTGGTTTATTGGCCGGAAAAGAAAAGCTCGGCAATTTGATTGCGATTATTGATAGAAATAATATTCAGATCGACGGATACACCGAGGATATCATGCCGCTCGCGCCTCTGTATGATAAATGGAAAAGTTTCGGCTGGCATGTGCAGGAAATCGATGGACATGATATGCAGGCCATTACAAGCGCGGTCCGTCAGGCCCAAGCGATTTTCGACAAGCCTTCGATGATCATCGCACATACCGTTCCCGGTAAAGGTGTTTCGTATATGGAAAAAAGGTTCGAATGGCATGGTAATCCGCCGGGCAATGTCGATGTCTCTGGTGCCCCAGAAAAAGCAAAACAAACAGAGGTCGCTTTGGCAGAACTCCATGCCCATACTTTTTAAACAATTCGCACTCTTTATTTATACTTTATAAAAATCACAACCAATGCTCAATCCAGACCTAAAACTTAATCACGATCTCTTCAATGATGATGAGTCAACTATCGCGCAAAAAGCTATTCGCGAAGGTTTTGGCCCTGGGCTTGTAAATGCTGCGACAAAAGATGAACGCATTGTGGGCTTATGTGCAGACCTTACCGAATCGACAAAGATGAATCTTTTTAAAGAAAAATTTCCAAAACGATTCGTAGAGATTGGCGTAGCGGAACAAAATATGGCCTCAGTCGCATCGGGTATGGCGGCGATGGGGAAGTTGCCGGTTATTAGTTCTTATTCAATGTTTAGCCCTGGCCGAAACTGGGAACAAATTCGCACAACCATCTGTTACAACAATCAAAAAGTCGTTATTGCAGGTTCACATGCTGGAATTTCTGTGGGCCCTGATGGCGGGTCGCATCAAGCACTTGAAGACCTGGCTCTCATGCGTGTGATCCCAAACATGACAATATTTTCTCCTTGTGATGCAATCGAAGCTCGCAAAATTACAGAGTACGCACTCACTGATTCCATCAAAACCCCTGCGTATATTCGACTTGAACGCGACAAAACTCCAGTCATCACAACCGAAGAAACTCCCTGTGATCCTACAAAAGCAGAATTATATTTTATTCCTTCGCCGGAAGTTTTAGAGAAGAAAAAGAAAACCGAAGTTGGAATTATTGCAACAGGATTTCTTGTCTACAATGCCATCCGCGCCGCACATGAACTCGAGGAGGAAGGGTATGCAGTGAAGGTGTTAAATGTCCATACCATAAAACCACTCGATATTGCATCTGTTGTGGCACTTGCCGAAGATTGCGGGGCGATCGTAACCGTAGAAGAACATCAGATAAATGGGGGAATGGGCAGTGCGATTGCAGAATGTTTGGCAGGCAATATGTCGCATCCTGCACCAATCGAATTTATTGCGGTCCGAGATTTATTCGGACAATCAGGCACACCTCACGAGCTTGTTGAGCATTATGGCTTGGGAATTTCTCACATTAAAGAAGCTGCGAAAAAGGTTTTGGGGAGAAAGGAATAATTACAAAACCTCTATATCCCATCCAGCGGGTGCTTCTTTCAAATATTTTTCAATTTCTTCTCGACTTAGTAAACCCTTTTGCGCCCCAACGTGTTGGCAAACATTCATCGAATTGATTGAACCCCATTTCAAACTCTCGGCGGTAGATTTTCCAAGCAAATACGCAGCAGAAAAAGTAGATGCGAAGGCGTCACCAGCACCAGTTCTTTCGTACGGCGGAGCGATATCAGGGTAAATCCCAAGATGAATCATTTCGTTATAATTTGGATTTCCAGTTCCGTCACAATGATATGTATATGCACCATCGGGTCCGTCGGTAATTACAGGGAGCTTTGGTCCGAGCTTATGCAGGCCATCGAGTAACCCTCTAATCATTTTAGGAGATTTTACTTGGCTTGGAAGCTGGAGGATTCTTTCCGCTTCTTCTACATTACAAAAGAATACATCCGCCCGGTCGTATATACGCTTCATTGCATGGGTGCCCCACTTGATCTGATATGTTCCTGGTTGAAAGATTAATTTCACTTCTGGATTTTTTTCTAAATAATCCGCCATCGGATCATGAAAGGCAAGAGCGTTTTCGGAAATAGAACTCAAATAAATACATTTTGGCTTGCCGATATTGGGCAAGGTGTATTCGTATAATTCATGCTTGATTAAAATAGTGCGCTCGTCTTTATACCAAAGGACATAGTGATAATTGGTTTTCTTGCTCTCGTTTATTTTCACATACGCAGTCGAGACATTGTCTTTGCGCAAACTTTCCAAGCATTTCTGTCCATCATGGTCATTACCGATATTTACCACGAGTCCGCTCGACAGGCCGAGTCGTGCTGCAGCTACAGCTGCATTGGCACTATTTCCCACAGCGGGGATCTCTTCACTGAATTCAAATGGAACCTTGTCACCAAAAGGCATGGCAATTTCTTTTGAACCGTCCGTGTTATTGATGACTCGCGCACGAGTTTCTTCATTCAATCTGATAAAAGCATCAATGACCATATCGCCAATAGCGACGAAGTCGAGATTTTTGGAATTTTCTTCTGGGTTGTTCATGTGAAAAAGTATACCATAGGCTAATTTATATATGGTTTGAATGTGTTGACCCTTTTATATAAAAAAGGTAAGAATAATCTGGACCAGATCATACTCTGACAGCCTGTCCGGCATCCCAACTATCCATACCTTGCATGAACACAGATCCAAATCGATCAGCCGCTCCGAGTGTTTCGGCTGGAGATTCGCCCGATCCCCGTACCTCTGGCGGGAGGGGCAACCCGGCATCAAGACGTGACAGCACTGACCCTGTTCCGGTTCGCATACCCGCAGGGGAACCGCACCAACGGCTCCATCCGAGCCTCTTTCCGATGCCAAAGGGCACAGAAGACTGATGACCTTCTCCGTGGGGGGTGCTAAAAAAGCCTGTTCGCTGCGCATGTATCGTGTGCGTTCGCGAACAGGCTTTTGTTCGACAGAGAAAAGAGAAATAGATGCCAGTGCATGATATACTTTTGCTATGACAGATTCTTTTTCTCAAATTTCTCAAATTAAGACCCTGCGCCAAGCGATTCAGTGGGCCAGACAAAACAAAGTAGCCATCGGGCATTTTAATATTTCAAATCTTGAGTCTTTGCATGCAATCACAAAGACGGCAAAAAAATTAAACGTTCCAGTCATCATCGGTGTTTCAGAAGGGGAGCGAGATGCGATTGGTGTGGGTATGGCACGCGCCATGGTTACGGCGGCTGCAAAAGAATTAGATCACCCCATTTTCCTCAATGGTGACCATACATATTCATTCGAACGAGTCACCGAAGCCATTCATGCCGGATTCGACTCCGTCATAATTGATGCGGCAAAACTTACCATGGAGGAAAATATTCATCTCACCAAAAAGAGTGTTGATTATGCAAAGGCATGGAATCAAGACAAAGGAGCGGATGTATTAATAGAAGGGGAATTGGGTTATATCGGCCAGAGCTCAAAAGTCCTCGATAAAATTCCAGATGGCGTAGGCTTGAGTCCTGCCTCGCTCACTCAACCAGATGACGTTGCTCATTTTGTGGCATCGACAGGTTTGGATCTGATTGCGCCAGCTGTAGGCAATGTCCATGGCATGATCAAAGGCGGTAACCCAAAACTCAATATCGAACGCATCGCCGAAATTACCCAAGCTTCTCCTGCCGGAGTTGTGCTTCATGGTGCATCAGGCATTGGACTAGATGAACTACAAGCCGCTGTCGAAGCTGGGGTCTGTATCGTCCATTACAATACAGAGTTGCGTGTTGCTTTCACCAATGCGCTCAAGGTTGCCATCGAAAAAAACCCAGAGGAAATCACACCGTATAAACTGACGAAAACTGCTGCGGATGCCGTCGCTGAGGTTGTGGAAGAGAAGCTACGCATTATGAATAAAATAAGATAATATAGAGATATGAACCTCGATCAAAATGAAATTAATTTATCGGGCAGTCAGGCGGAGCTTGGACAAAGTACGGGCGGTGGTTTGAATACTGGATTGCCACGCGTCTCTGTTCTATACAGTAAATTTCAGCCCTGCAATGAATTGCCTTGGATTGTAAAAGTACTCGTTAAAAGCAAGTTGGTTAAAACCGAAAAACAAGCAGAAAAATTTCTGCTTATCTTTATTATTCTCTTGATTCTCGCAGCTATTGTCTTATTCGCACTTTCGTTTAAAGAAGCTCCGGTAAATATTTAATTATCTCCCTTTACCTCTATGTCTCCCAAAAAATTAATTCATCGTATGTATAATAAGAATAAAAGGAAGCAGGCTGGCTTTACATTGATCGAACTCCTGGTGGTTATTGCAATTATCGGCTTCCTCTCATCTGTTGTCTCTGTGGCTTTGAACAAGGCTCGTGATCGAAGTACAGATGTACAGCGCATGGCTGATATGCATCGCCTGGAAGTTGATGCTAACCTCGCTTTATTGGAAAAAAAGCCAATTCCAGCAGTTGCCGGTTCTTTTACTTTTGATCAAAGTGGTCAATCTTCGTCTGTAGCTCGAGGATCCGATGATTCCGCTCCACTCAAGATTGCAAAGTATATCGGTATCTTGCCAGAAGATGTTTCAGCAGTATCTGATCCTTTGTCTATGACTTTGAATACCAATTTGAAAAATTTATTCAATTCAAGTAATTCTACTGGACAATCATATTTCAGAGCAGGTAGTACTCCACCCGAAGATCCAAAATGTGATGGCTCAAACTCTGCCACTTGTTATCGCGCTTGGTATGACGGAGAAAGTATTGTCATAGCGACAACTTTGCGCACGAAATTTCATTCATCTGGAAAAAATGTTCAGTATGGGGTGGTAATCGGCAAGCTGAACTCAAGTCTTTTAGACCGGGCTTGCAAAAACCTAAATTTCCCAATCTATGACACCTCTGCTAACGGTGCTCCAGGAGCAGGTAACCCAACATGTACAGGCACGGCCCCTGCATCTATCATCAAGGGTGTCTCCAATGGTCTTGATATCGGAGGTAGTGACACATACTCATATTAAAGAGTGTTAAGTGGTTCTCAGCAGGCTCTCGTGGCCGCAACTATTGCTTTTTCGTATGTTACGGATATAATGATCCCACTATGTTGAAACTAAAAACTGAAGCCCGAAAGGCTGGCGAAAGCCGAAAAACTGGGGTAATTCCTGCTGTTATGTATGGTCCTAAGACAGAGGCTATGAACCTTGCTGTCTCTGAGATTGAACTAAACAAAGCTTGGAAAAGCGCTGGTGAGTCTAGTATTATCACACTTGAAGGTGCGGCAGATGGTCAGGATGTCTTGATCCATGATATCGCTCGTAATCCCGTCACGGACGCTATTATTCATGTTGATTTTTATGCAGTTGATAAAAATCAAAAACTCACTATCGATGTTCCTCTGGAATTCGTTGGTGTTTCTCCTGCGGTCAAAGACTTGGGTGGCGTATTCATGACTATTGCTCATGAAATCGGTATCGAAGCTTTGCCAAAAGACTTGCCACACGGTATCGAAGTCGATATCTCTGGGCTTGTTAATCTCGAAGATCAGATCAAAGCATCAGATATCAAACTCCCGGCAGGTGTAACTTTGAATGTGAGTCCTGATGAAGTAATCGCATTGGTTACTGCCGCAAAAGAAGAAGTTGAAGAAGATACTCCTACAACAATTGACATGGATTCTATCGGGCTTTCTGAAAAGAAGGGCAAGAAAGAGGAAGACGCAGCCGATGGTGAAGCCGCTGCCGAATAGCTTTTATACAATAGGCTTCACAGGATTGTAGATAGCGTCATAAACCAATACAAAAACCACCTAGTCTCTACGGGTGGTTTTTGTTATAATTTACAGACATGTCACGTTTTTTTCGCCCCCTTATAGTTGTCTTGCTTCTGGTAGTTGTTATTTTTGGTGCTGGCTTTTCTGTATCTGCCCAGAGAAATAATCTTACCCCTGAACAGGAGGCTGCTCTCCGAGCAGAATTGAGCTCTATTGAAGCTCAGATCAAGGAGCAGCAGGCAATTTTGGATACGAAGCAAAATCAAGGCAAAACTTTACAGGGCGATATCGCCATATTGAATGCGCAAATCAAGCAGGCACAGCTCAAAATTCAGAAGCATGAGCTTGAGATTAATAAACTTGGGAAAGACATTACTGTCAAAACCGAAACCATAAAAACTCTAACGGAACAAATATCATCCGGCCAGGCGGCTATTGCTGAAATCTTGCAAAGAAGTCGCGAATTGGATGATTTCTCACTTGTCGAAGCCTTGCTCGTGAACAAAGACGTTTCAGAATTTTTTGTGGATGTTGACTCATATGCAAATATAAAAGATTCTCTGAAACAACAACTAGATGATATTCGCAATGCTCGAACTCAAAATGAGGCAGCAAAAAAAGACTTAAACCAAAAACGCGATCAAGAGATTGATTTGAAAATAAATGTCCAAGCGGAGCAAGCAAAAATCAAGACTGCAGAAGATGAAAAGAAGAAGTTATTAGCTCTCAATAAAAACGAGCAACTCAACTACCAGACTGTCATTCAAAACAAACAAAAGCGTGCCACCGAAATCCGAAACGCTTTGTTCAAATTGCGAGACGCTGCCGCTATCAAATTCGGTGATGCGGTAATATTGGCAAAAAAAGCTAGCGCAAAAACTGGTGTTCGTGCCGCATTCGTACTTGCCATTATCCAACAAGAGAGCAATCTCGGTGCCAATGTGGGGCAATGTCTACTTACCGATCAGACGACTGGTG
>DALYDD010000006.1:8377-10768 GCA_031973395.1 Minisyncoccota bacterium | reverse complement strand
GGTGCGGGAAAGCGAAAATCTACAGGGGTTGCGATTCAGAATGTTATGAAGCCGTCTCGCGACGTGGCGCCATTCCTCGAAATTACCGGAGCACTTGGTGTCGATTGGCAAACAACCGTTGTTTCGTGTCCGCTCTCAGTTGGCTATGGAGGGGCTATGGGACCGGCACAATTTATCCCTTCTACATGGAAATTATTCCAAGGTCGTATTACAGCTAATGTTGGCCATACTGCAAATCCTTGGCAAGCAGAGGATGCGTTTATGGCATCAGCCCTTTATCTTGCAGACCTCGGGGCGGCGAGTCAGTCATATACCGCAGAGCGAAATGCAGCCTGTCGATATTACTCAGGACGATCATGCTCAGGGTCCAATACCTTCTATGGCGACCAAGTTATGAATCGTGTGAATAATCTTGATGCAAATATGAAGGTTTTGGAGAATGCTGGATTCTAGTGTAGGATCGATATCTATTAAACAAAGCGAGATCTCGATTGCTCGTGTATTTCGCAAAATCTATGACAAAAGAATTCTGGAATAAAGAATATAAAGACCCAAAGCACCTGACGATGAGTACCGAACCGTCGGGTGACCTTTTGGAATTTGTTAAATGGGCAGGTCGCAATGCCGAATGGCCGGCCTTCCCAAAGCATGGAATGATCGTGGATATTGGCTGTGGAAATGGGCGTAATCTCATTCCAACGTGTCTGGAATTTAATATGAATGGTCTTGGCACCGATGTGGCAGAAGTTGCTTTGGGACAAGCGAGGAATCTTTTGAATACTGGTAAGCAAGAAGCTGCGAATGAAGGACATAGAATAAGTCCTGGCCTCAAAATTGAATTTAAAAAGCAAGGTGCGGAGGAACCGCTTGATTTGCCGGATCAATCAGTTGATGTTGTCTTGGATATGATGGTTTCTCATCAGTTGATTAAAAAAGATCGTGAAGCACTGGCTTCAGAAATTGCTCGTGTGCTCAAGCCATACGGCTGGCTCTATTTCAAAACCTTTATTTTGGACGGTGATGCGAACGCTCGCCGCATGCTCGAAGAACATGCAATCACAAAAGATTTGCTCGGCAAACACCCAGAATATTTTGATGAACATGGCAATGCCGAAGAAAATTCATATATTCATCCACATACACATGGACTCGAGCATGTTTTTACTGAAGATGAAATCATCGAACTCTTTCGACCGTATTTCAAAATTTTTAAGATGAAGAAATCGTATAAGCATGTCATGGATGGTAAGCCATATAAGCGGAGAACGGTGTCGGTGTATATGGAAAGGTTGAGAGATTGATCACTTCACTTTTTTTATTGCTCTCCATAAAAAGAGATAGTAATATGTATATATGAACTTCACATCAACTCTAAATGTCACATTGTCAGCACTTACAGTTATTGGACAAGTCTACTGTCTTGTCGTACTCGCTCTTTTGCTGTTGCGGAAAACTAATAATAAGTTTATGTCTTGGGTCGGAAGACGTGGCGTATTGATTGGGGCAGTCGCTGCATTGGCAGCGACAATGGGTAGTTTGGCGTATTCTGATATTATCGGATATAACCCATGTAAGTTTTGTTGGTGGCAACGTATCTTCATGTACCCACAAGTATTATTGCTAGGTCTAGCTGCTTTACCACGAGGTATGTATAGGCGTGCGGCTGCTTATTACGGTATTATTTTCTCTTCAATTGGTGCAATTATTGCTTTCTGGCATTACCTTATTCAACGAGGCGTACTAGAAGCTGGATGTCCGGTGGTTGGATATTCAGTTTCTTGTGCAAAAATCTTTGTTATGAATTTCGGCTATATCACTATTCCTCTTATGGCATTCACGGCATTTTTGATGATCATACTCTCATTGCTTGTATTTAATAAAGCCAACCCAGCATAGTTTATTTGATCTGTATAATTTAGTATAAAAATGGTTCAGCTATCCGAGGATGACTGGGTAGCTTGAGACAGATACTGATGCTTCTTATATTTAAATATTAAAAATACGAAACCCCTGCCGACCTGGCAGGGGGGGTGGATATGTTTTTTGAGATAACTATTTGGATTTAGATCGTCCTGGTCCCTGAATTAGTTCAGTGACGGTGCAGGCGGCAAGACCAATGCTTGTGGCAAACAGGAGAACGATTGCCGAGTTCAGGGCTTTGAGGAGTCCTGTCTCGTCTCCCACGAGGAGGTATTCAATGTGAGAGAAGAGAATGATGCAGAGGGTGTTGGTGATAAGGAGGACGGTATCGGGTAATTTCATAGTCTGGTCGGTATGGGTTGGAACTGCTGGCCCTATAATGCAATAACTCGGCGATTGTGTAAATAGTGCTCCTGCTATCGATCGCTTTTTCAAATTTCTTGAGATCAGGTCGTGTATGTTGGGTTTGGG
>DALYDD010000006.1:1861-8367 GCA_031973395.1 Minisyncoccota bacterium | reverse complement strand
TTTACATACGGTAGTCTTGTCAGTAATGGTATTCTATTGTATAAATATGACCGTAATTGTTGTTTGATTTCTTCATCCACCCATCACCCCTAACTCCAACCCTCTACACCAACCTAGAAAATGAATACGTTCTGTAAGATTTCTTTTTACCTCCCAGAAACCCCTGGAGAGTGGGCCGTCGCCCTGTTGATAGGTCTTGTATCTTTCTTCCTAGTGGTCGGCATCCCCCTATGGAGTACTACGCGGCGGCGTAGCAAAGACATCGACATCCTCGTCGACGAGATAATTCATGCATCGCGTTGCCCGAGTCGGCAGCGCTGGAACCTCAATGAGACAGGAATCGAGTTTGTTCATCTAATTTGCGGATCAGGAAACCCGCTCGATGCTCAGCGACATCTGGTTTGGGCGGAGATTGCAGTCACTATGTCGTCCTCGTCAGTCATCATCTGCCATGTACCCAATATTGCAGAGCATAGACTCGAGGACTATCCAGAGGAACTGGCGGCCAATTTCCGTAAAAAAGGTTGGACAGCAACCACCAGGGCCTGTGCGGAGCAGCCTGATCTATCCAGGATTGGCACGCATGAATACGACATTGATGAGCTTCTCGAGTTCATCAGGGAAGAAAAACCGAGAGATGGGCAGTGATCGTAACCTCGCTGTTACAGGGTGCATCACCATCAAACGCCGGTCCTCATCATTGCAGAGGGACCGGCGTTTTCTCATTTTATTAATTCGATTTTTTATATAAATTGCCCTTTTTCCCTATATATGCTATAAACTACACACAAAAGGGCCATGTTTCTCGCCTCAAAATAGGTAGCTAAACAGTAAAAAAGCCCATAAATTCAATGAAAGCAGATATCCATCCAAAATATAATAATAGTACAGCCTTCACATGTGCATGTGGTGCTGTATTCACTATGGGCTCTACAAAAGACGCGGTTTCAATTGAAATCTGCTCAAAGTGCCATCCTTTTTATACAGGCAATGAAAAAGTCCTCGACACAGCCGGCCGAGTAGAAAAGTTCAATAAAGCTCGAGCAGCCAGCAAAGAAAAGAAAGAGACAAAAGCAGCAAACGACGCAAAAAAGAAATAACGAAAGAGAAAAGGCGGTATACTTTATTGGATGCCGCTTTTTTCTTTTGGACGCAGCGGCCTGCGCTCACACCTTAAACCAAAACAATGACACCTGAAGAACTAAAAAAGTGCAAAGAAAGTTTTAAAACAGAATATCTCGCAAATGAATACGAGCGTGTTTTGGCGCAAAAAAGCGAACTTCAGGCTATGGCCGATGATCCTGCGATGGTGGATCTGGTGAAAGAAGAATCTGTTAGTATTGATGAACAGCTTAAAGCCATTGAAGAAAAAATTCGCGAAGTCACAAAAGAAGAAGAAAGGGCCGACGAAAACCCAAATGAAATTGTTCTCGAAATTCGTGCAGGTGCGGGTGGGGAAGAGTCCGCTCTTTTTGCCGAAGAATTGGCCAATATGTATAAAGGCTATGCTGCTATGCAAGGTTGGGGATATAAAGATGTAAACATTTCAGAAAGTGATTTGGGTGGATATAAAGAAGCTTCTTTTGAATTTAGAGGACAGGAGATTTATAAATATTTTAAATTTGAAATGGGTGTGCATCGAGTCCAGCGTGTGCCGGCTACCGAAAAATCTGGACGCGTGCATACTTCGACTGTAACTGTGGCTATTTTGCCCATTAGAAAAAAAGTAACCGTAGAGATTAATCCTGCAGATATCGAAACTGAACTCTCTCGTTCAGGTGGTGCTGGAGGACAGAACGTGAACAAGGTAGAAACGGCGGTGCGCCTCATTCACAAGCCAACCGGTATTGATGTAAGAAGTACTGCGGAGCGAAGCCAGCTCAAAAACAAGGAAAAAGCCATGTCTATTCTCCTTGCAAAATTGCAGCAGAAGAAAGAAGAAGAAGAGGCAAGTAAATTTTCCGCTGATAGAAAATCTCAGATTGGTACCGGAAATCGTTCCGAAAAGATTCGTACCTACAATGTTTTGCAGGATCGTGTCACTGATCATCGTATCAAGCAAAGCTGGCATGGTTTGCCAACTATCATGCTCGGAAATATCAAGCCGATCATTGATGCTTTGATTACCGCATCAGAGACCGGAACAATGGGTGAGAGCGGGGAAGATGATGATGAGTAATTTGACGCAAGCCTAGGCGAGTGGTTAAATCAGTGCGGATTTGATATGCCTAAGTCATCTCCTGAGCAACAAGCTTTTGTGCTCAGGGGCACAGGAGTCGGGGTAGATACCCTTGCTTATAATTGGCATTTCTTGTCATGAACTTTCTTGTTAACTATATGCTTTTTCGTGGACTTGCGGCCGCACAAAATCCTCCTGCGCCGCAGTGCACGGAAATCACATCTCACGTAGAGTCTCTGTGGGAACGGCGCCGGCAACTCATCTTGCCGCGCTCGCGGTTTTGCAGGGTTGTGAGACGCCATCTCATATACCCAGGAATACTGGCCATAATGCTCGCAAGTTTCTTCCTCGGCGATCCGCGTCCAGGAATAACCGCAGGCCTCGTTTCAGCCTTCGTCGGCTGGTCGTTGATCTGGTGGAAAATCGGGAAGACAGCGGGCATTCTGCGTCTCAATATGTCGCAAGCCGATCTCTTCTTGCTTAGCGGGCTCGATGATCAGTTGATGCATGCCGGCATGCAGTTCTGGCGAATGTTTCCACAAACTCGGTCTCTTGCAGACATTCGTCGTCAGATGACGGTTTGTCTCGGTAAGATAGTCGAGTGTTTGTACAATATCCACGAGCTGTCAGGAGATTTTTATGACTCTAAAGGCTCGTTCATGCATTATTGGGAAAAGGTCCTTGCGGGGCATAACCGTGCTCCGGCCTTCGTGGGCATACCCACTCTGCAACCGCATGTTCGCGAATGGGCTGGTGTCTGAGAGCCAGACGTTAAACAAGACTCGATCAGGAATTGATTCAAAGGGCCGCGCCGAAAGGCGCGGCCCTCTTCCTTTATATATAAAAATAGCTCCAAATCACCCTTAAAACAGGCCGTAAAAACAAGCCCTCAACCCCTTGTTCAAACCTATTTCCTATGTTAACCTAGTCATTACCTATGTCAGCTAAAACCGATTCAAAAACAAGCTCTGGAACAGGAGCAAACAAGGCCTCTATTGATGCCATGTTCAAAGTAGGGGCACATTATGGCTTTGTAAAGTCACGACGACACCCTACTGTTAAACCTTTTATTTATGGGACAAAGAACAAGATTGAAATTTTCAATCTTGAAAAAACTGATACTCAGCTCGATGCCGCCCTCGAATTTGTTAAAAAAGTAGCGCTCTCTGGCCGACAGATCGTTTTCCTCGGAAGCAAAAGTGAGGCAAAAGAAATAGTCAAAAAGAATGCGGAATCAATCGACCAGCCGTATGTTGCGGGCCGATGGGTTGGTGGAACTTTTACAAACTTTGAAATCATCCGAAAGCGAGTAGAAAAGCTTGTCACTCTCACAAACCAAAAAGAAACTGGCGAACTCAACAAATACACAAAGCGAGAGCGAGGTTTGATCGATATCGAAATCAAACGACTCGATACTCTTTTCGGTGGAATTATTTCTATGGCTTCTTTGCCAGCCGCACTCTTTGTAGTTGATTCAAAGAAAGAATACATCGCTGTAGCTGAAGCAAAAGAAAAGAAAATCCCTGTAATCGCACTTTGTGGTTCAGACTGCGATATCAGCCAGATCCAGTATCCAATCGTTGCAAACGATACATCAATCGACAGCATCCAGCATTTCGTTTCAGAAATCGCAAAAGCATTCAAAGACGCCAAGAAAGTCGTATAAATAAGCACAAAGTAACCGGTCGCAAGATCGGTTGCGTTGTTCTAGCCCCTGCGGGTATAATTAAACTCTAACCCCCAAAAATCTTATGTCATCAGAAATTTCAATGGATCAAGTAAAAGCTCTCAGAGACCGAACAGGTATCTCTGTTATGCAATGCAAAAAAGCCCTCGAAGATGCCGGTGGAGATGAAGAAAAAGCCCTCATGTTCCTTCGCAAGAAGGGTGCAGACGTTGCTGCAAAGAAATCGGACCGAGAACTAGGTGCTGGCTCTATCGCAGCCTATGTTCATGCCAATGGTGCCATTGGCTCTTTGGTCCAGCTCTCTTCTGAGACAGACTTCGTATCGAATAATGCAGAGTTCAAGGCTCTCGCATACGATATCGCTATGCATATCGGCGCCACTAACCCTGCTTTCATTAGCTCAGAGGATATCGACGAATCTGCCAAAGCCAAAGCTACCGAATTCTTTAAGGAAGAGGTAAAAGATAAGCCTGCAGATATGCAGGAAAAAATCCTCCAAGGAAAATTGGATGCATATTTCAAAGAAAAAGTTTTGCTCGATCAGCCATTCGTCAAAAATCCGGAACTTACGATCCGACAATTGATCGAAAATGCTACTCAGAAATTCGGTGAAAAGATTGTGGTTTCGCACTTCTCACGATTCTCAGTATCTCGCTAAGCGCGAGGGCTGAGGTCAATCATTATGATTCCCTCATTGATAATCTGCATAGCTTCCGGCCTCTTCTTTCTCCTTATTTGTTATGGAAAAAGAAGGGAACAAAACGGCGGGAGACCAATCATCCGGATTGGTTCTGATTCTTTGGACTATAAACTTTCGCAATACTATCTTCACAAAAGAGAGTATCTGGCATCGGTAGATAGTAAATATGTAAAAGATAAATTGCATATCGCGGCGGAAAACCTGGAACACTTCGGTATTTATATAGTTGAAAAGGCTGTACAGGTACTCCGTTCTTTTGGTAAGGCAAAAAACAGGGTGACCGGCGAGGGTTTACCAAAAAATAAGGGGGCGGTTGCCTTTTTTCTCGATCATGTGGGATATAAAAAACGGTCAAAATAGAAGCAAGTTCTAACAGGAAATGGTCTAAAAATAGTGTTGAAATCAGCCGCGGGTTGTGATAAACTCGATAACGTTCACTGAAAGTTTGCCAATCAAATATTGCCGCCTTAGCTCAGTTGGTAGAGCTACACTTTTGTAAAGTGAGGGTCCCCAGTTCGAGTCTGGGAGGCGGCTCAGCAAATATAAAAGCCTATAGAAAAAGTCTATAGGCTTTTATATTTGCTGAGCCGCCCCAAAAATAGCCGGCGTTGCATTTGAATTTTGTATTTGTATTTTCTTTCAATAAAAATACACGATTATATAACCGAAGTTCCCACCTGCAATATCGTACCAATCGGCAATCCGAATGGTACACAAGCGACACCTACATACATGAGGCATGGGATCGAGGGACCAAGCAAAAATGTTCCAAGCACTGCAACGCCTGGTGTGAAGATGTTGAAATTCATTTTGAGGAAAGAAACTCCTGGTTGGAACATGATTTGATATGCAGGACCTCGCGCATCGAGTAATGTGACAATGAAGTTGAAACTACATGTACAAGGGTAGGTGATGATAACTCGTCCGCCGAAACCTCGGATGACTTGGTTCACAGCGGCTTGTGCGCCTCCAGAGAGGGCGCTGACACCTGCTGCAATGCCGATACCCGCCGCCGCAATGCCGACAACGGTACCAATATTGCTTCCACCGCCATTTGATGTACTTGTTGCATTTACACTCGTTATGCCGAGTGAGGTGAGGTTTACAACACCCGGTGTCTTGCCTTGTAGTTTTTGATTGAGGAGGCCATTTGCTGCAAATCCATATACGGTATCAATGGCTCCGGATCCTCCAATATTACTTATCGAAGCACCGTGGGGGGTGTCTTTGAATACTTGTTTATCAAATGTCTCAATAGTACGAACGAGAGATCCGCTCGAGCTATTTCCTGGCACCAACGCAGCTTGAGGGCTGATGCCTAGGCCGCCTTGTGGAGATCCGCGTAAATCAGGTACATTACCTGGATAGTTCATGGTATAGGTGATTGCTCCCGCAGATCTCGCTTCTCCGGGGAATGTGAAGCGAAGCACGATTGCTTGATCTGAAATACGACCATTTGCCATAATCACCAGCCTGATATCTCGAGTGGTGCCCGCGTATATTGATTGATAGTAGAAATAGTCAGTGAATTGTTTGAGATTAAATGTGATTGATCCGATCGAGCCTGTTGAAGAATTACTGAGGGTGACTGATGGGACGATCAAGCTTCCAAGTGTGCCAATGACGAGATTTGTTGATGTAGAAAAGTTTTCGCCGCTGATGGTGATATTTTGATCACATCTTGTAATGGTGGTTGGATTAACGGTGAGAAGAGATGGATCAAAATTACTCATGGCCGTACCAGATGCAATGATGGAGCTGGTACTATTTTGACTCAAAACCTGATTGGCAACATTTAAATAATTTGCCACAGATGCATTGCTTGGGGGTCCTTGGACGACTGCGTTTTGGGTATTCGAGGCATTTGCCTGAAGGGCCGCATTCGCATTATTAAAATAATTTTGAATTTGATCGGCTAGAAAAGGATTTGCAAGAGCGCC
>DALYDD010000006.1:0-1851 GCA_031973395.1 Minisyncoccota bacterium | reverse complement strand
TTAAAATAATTTTGAATACCTGCATTTCCGCCAGGGATTGGGGTAAGTATCGGTGTCGGAACAAAACCTGATGTTGATGTCGGGTTTGCTGCTGCTGTATTCGCATTAATTGCATTTGCTCCAGCACTGATCACTAGGTTTACATTGGATCCGTACGCATTTACTGTGGGATTATTACTCGGTGCCACGACAGGAGGTGCGCTCGGAGTTGAAGAGGCGATGGTGCTTGTAGTCATGGCTGTTGATTGATTTACCTGGTTCAAATAATTCTGTACATTTTGTGGCAGATTAGGATTGATTGGGGTCGATGTAGCTAAAGGGGTTGAAGTACTCGATTGAATTGTTTGGCTCACTTGATTCAAATATGCTGCTACAGCTGAGTTGGTCGGTGTGCCATTGGCTGTGGTTTGAGATGCTGCGTTTAGGTATGTTGCGAGCGCTTGGGCAGAGGAGCTTGCCATAATATTTGCATAAGCCGGTGTTCTCATCAGCCTGTTCATGTTTGCACGTGTATAAGGCCCTACATTTCCGGTAGGGGCTCGTCCTAAGCCAACTCTTTCTCCTCCATAAATTTGCTGGAACCGATAGACCGCATTTTTTGTCCTTTGATCATAAAAAGGATCAATATCGTCGCTGATGCATGGGTCTGTAGCCAATTTGGTTCGAGGATCATTGTTGAGAATACGCTTCAGATAGATGACATCTGGGTTTCTAGTTTGGCCTGCATTGAAATTGAAGGCAAATTGAAAATAATTAGCTATGAAAACTGAATTATTTGTATCGGCAAATAAGATATCGGCACGAGCCCCGAGAATGAATGTGGCGATCAATAATGTATAGGCGATGCCTTTTCTGAGCATGCCTCCTATTTTAGCGTGTTTTTGACTCTAAAACCAATCGTCATCGCTGATGTAGGGTGCTTCAACTACCTCGTACTTGTAGAAGTATTTGTTGCGGTTGGTTGCGGGGTCACGATCGTTGCGCTGGAAGCCGGCTTTCTAGTCGTCCTCGGTTTTTTTGTTGCAGGGGTGCTTGTGGCAGTGCTTGTAGCATTACTATTCGCATCCTCGAGGCGCTTGGCATCAATTGTTTTGAGTTCAGGGATAAGAACTTTCATCTCTTCGACAGTTTTGAAACCGGTGTATTGTTTATTATTGATAACGAGTGCTGGTAATTTTGTATCCTCAACTTTGAACATGGATTTCAATGTATCGAGGGCAGACATTTCGAGTCCTGTGTCAAAAGAATAGACACGAAGTTCAGGATATTGCTGTCGTAAATAGGTGAGGACCACCTGCACCTTTTCACATTCAGGACAGTCGTCTTTTTTTCCATAAAAATAAAGAATAGAAAGAGGCTTCAATCCGCATTTTATGCGTAATTGATCCATGAGAAGATAGTCCTTGATTTCAAGGAGTGAATAATATTTTTTGAGATAGACGAGCTCTGGATTATTACCATTGGCATCATCGGCCTCCATATAACTCAGTTTTCGAGAAAGGGAATTGAGTTCTTCGGACAAGGCGGTCGTAGAAATATTGGTACAAGAAGTTTCTCGCAAGAGATTGAATTGGGTTTCGCTGGATAGAAGGTCAAGGGCAATTTGGTCGCGGATGGCATTGATATTACCCTCTCTTTTTTCGTCAATAATCTTATTCACATACAAAGCAGAGCCAAAAATAAGGCCAGTAATGATGAAGGCAAGGATATAGCGCTTCCAGTCGATAGGATGTCGTTGGTTCATGGGGATATAGTATCTCGAGGTTATAATTTATACAAATTGATAATTGCGTTTTATCGCCACGACGCGTCTCTTTGCCGAATCGTATTGAATACAGACTTTACAAGCCA
>DALYDD010000005.1:53355-68800 GCA_031973395.1 Minisyncoccota bacterium | reverse complement strand
GTCCGGAAATATGTTGAGTGGGCTTTGTCTAATACCAAGGACAAGGTCCTGGTCGTGATCGGAGATTGGATCTACTCGATCAACATTGAGATACTGGACCGTCGCAGCCGTGCGGCCGCAGAGAGAAAGGCCATGCGAATGGGCGATGCCAAAGTCGCTGATGTCAATGAGATTTTGACTGGGTTGCCCGAAGACCAGGCGGCAAGGGTGTCGATCCTCAGGTGGAGTGGAATAGAGGAAGACGAAGTGCATGTGAAAAGGGCCAAGTTGCTTTTTGATGAATTCAGAACGAAAGGCTCTTTCTATGAAAGAGTCATGGAGATCGTGAATGATAATTTCAAGAATAGTCCCAAAAAATTAGAACTCTCACAGCTGGAGGCGCTTGCCGGCTATGTTTTACATGAGATGCCGATGTTTTTGGACGGGATACGATATGCGGGGATCACATATGATGCGATTCTCTATCCAAAGATCGGGTTGATAGATGCCCTTGAAAAAGACTTGCAAGAAGGGGTCGCATTTCCGGCATTAAGCAAGGCGCTTGAAATAGGGAAGCATGCTGCGATCATCGAAGCATATGTCGAATAGAGTCTTGTGAAAGGGTCAATTCAGATTCTTTCTCACCGCTGCTTTATACGTGTTTATGGTTTCAATTATTTCATCCCTAATTTCTTGCGTGAGATTTTCTATCGATGTGTTTAAGCTAGCGGCTGAAGCAATATGCTGGTCGATGTTTTTTAGAACCTTATTGTCTAATCCCATCTGCTGTCCAATCAAGTGCAAATTCTCATCATAGTTTAGTTTAATATCGGAATAGAGTGTTGCCAGTTCGCTCATCTCGTCCATCATTTTATTCCAACGCGAGGAGAGGCTATTGAAATAGATGTCTATGTAAGAGGCTACGACCTCCATGTCTGTAGAATTCGAGCCATCATAATCAACTGTATTTAGGTTTTTGAATAAGACGCCCTCATCGATTGCTTGCTTGTATCCGGGCAGGGAAGCGGAAAAGACATAGGCGGCGTGCTTCACAGTAAGTAGCTTGCCGATGATCCTGACACCTTTTTCTTCCATTGATTCACCGAGTCTGAGGTTGTAGGCATATTTTTTATCCTTATTGTTCTGGATCAATGTGACAAGTAGGGCTATTGCGGTCAGAAATCCCACGATGAAATTCGGATCAATTCCTGCGGCCGTCAAATAACAACGTAGTGCAGGAATGAATATGTAAAGCCCCAAAAGCAGACATAGCAAGTAAAGCAGTGATTTCAAGGGGTTCTTAAATAATGGACTAAGGTCGTATGGCATTGCGTGTTTGTCACATCATACTGCCAAATTTGTTTGCACAAAAGTCCCGATTTCTGATCAATGACCTGGCTTTTTTGGTGTATGGACTTATGGTATAGTGTTACCGCTGACTCTGGCGCAGCCACCAAGCATCGCGACGCACGCAAGTGCACACCGACGGAGGGGCCAGCGGCCAGACGAGCAGAGTTGAGAAGAGGTCTAGAGACGAGAGTCACTAGCTTCAGACCAACAGCTAGGATACTTGCCGCAAAACTAATCATTTGTAGAGCTTAAATTGAAGTTAGTGACAAAGACCCATTGTGGTCTTTTTTGCTTTATATTGATAGGGCTTATGAGAAAAAAACTGACAGATTATGAAAAAGTTATGAAGAGGCTGTTTCTGTCATGGAAGCACCTCAAAACCCATCCCAAGAAGCACACTATGGGGATTGATGGCGTATCTATTTTTACATTTGGAAAGGAAGAGCGGAAAAACATTAAGAAACTGAGGGATAGCTTAAGTGCCAAACGATTTAGCTTCAAGAAGATGAAGCCCGTCGACATCGGCAACCGACAAATTCTAGTATGTACAGTAGAGGACCGAATAGTATCACGGTCCATATTATCGGTTCTTGAGAAGCATTTTAAAAAGTACAACTCTAACTGTGATTACTCTAGGACGGTGATTTACAAAAACAGACTGGGTATTAAGAACACTCTTAATGGTGTTCCGCTCGCTGCTCAGGCTATTTTGGATAATATGGAAAACGGTTATACATGGGTTTTTGAAACTGATATCAAAAAATTCTTCGATTATATTCCTAAGCAAAAAATAATCGATTTAATCAATAAAAAGATAACCGATCCAGACTTGCAGAATTTGGTCACCCAAATAATCAATTTTCAAGTCGAAAAAGAGCTCGTAGATATCGAGCAGAAGGATTATTACGAAGATATAGGCGTAGCTCAAGGGTCTGCTATTTCGCCTTTACTCGCGAGTATTTACCTATATGAGTTTGATTGTTTTATCAAATGCAATACGAACTATAGGCTGGTCAGATATGTTGATGACTTTATCATACAGTGCAAGACAAAAGATGAGGCTGAGCAGGTCTATAAGGAGGTTTTGCAAAAATTAAAAGACATGGACTTGGACATTCATCAGCTGGATGTACCTGACCCAAAGAACGGTAAGATTAAAACCCGAATTGTTAATGCCCTAGAGGCGTCTTTCGTTTTCCTCGGTCTAAACTTCAACCTTAAATTCTCATCAATTTTAGATAAAATTTTTATGAAAAAAAGGACGACGGCCGTATGGGCCAGGCGCACCGTTGTTGTTGCTTAAGTGAGGAATCTGTGGTCCTGTGCATCTGGAAGGCATCTGCTGAATTTTATTGTCAAAACACCCAAAATACGCTATAATTCGCAAATCGTATTTTAAGCAAATTACATATTTAACTCTCGGGAAACCAAGTAAACACCCAATAAAATGGCACAAAAAGAATATCTAACAAAAGAAAAGTTCGAGGAATTGCAGAAGGAACTTCATATTGCAAAAACAGAAAAGCGAAAGCAAATCGCTGAGGAATTGGAGTTCGCAAAATCTCTTGGAGACCTTTCTGAGAATGCCGAATACCATGAGGCCCGAGAAGAACAAGCTGCGCTCGAAGATCGAATCACTCAGCTCGAGAGCATCTTGGCATCAGCTGAAATTGTAGAAGCTCATCATGCAAAAAGCGGCACAGTAGAAATTGGTACAAAGGCCACTGTCCAGAAAAAAGGCGACAAAGAAAAGCGAACTTTCTCTATTGTAGGATCAGAAGAAGTTGATATGGACGCTGGAAAAATTTCATTCAAGTCTCCAATCGGCGCTGCTCTTCTTGGAAAAAAGAAAGGTGAGGAGTTCTCGGTCAAAACCCCTGGTGGTGATGTAACGTATACCGTTATTTCTATAGAATAGGCTATAATAAGATCTATCTATGGCTTCGCAAGAAGAAATCAAAGCGGTGCGGTTGGCAAAACTGCAAAAATTAGAATCTCTCGGAATCGAGGCTTATCCTATTTCTGTTCGTAAGGATTTCGATCTCGCTGTCCTGCGAGAAAAATTTGAAGAACTTGAACCAGCTCAGAAAATCATCTCTATTACAGGGCGTATTATGTCTCTTCGTGGGCAAGGTGGTCTTGTCTTTGCAGATCTTTTTGATGGTACCGCCACTTTTCAGGCTCTCATCAAGAAAGATGAGCCACTCGTATATATCCAAAGTAGCCAAGAAGGTGATGGTGTAAATGGTCTTGAGGAAACTATTGCGAATTCAAATGTTTCAGACGCTTTTGAATTATTTAAGGAGACTACAGATATTGGAGATTTCATCGAGGTGCGTGGTACATTGATGAAAACACAAAGAGGGGAAATGAGCCTCTCTGCTTCTGCTTGGCGAATGATTACAAAATCAATGCGTGCCTTGCCTGAGAAGTGGCATGGTTTGCAGGATGTTGAAGAAAGGTATCGCCGCCGGTATCTCGATGTTTTGACTAATGAAGAAGTGCGAAAATCTTTTCTTCTTCGAACCAAAACTGTAGCCCTCATTCGCAAATTCTATGATGACCATGGCTATATTGAGGTTGAGTTGCCGATCTTACACACATTGGCGGGTGGAGCAACTGCTGCGGTATTTGAAACGCACCATAATGCTCTCGACTTGAATTTCAACCTTACTATTGCCCAGGAATTATTTTTGAAAAAATTGGTAGTGGGTGGATTTAATAAAGTATATGAGCTCGGACGTCGATTTAGGAATGAAGGGATTGATGTCACGCATAATCCGGAGTTCACCATGCTCGAATCCCAGGAGGTCTATGCCGATGCAAAATCACAGAGACAATTTATCCAGGATTTGACTCAATATTTGGTAAAAGAAATTTTTGGAAAAGAAAGCTTCGAATATAACGGCGAAACAATTGATACATCAAAGCCTTTTGAAGTGAAACCTTTCCTTGATCTTATTTCAGAAAAGATCGGTGTATCGAATCTGCGAGAACATTCTCGCGAAGATCTGGTCAAAATTGCACAGAAACATGGAGCAGATATCGAAGTCTCTGATGAATTCGAGAAAATCGTCGACAAGATTTATAAAAAAGCCATTCGGCCACATTTGATTCAGCCTGTATTTCTTATCAATTACCCTGTCGAATTCAATCCATTTGCAAAGCGACGTGAAGATGACCGGATGCTCATCGACCGCTTTCAGCTCGTCATGGGTGGGCTCGAGGTCACTAATTGCTTCTCAGAGCTCAATAATCCGATAGATCAGCAACTCCGCTACGAAGAACAGGATCGCAAAAAGCGCAAAGGCGATGGCGAGATTTCTCCGAGCGATCAGGATTATCTGGAAGCCATGGAATATGGTATGCCGCCAAATGGAGGAATTGGCATCGGTATTGATCGTTTGGTTATGCTTTTCATGAATACCAAAAACATCAAGGACGCCATTCTTTTCCCAACTATGCGACCGGAAGATACTGCCGGTGCTGATAAGGTTGCTGCTAAAGGCGCAGGTAAAACAGCTAAAGAAAATCGTTATGCGGCTGTTGTTCTAAATGCTGGTGCGGAAATGCTTCAGTGGCAAAAACTCAATGCAGTGGCACATTTGACTGCGGCTTTCGGTCATCGTACAGACCAGAAACTCTTTTTGCAGGACAAAATTGACACTGAAGATGAGAAGCAAATTTTCCTCAATATTAAACATGCCATCATGATCAAAGAGGCAAAGGATAATAAAGAAATGAAAAGCATCATTGAGCATGCACTCACGAACGGTTTGGAAGTTTCTGAATTCACGCGCGAAATGCTTGAGACAACAAATGATAAAAAAGTGATTGAGGCGACAAAGCAGAAAAAATTTGCGGATGTTGAACATCTCGGCGTTCTGGTATTTGGACCAAAGAGCCTGGTTGATGAAGTGACAAAAAACACCGAACTCGCTTCGTAACATATACGTGAAAATGCTAAAATAGAGCCACGCTCTATGGCACGAATAACAAAAACAAAGACGAAGACCGGGACGAAACCATTGCAACTATCGCAATTGGTTGCGACCCTCACAAAAAAAGAAATTCAGTTTTTGAAACGGCTCAATACCCCTATTAAGATTCAGAAGTTTTTGGACACTTTGCCTTTTAATCATGAGGAAAAGGGCGAGACCTATAGATCTGTGCGATATGTTTTACAGAATAAGACCGCACATTGTCTGGAGGGGGCTTTGGTTGCGGCATTGGCGTTCTATGTGAATGGCGAGACACCTCTCATCATGGATTTCAAAGTGGATCTCCCTGATATTGATCATGTTGTTACTCTATATAAGCGCGGTGGGCGATGGGGAGCCATTAGCAAGACAAACCATGCAACTGTTCGATATCGAGATCCAATCTATCTTTCTGTACGAGAATTGGCTGCATCATATTTCCATGAATATTTTCTGCCGAAAACTGGACGAAGAACTTTGCGCAAATATTCTGATCCGATAGATCTGCGTTTTTTGCATACACATAAACTCGGCAAAGACATGAATTGGGTAACAGGAGACGAGGGGCTCTGGGATTTGCCGCGCATCATTGATGCAGTGCCGCACCATGATCTTTTTCCAAAAAAGAATCTCAAGTATATTCGCAATGCCGACAAGATGGAGATGAAAGCAGGGAATTTCGTAGAATGGAAGCCAAAATTGCGCAAGTTTAAATAGTGTGGGTTAAAAGATTTTTTATAAATAAATATTTAAAATTTAGAAGAAAAAAAGTTCCACTCATATGGAGCTTTTTTCCTTGGTTTCACCTCGCAATTTTTCTCGCACTTAGAAATGTGTAACAAAAGGTGAAACCAGGGCATTTTTTTGCAAGACCCTTATTTATAGCCCTAGAATCTGTGCATAACTATGGGTTTTTGTGTTTGTCAGGGGAGGTTAAGTGGTATAAAATGTTCATAGGTGGGACAAAGTGGTAAATCGAAGGTTTGTAAGGAATTTGTCTAATAAGCAGAAACCAAAACAAAAACAAGAAATCCAAATAATCACACCAATACACTAGATCAACAAACCTCAAAAAGATTTAATTAAAAGATCATGCTCATCGGAGAATACACACATACACAAGATGAGAAAAAGCGAATCTCGCTTCCTGCAAAATTTCGAAAGGAACTTGGCAAGAAAGTGGTAATCACTCATGGTCTCGATAACTGTTTATTCCTTTACACAATGAAAGAATGGATGGTCATCGCCGACAAACTCGGAAATCTTTCAATGGGAGCTGCGGATTCTAGAGGATTCAATCGAATCATGTTAGCCGGAGCGGTTGAAATTGATATCGATTCGAACGGCCGTGTCTTAATCCCCGAATTCCTTCGCGAATTTGCAGGACTCAATAGCAAAGTGGTGTTTGCAGGAGTCCATAGCAGAGTGGAAGTCTGGAGTGAAGATAAATGGAAAGAGTACAAAAAGCGTATTCTCAAATCTGCTGATCAACTTGCTGAAAAGCTAGGAGAAATCGGCGTCATTTAATCCATTTCTTAATCTTTATTTCCATGACAGACATTCACGCTATAGATGCAGAAGCGAAATATAAAGGAGAGAGACATAAGCCAGTCCTTTTACATGAAATACTCGACATTCTCGATCTCAAACCTGGTGCAGTCGTGGTGGATTGCAATCTAGGTGATGGTGGCCACAGCGAAGCCATCATCAAACAATTGAAAGGGAATGCGAGCATACTGGGATTTGATCTCGATGCGGATGCAATTGCAAGAACGGCAAAATATTTCGCCGACGATGCTACGTTGACTGTTCCTGATGGCGCGCACGCAAAAGGATTGATTCCTATTCAAGCTAATTTTAGCAATCTCGATGTCGAATTAGAGAAGAAAGGGTATGGCCCAAATACAATTGATGCCATTCTCTTTGATCTAGGACTCAGTACCTATGATCTCATCGGTTCCGGAAAAGGTTTTACTTTTCGTCAGGACGAACCTCTTCATATGACATTTGGTGATGTTGCAGATTATCTTTTCAATGCCTCAGACATTATCAATGGCTGGGCAGAACAAGATATCGCCAACGTGATCTTTGCCTACGGCGAGGAAGTCCAGGCACGCAAAATCGCAAAGGTGATTGTTGCAGCGCGCAACATAAAGCCAATCGAGACTAGCAAAGAACTAGCGGATTTGATCCAGAAGGAGTTCGGTACGACTGCACGCTGGAGTAAGGGAAAATTGGTTGGATTGCAAAAAACGCATCCCGCCACCAAAACTTTCCAAGCTCTGCGCATCGCCGTCAATAACGAGCTCGAGCACCTCCGCAAGGCTTTAGAGAAAAGTTTTATAGCTCTAAAGCCAGGAGGAAAGCTTGCTGTGATCGCGTATCACAGCCTCGAAGATCGAATCGTCAAACAATATTTTAAACAGTGGGCAAAAGATGGCTTGGTCACCGAATTGACCAAAAAGCCGATGGTGCCCAGCGATCAGGAAATTGAGAGCAATCCGAGATCAAGAAGCGCGAAACTCAGGGTTCTCGTCAAGAATTAAACCGCGCATGAGCGCATACGCACAGGAGATCACACATTAGTACACAAACATTAACTTAAAACCGAATTACCATGAAGCAAGCACATATAGCAATACGAAAGATAGACCTTTTCTCGAAGGCGATTTTTATTAGCCTTACCGCTTTGATTGTGGCTATGATTGCCGCCTATATTATTTTTGTAAATAAGGCTGTTTTGAATGCTGTTGCTAAGGAGAAAATCGAAACGCAGATTGCTTCGCTTAATTCGGATTTGAGCGAAAAAGAATTTCAATACATTACTGGAAAGGGTGGTGTGACTATGGAGCTTGCTTCAAGACTGGGATTTGTTTCTGCATCCGACAATACAACTTTTGTAACTTTGTCTAAGCCGGCGGTTGCCGCTGTAGCGATAAGGTAGAAAGATTGTTATCATCTATAGATAATGTCCGTCGCTTCATCTTCAGCTATTTCTAAAAATAGAATAAGAATCATCTCAATCGGCATTTTGCTAGTCGCTTTGATGTTGGTCATCAAACTGTATTCCGTGCAAATCATTCACGGGAGCGATTTTGCAGAAAGAGCTGATCGACAATACCAGCGGCCGACGGGCAATATTTTTAGTCGAGGCACTATCTATTTTACGGAAAAAGACGGGGATATTATTTCTGCTGCTACCGTGAAAACCGGGTTCATTTTGGCGATTAATCCAAAATTGGTGCAAAAAGCAGGCGTCGATGCGACGTATGAAAAGCTACTGGCTTTTATCCCAGATTTGGATCAAGCTGACTTTACAGAAAAAGCCAATAAGCAAGACGATACCTATGAAGAAGTGCGCCGAAAGATAGAGGAAAAAGTTGGCACCGAAATTGCCGCTGCCAAAATTCCTGGAATTGGTTTGTACAAAGACAAGTGGCGCTATTATCCAGGCGGCTCTTTGGCAGCACATGCTCTTGGGCTCATTGGATATGATAAAGAAAATGAACTCGCCGGCCGTTATGGCTTGGAGCGAAGTTTTCAGGATACTTTGATGCGCGATAGTGATAGTGTCTATGTGAATTTCTTTGCTGAGATGTTTTCTAATATAAAAAAGACCGTCGTCGAACATGAAAAACTAGAAGGGGATATCGTCACTTCGATTGAGCCGGATACCCAGCAATATGTTGAGCAAATGCTCGCACAGATCAGCAAGACGTACAGTTCTGAGCGAAGTGGTGCGATCATCATGGATCCAAAAACAGGGGAAATTTATGCGATGGCCCTAGCTCCAACCTTCGATCCAAATAATCTAAAAGATATCAAAGATCCAGCAATTTTCAGCAATAACTTGGTCGAAAGTGTGTACGAAATGGGTTCGGTGGTGAAGTCTCTTACTATGGCGGTTGGAATTGATACAGGAAAGGTGACAGCAAATACGGTCTATCATGACACTGGTTCGGTCACTATGAATAATAAGACGATGTATAACTTTGATAAAAAAGGCCGTGGTGATATTACTTTGCAAACTGCTCTGTCTAAATCTTTGAATACAGGATTCGTATATGTTGCAGGACAAGTGGGGAATAAGACTTTGGCGGACTATTTCTTGAAATTTGGTATTGGAGAAAAGACGGGCATTGATTTGCCAAACGAATCGTCGGGTCTCGTCAAAAATTTGAGCACCAATCGTGATATTGAATTCGCGACCGCATCATTTGGACAAGGAATTGCCATGTCACCTGTCGAGCTTCTTCGCGCATATTCTGCAATTGCCAATAATGGAAAGCTCGCCAATCCGCACCTCGTCAAAAAAGTGAATTATCGTCTCGGGTATGACAAAGATATCAATGTGAAAGACGGTCCGCAGGTAATCAAGCCAGAGACGGCTCGCGCAGTTACCGATATGATGGTCTACAATGTCGATCATTCGCTCCTCGATGGTAAAGCAAAAAATGATCGATATGCGGTTGCTGCCAAAACAGGTACAGCACAGATTGCAACCTCGGCAGGTACTTATGATGAATATCGATTCTTGCACTCGTTTGTAGGTTTCTTGCCTGCATATAATCCGCGGTTCTTGGTCTTTATCTATACCGTCAATCCGCGTGGGGTGAGCTATGCATCGGAGACATTGGCGACTCCTTTTATCGATCTCTCGAAGTTTTTGATTAATCATTTCGAATTACCGCCGGATAGATAAGGGGTTTTACAAGGGCTTTATTTTTGGTCTGAAAAATGTAGAATAGGGAGCAGTCCGAAAGGATATGGCCCCATCGTCTAACGGTTAGGACGGAGCGTTCTCAATGCTCAAATCAGAGTTCGATTCTCTGTGGGGTCACACGAGCAAAACACCGTCAGGTGCTTTTGCGAAGTGGGGCCCCAAGCGATGTGCCTGCGCACATCGCGTCAGAGAATCGAAAAGGTTCTCCCATATTTTCGAGCACTGAGCGTAGCGAAGTGTGAGAAAATGGGAAACCTGTACTGGTCCTGTAAGGACCGATTCTCTGTGGGGTCACCATCAACAGCTAGCACGAGTAGCTTATTAAATTAACTACAAAAATGGCGCATTTTAGGCTTCACAAAACTAGAGGATATTTTGAAAAAGAAGATATTATTTCGTCTATCAAGCATTTCACTATAAATATCGGCATTAGTCTTGGCAATAAGTGGTTCACTCCAGATAATACCTTGGGTTTAATTAAATGGACGCTGAACCATTCCGATCAAAAAGTCATCTTTAACATCGTTGATTCGTTACATGTAATCACTGTGGAGGTCATTGAAAATATAAGCAAAGAAAAAGCTTCAGAGCGTGTGAAGGCTATGGTTGACGACTTTATGGCTAAACTTAAACCGCTTATTGAAAGCAACCTGACTGAGGAAGAAAGAGACAGGATTATATATACCACATGGAATGACGTAATTACTCCAGAGTATCAAGCGCAAGTTAATTTTTTGTACGAGTATTACGAAAAAAATGAAGATTTTAAAAATACAATCTATGGGTTTGTTCACAATTATATTGCAAGGAAGGGTGCGGTGTATTCAGATCAGAATATACACAAGCTAGGCTCATATATCATTGAAGAATTGCCTGAAATAACGGCATGCGTCCCCATTGCGGGAATAGTATGTGACGCATACGTGTATCCGTTTGACGGAGAAGTTACAAGGATGGTTGAGAAAATACAAAAAGGAGAAATATTTCCCGAAATTCGAGAAAAGATACTCAACACAAAACCAAAGGTTTTATTGGAAGTCAGATAGTGTTCAGCGTAAAATCGTCTACACACGAGAAGGGTCGACGTGTTATCACAAAAACATTAAAAGTAACCTTACAGGGTAACGAACCTTTGGGTTCTATCTCGAGAAGGCTCACATAAATAGAAAAACCCAACCTGCGTTGGTGTTTTTCTTTTGGTGTGACGGCCGGAGCCGTGTTTTCCCAGCAGGGAAAACGGGCGAGGCGGGGTCGAGGAAATTCCTGAGCGACGGCGAAGGAATTATCCGTGACCACAATTGACTTATTCTCTGTGAGCTTACATCAAAACAAAAGGACTGCAGCAGTGTAGTCCTTTTGTTTTGATGTAACGGAGCGAAAGCACAAACTAAAACTTCCTTCTTTTGAATTCACGTAGGCATGTATACCCAACAAAAAAAGATAAAGCAACTGTTCCGAATAGAATAAGGCTTTTTACACTAATTAAATTAAAACTATCCTGATTCATGAGAAAATAAATCAAAATAAATACCCCTAAAAAGATTGAAGCAATAGTCGAAATTATCAATTCCCATTTCGACATTTCTGAGGGTGTTTTATGATTTTCTACTCCGCCTGGCATGAACACATATTAACATATTATCAGTGTACTTATACACATTCCTTGTGGTGTGACAGTCGAAGCCATGTTTCGTCAGTAGGAAAACCTGTGAAGGCCGGCATGATATGATGTTAATTAAATGGGTTTAAAATATTTACTAACAATCCTACTTCTAGTAGCTGTGAGTGCGGCTGGATATTTTGTTTTTAAGCATATGCGTACTGATGGTAACTCAGGTGCGACTGTTTTGAGTGCTGGAGATAAAATTCTCTATGAACAAGTTACAGCCAAGGCGGAAAAAAAGATAACAACGGCATCACTTGATCATATTGATGTTTCAGATCAATCGATAACTATTGGCTGGGTAGGGGATATGGCGCCAATGACAACACCGTCATTTGATTCGTTCACAACCTTGTTTACATCATTGGATATTATGACTGGAAATTTGGAGGGGGTTATTAGTGAGAGCGAAGACCATAAGTCCAAGTGCGACAAAATGGGAAAGTCGAATTGTTTTATGCTCAGAGGAAGTCCTGATTTTGCAAATGTGCTTAAGCTGGAAGGTTTTGATGTTGTAAATATTGCCAATAACCATTCTTTTGATTTCGGTATGTCTGGCTTTATAGATACGCAAAGCGCTCTCGATAGTGTCGGTATTAAACATACTGGCGCTAAAGGCAAGATTGCTCTTGTTGAAACCTCTAAAGGCACCGTGGCTTTTGTTGGCTTTGCGCAGAATTATCAGCTGAATTCTTTACTAAACAAAAAAGAAATAATCGCCATGATTAGCGAAGCGAGAAAACAGGCGGATATAGTGGTGGCTATGATTCATGCGGGAGGCGAAGGGTCTTCTCATCTCATGGTACCTGAGGGTGATGAAATATATTTGGGAGAAAATAGAGGCGATACTCAAAAAATTGCTCATACCATGATTGATGCAGGAGCAGATATGGTGCTCGGTTCTGGCCCTCATGTTTTACGTGGTATCGAGATGTATAAAGAAAAGATCATTGCTTATTCTCTCGGTAATTTCTATGCATCAAATAAATTATCAACAAGAGATTTTCTTGGCATTTCTGGCATTTTGGTTGTGAATATCGAGCCAGACAGAACTATTCAGTCGGTTAAAGTTGTGCCAGTGCATATCAATGCTGCAACCGGGGCTCCGGTGCTGGATCAAAACGGCGCAGCCATTCGCCTTA
Source organism: Minisyncoccota bacterium (assembly GCA_031973395.1). GTDB lineage: Bacteria > Patescibacteriota > Minisyncoccia > Phycocordibacterales > CAIZLB01 > DALYDD01. The sequence goes on along the minus strand of DALYDD010000005.1, from coordinate 55,963 downwards.
TCAATCATCTGTCTCGGGAGAATTTTGCAGAGAATGGTATTTCGCTGGATGAGAATGGGGTGTATACATTGAATAGAAATGGTTTTGTGTTTAAGCTATAGTACTACTAATATAAGCATTTTATGAAAAAACACCGAATCTATACCATGGTCTTCGCCAATGTTTATCCTTTATATATTGCTAAGGCAGAGAGAAAGGGGTGTGTGGATATGTCAGAGTGGTGCGCATAAAACATGTGTTATACAATTGATCGATAATGAAAAAAATAATATATGCTCTTGTTCTGGTCACCTTGCTGGCGTATGGAATGTCAAAGGTATACATGTCTGGTGCTGAAAATCAAAAAGCCCAAGTATCAAATTCGTCGCAGGTCATCACTGCTGGCATGATAACCGGTACGAAGTTCACGCAAGGACAGACTCTCACGCTCTCTCTCACCTTTAGGAATCCTTACGTGGAGACAAACAAGCGATTGTACGCGGAATTCTTGAATACAAACAAGCAGATGTACCTGACCAAGACGGCCGTATCTGGAAAAACTGTCACGTTTACTACTCAGGTACCCACAGATGTCGCCCCGGGTGCATACGAGCTCATAGTCGCTGATACTGACAGTGTCCGCAACCTCGACTGGTTCTTTGACGGGCAGTATGTGGTGGAAAAGGCTGCGCCGCAAAACCAGGTTACCAATTCTGCCATACGGACAAAAGATCCGAGTATCACTGTTGATAAAACCACCGTAGACACAAAGGGTACCATACGAGTCAGCTTGGAAAATCCCCCAACAATTTCAGTTTCTGAAGCTCGCAAGTATGGAGATATGAGTAATGATCCAGAAGTAAAATATGAGATTTTCGCAACCCGCAAAGTATCAGGAGGATCGGAAACCTCTGTCGTTGCTGCTGGGTCATATCTGCAAAGTACATATCAGAGTGGCATAAACAAGGATATAGGCATCAATAAAGCAGGCGTATACAAATTAGGTGTTACATATAAATCCGCAGCATTCTCAAAGACAGTCTCCTATCCTGCTGATTTGACCGTCACGACAGTTGCAGGAACACATCAAGTGACGTTGGAAAAGAGTTCTCTTGCCAGCCCGCTCGAGTCACTGGTCTTTAGGGTTCAAAGTCCTTCTGATTTTACGAATGTGTCTTGGAATATATCCGGCCATGATACAGGTTTTTCTCAAAACTACAGCCCAAGTGAGCGCAGAAAAGACGCGCGCATTGAATTCAAGGTTCCGCTCAATATCTCGGCAGGCAATCATACTCTTGAGACATATGTAAATGATAAGAAAATCTTGACTCCGTTCTCGGTGCAATCGGCTTATGTGGTCTCATCTTTGCCAAAAGTGTCCATGTATTCTGTCCCAGGAAAGAAATATAGGTTTCGAGTTGACTGGTCTGGCGTTTCAGATGACGGAAATACATATGTCTCTGTAGAACGCACGTCTTATAATGTGGGTATAAAGAACCTGACAGTTCTTTCCGGCAAGAGCGGTCGCCCAGGTCGCATAGTTCCAGGTCTTTTCAGACTTGATAGCCCGTCCGGGAGTATCGAATTTGACATGTATTTCGTTAACCCGTCTTCTATTTCTGGCCAGTATAGCCTCAGCGGGAAAACCATCCTCCCTAGTATCTTCGATAGGACTTTGCGATCCTCGTTTCCTGATCAAAAAGTTTCGTTGTCTGTCAGGCTGAAGACGGATAGTCATAATCACTTGATAAAAGAGTTGGAGAAGATTTCTCTTAATGTTCCGGATCTTGATCCTGAATATGGTCAGGTTGTAAACCCGACAAAGGTGACACTAAGCACGAATACGGCAAAGCGAGGTGATCTTATTAAGGTTTATATTCCAAAGGATCAGATGCTTTTTCTGCCCAATGACCAAGCACTTATGACGTCGATTTCTCTTCAAGCTGATCGTCACAATGAATTGTTCGCATCGACTAAGGCACTTCCCAAAAAGTGTAATTCAAAGGGTCCTACATTGGGGGCGTTTATCTTGAATCAAAACCAGAAATCCACCATAAACTTTTCAAATTTTCTATCGCAAGGATATGTGGAGATTCGAATTCCAGATTTTCAATGTGATGCTGAAAAATTTGAAACACCTCTCGCTTTCCACATTGATATGTACAGTGTCATTACCCCAAAGATCACTATAGTTAAATAATCCCTGATTGCGTTTGCCGGTCGGTATTGACCACTGAATGATCCTCCCGTTCGGTAGCCATTGTTTTTTGCTTACCGGGACCTGCCTGGCACTCGTGATTCCGTGGGTCACGTGCGACGTCACTTCAAGTCAAATTTGACAATGCATGCGTCTGCACGCACTCTCGGAAGATCGAGCCTGCTCCACTCAGCGCCCCCGCCTTTGAGGCTAATAGCCTTTATTCCGACTCGCTCTGCTTTGTATGCTGCAAGCCGACTCGTATTGCCGCGGGTGCAGACGAATATGACGGCCGAATGTTTGGTCAATGTTTCTCCGTTTTTTTTGCGAGATAATCATCCAAGTCATGAAAGGAGACATGCACTGACCCTGGTATATGATGGTCTTCGTATTCGAACTTATCTCTAACGTCTATGACTAGACGGCCCGCTT
>DALYDD010000005.1:51609-53345 GCA_031973395.1 Minisyncoccota bacterium | reverse complement strand
CAGGGCGACATGTTCCTTGTGTCTGACTTGCTCCCAGGCTTGTTCTGGGGTCTAGACAAAAAGCAGTGAAAACGCCTCTCTTCCATCAAGTTCCTCGATCGACTGATATATGATTGAGCTCATGACACGCACAAAACACTCGCCGATCGTTCCGGGGTTGTTGACAGGCGGGTGGGTGAGGTGTCCGTGTGAGCTCACAGTCAAATTCAGAATTTTTATCCACATCCACATTTCGGTTGCCAAGTGTTATTATTGCAATAAATGAAAAAAATAATATACGCGGCTATTCTCGTCGCTTTACTGGCGTTTGGTCTATCAAAAGTATTTACATCTGGTACTGAAAATCAAAAAGCCCAAGTATCAGGTGCTCTCACAACATCAGTGACTGCTTCGTCGTATGTACTACAGCAAGGTCAGTCTTTTACGGTGACCATCATTACTCCGACTCCATTAACAAACACAGAAGGATTTTATGTGGAAGCTCTGGGTACTAACAGACAGATATATATCACCAAGACAGGAGGGTCGGGTAATACGGCTATCTTTAGTGGTAAAATCCCTGAAACATATCCTGTGGGAACATTCGAATGGAGTACCTTCGTGATGCCTGGATACTCAGGACCGAGCGAATATTTTTCTACGAATTTAACCGTTACCGCAGCGCCTAGTACATCTGTGACTGATCGTACGGCGCCTGTTATATCAAATGTATCGGTTGGAAATATCACACAGACTGGTGTCACTATCTCATGGTCGACAAATGAGCCCGCCGACGGGACTGTCGAATACGGTGTTACGAATACTTCGGGTGGGGGATCCATCAATAGTTCCAAGACAGATACAGGTGTTTCGACAAATCATTCTGTAATTCTCACCGGTCTTACACCCGGAAAAAATTACAGCTTTCGAGTTAAATCATCTGACAAATCTGGAAATCAAAGTCAGTTTCCTTCGGGTTCTGGCTTGCAGCAATTTACCACAACAGGTGGGTCTTCTGTAAACAATACTCCACCTGTTTCGCAAGAATCGGCGACAGTGTTAAATATTCAGTCGACTAATCCAAAAATTTCAAATATTACAGTCTCATACATACCAGGGACAAATAGGGTTCTATTCAAATGGCAGTCAGATGCTGCGATACAAACCTGCGTCTCTTACACGGGAGGGATTACCTGCTTGGAAGGATACAGAAACGCCCATCAGATAAGTATAGATTTTCTGGGCGGCCGTACTCACAAGGTAAGGGTTGGGGGGAAACTGTCGACTGGTGTATCTGTTCAGTCTCAGGAATTTTCATTCACGACCCCTCCCGATATTACATCACCTGTCTTTGCGGCTGGTGGTCAGCCAAAGCATCAAACCACAAAAGATACTGCTATTGTATGGTGGTTTATAAATTCTGCTGATCTGTCGGTTAATGCGAAGGATACGTACACGCACAAGGTATTATTTGGGGAAACAGCAGCTTATGGCAATGAAAAGGTATTTCAAGCTGATCTACCTGTGAATAGTGATTACCAATTAAAATCAGCGTTAGAGGTTGCCACTAAAATAGAAAATCTTAAGCCTGGTACGACGTATCATTTCAAGGTACAGTCTAGCGATTCATCAGGTAACACAGTATCATCAGACGATTATACATTCAGGACTCTTGCATCCGATGGTGCAGGGGAAGCAAATGGAGACAGGGCAAATGTGAGCTCTTATTCAGGGTCAGCATCGGCAGTTGCTGCAGG
>DALYDD010000005.1:47643-51599 GCA_031973395.1 Minisyncoccota bacterium | reverse complement strand
GATATGTTTGATAAAAGTGATATTTTGACGCTTAACGGTACAAACCTTCTTTCGACCACTCTATCTGGATATCCATCATCCAGAAGCTTGGGTGACAACAATAAACTTACGTTCGATGTGACCAAATTCCTCGATTGTTCTACTTGCTTCGTTTCTGGTGTGAGGTATATCTTTGGTCAGATGACTACTGCTCTCACACCGCCAGATAGGCAGTTGTTTAGGGGGTATAGGACTGGTGGAGCTGGGGGATCGCGGGTTCCGGTCGGTCTCTCTAATGTGTTTATGAAAGATGTCTTCATAAATTATGATTTCGAAGAGACTTATACGGGTGTAAGACCAGTATTTCTTAAACCTGAGAGATCTGGTGCATTTCCATCAACACAACAAACTGTGTACGAGACAGGTAAGACATATGATATATATTGGGCAAATAAAAAAACTGAAAGCACGATCGACATCTACCTGCAAAATTGCGGTGCTAGGGATAAAATAGGGGTTATTTGGCAAAAATTAGAATGTAAGGCAATGAAAATAGCTGAGAACGTACCAAATACCGGATTATATAGATGGACTGTTCCAGGTAACATGGAGCCATTCATTGGCGATTACAATCGATTTGCATTTCTTCATCCGGGTACTCGCTTTGGACTTCAGGACGATCATCGTGTATTTGGGTACTATAAGCCTGGTACATTTGATTATCCAAATGATAATGACCCAGAAGAATACCCTGTACTCGTTACATATAGTTTGGTGGCTGACAAGTCATATGATTTCGTTATCAAAAATAGCTCGACCCCGCAAGGGCCCGCACCTATACTGCTTCAAGGATTTAAGACAACTGATATGTCACGGATTACCGTCGAATCACACTTTGGTCCCGAAGGTCTTGCTCGCAAGGGGAAGCTTATGTATATAAAATTCGCATCAATGTTGCCTAGGGGTCCTCACAAGGTATCATTGGTAAAACCTGACGGGTCACTCATTGAGCTAGAGACCGTGCAGTCAACTGGTAATAGTTCTGGTATTGAGGGTACTAATTATTACGGAATCAACATAGAATCTGTTCCAGATGGTGTATACAAGATTCGTGTATGTTCAGGTTCGATTTGTGATGATTCTGATGGAAATGTGCGCGTATCATCAGATGCGAAAATAACTATTACTAATTCTGCTGAGAGTAGAAAACTGGCAATGGCTACTCCTTACAGGATAACATTCACGAAAGCCAACCTACCTGACACAGCAGTTATTGTCGCAGTATTGAATGATGATAGAAAGGCAACCCCATGGGACGGAGTCATCGGTTATGGAAAGGTTTCGGATGGATATATCGATCTCGTACATCCCATGAAAGCTGTATTCCTCAATCCAACGATGATGTCTCGTGTTTTGCAATCAAATAGTGTGGTTAAGCTCAAGGTCTACGAAAGATTCTCTGATCCAAATTGTACCAGTTCTTGTACTCCCGCAGGTGAATACCTCACTTCGACTACAAAGATAATGGATCTTTGGACTAAATAATGTCGGCTTAATTCTACTGAGGCGTTCCTATGCAACCAATCACGCATCCTGAATTTGAAAAAGCTGACTAAGGTATTGCCATTTTAGAAGATAGGGAATTACCTGAATATCTAATCAATTCTCCCAAGTTAGTGAGATGGCATGTAGTTGATCCAAAAGGCAAAGATTTGGCAGAAACAATAAGAATTAAGGATGAGATTAAGGGGTTGATTGCGTACATAGTAAAATAATCTAAATATGCAAAAGCAAGAACAGTGGCCAAAATCATACTTAAATACATGGAGCGCATTTTCTGATGATGAAAAATCCGTGCGGTATGCTTTTGAATTATTTAAATTTTACCAGAAGGGTATACAATCAGTTTCACAGTTAAAGATAGCTGACATTATGTGCGGAAGTGGAAAGTTTGGAAAAGCTTTCATGTCCAAAGTGTCAAGTTTTCAACCTGATAGCACAATTACATATATCGATGCATCAGAAAAGATCCTAAAAGACATATCTCTCAGTAAAAACGAACATATAATACAAACAGATGTTCTCGATATGTCACAAATCCCTGCGGGAAGTTTTGATGTTATTATATGCCGTTATGGATACAATAATTTATCCAAAGAACAGTGGGGGATTGCACTCAATGAAACATTGAGAATCTTGAAGCCTGGAGGATTGTTCTTATTGCAAGATCATTTTGTACCAGGTGCTGTTTTTTCTGAACTTATAAATGAAGCAGAGCAATATCTAGCTAAAATGGAAAACAAAATAAATAAACCATTCATTCACTCAACAGAAAGTTTCAATACCATTCTCGATAACCACCCTCTCGTTGCAAGTCGTGTAAAAGTAGGATATGGATTTTTTATAAATATCTGGGATAGATTAAAATCAAAGAAAGAAATATTGCCAGATTTTGAATTTGCAAAAGAGCGAATTTTAGATTTCTATAAAAAAGTATGTTTAGATAAATATAAATTGCTTATAGTTGATATTGAGGAATATATCCATGTATTTAATATTACGTACGCGATTGTTAAAAAGTAAAACTGATATACTAGATATAATTACATCATTCAAATGAACCTTATTCCGATTTTAATTCTATTTGGCGGAGGAGTCATCCTAACCGCCGGAGATGTCATTTTCAAGCATTGGGTTGAAAAGGGTGGTACTATGTATTCGGTTTTGTATATCGTGGGCATTCTTCTCTATCTCGTCGGCTCTATGTTTTTGGTTGCTAGTTACAAATATAATATGAATATTGTTGAGGCGGGCGTCATTCAGGTGCTCTTCAATACCATTATCCTTGTTATCTTTACTTATTTTTATTTCAAAGAACCCCTCTCGCTTTCCCAGATCGTAGGTATTCTCCTCGGTGTTGTGTCTATTTATCTTATTAGCCAAGATTAATTAATATGATCAAAAGATCTGCAAAGCCAAAAACTGCAAAACCTAAGACTGTCGCTGAATACATCTCTTCTGCCCCAAAGGAGGCACAAAAGAAACTTCGAGAAATGTACACGGTTGTTCGTAAGGCTGCACCTAAAGCCGAAGAGGGGATCAAGTGGGCTATGCCAGCTTTTTCGTACGATAGCATCCTTGTTATGTTTGCTGCTTTCAAAAAACATATTGGTTTATACCCGACTCCATCTGTCACTAAAGCCTTCGCAAAAGAATTTGCTAAATATAAGACTGGGCGAGGTTCAATTCAATTTCCACTGGATAAAGCTCTTCCTGTGGCTTTAATCAAAAAGATCGTCGCTTTTCGTGTTAAAGAGAGCAAAGAAAAGGATAAGAAATGGAAATCTAGGTAATCGTAATAGTAATCATCCCAATAAAAAAACTTGCCCCGGCCAGAAGATCTGGCAGGGGCAGTTTGGTTTTTTGAAGACCATACCAAAATAGGGTCTTCGAGCAGTATTAGGTGGGGGCAGAGGTCGTTAGGCTGCAGGTCTTACGGCTGCTGGATCAGCAGTGAGGCAACGTATGAGATGGGGAATCGGTCCGGGTTCGCTTTTTGAATCCGTGGCCATGGCCTTGATCGTCTTCACCATTTCTTCTTTGACGGCAGCAACAAGTTGGATTCCTTTTCTGGTGATGTGGACAAAGATCTTTCGGCGGTCTTCCTGGTCATGTACGCGTTGTACATAGCCAAGTTTTTCCAACCTGTCCACCAATCCTGTGGCTGCGGCGGTGCTGTGGCCCGTGTGTTTCGAAATCTCGGTCATGGAGAGGATCTCCGTTTCCAGTCTCCCAAGCAGGAAGAATTGATAATAGGTGATCTCTTTGTCCGCTAGCGCCATCGGTCGGGGGCCAAAAAGAATGCTGAATAGTGATGCGACGAACGTCTGCGCCGCGGTAGTGGTGTTCATTGTCGGTATAAGACCCCTTTTCAGGGGATTTGGTCTGGTTTTTTCGAGGTACACTGTAATCATCCG
>DALYDD010000005.1:45439-47633 GCA_031973395.1 Minisyncoccota bacterium | reverse complement strand
TGACAACTTGTCAAATCTAAGCAAACAGCCCTTCCACAACATCTTTTACATCGCCACCATCAGCTTTTCCTTTTAAATCTTTCATCAAAGCACCTGTGAGCATACCTGCTTTTGCCTTATCGGTGATTCCAAGCTCGTTTTTCTTGGCTTCTGCAAGAGTCTTGATCTCTTCTTTGCTCATCATTTGTGGCAAATACTTTTCGAGTACCGTAAGTTCCGCTTGCTCGCTCTCAGCAAGCTCGGGGCGTCCTGCTCCATTGAATTGTTCGATAGAATCTTTTCTTTGCTTCACAGCGCGGCGAATCAAAGCCAAAACTTCATCATCTGTAAGCTCTGCTTGAGGAGTTCTGCCAGTTGCTACTAATTCATTCATAAAAGCAGTGGTAAGACCTCGGATAACGGTCAATTTAACTGCATCCTTTGCCATCATAGCTTCCTTGAGCTGTCCTTTGATATCTTGTTGAAGTGTCATAGGAGTATTTTAGCTGTTTATTCAGGTTTTTTCAAATGTGTCTACTGATATTGCGTATTGGACTTGTGTACAGGTATGTTGGCATATTTTTTGACTCATCTATAATTAGATGTATATGTTTTTCAAAAAAATTGTCATCACAATCGAATTTCTAAGTGTGGCTCTGTGGATAGTCACAATTCTTTTTTCATTACTATTTCTCGATGCTCCAAATGCCAAATTCTCTGATTTACGTCCGTTATACTTGCCATTTATTGCAACATTGATCATTTCATTTGCTACATATTTCCGGGTGACATCGCGATCTATACTCTTGTTGAGTCTTATTTTGAGCCTACTTATATCTGTTCCAGCCATATTTTTTACTTTTTAGTTGATAAAAAATGCAAGAAAAAATCTGTGAGCACATATTGGTGCATGATATAATTTGCATATGAAAATAATTCTCACTTTTGCAATAATTGCCATCATTATCTCCCTACTATATGTGTTTACTCGATCACATAAGCCAAGCGAAGGCCAAATCAGTGTTAATGTGCCTCAAGATAGGGTAGCTGATGAGGTAAAAGATGAAGTGGTAGACAAAATCTGCTCGATGTATATGGTGGATCAAGTTATTTTATTCAAAGACCAGCAAAGTAATCCTGTATATTTTCAAGTTCCCGTGAACGTACCAAGTGATGGTTATCGGGTTCTTTACAGTATGAACGGTGAGGAAATTGTCCGGGTCGGCGGATTGGCCCCAAAGGTTGATGATGGTAACAAACTTATGGATTTAACATCTACATTACAGAAGCCGGTTGTTGTGACATGTGCTGAATTGAAGTTGTTGCGCCAAAACTTAGCTCCCGAATTATTTACGCAAGGTTTTTATGAAGTAAAAAATCCTCTTCAGGTTTCTCTGTATGCCATCTCTCCAATTAATGTTGCAAAACATGATATTGCAAAGTTAACGTATCAAGAGGCAAAACAGATACTTAAAGATCAAAAATCTATTTTTATCGCATTTGGTTCGCCGGATTTTCCAGGTACTCCAGTAACTTATTTCAAGATGTTTACAGAACAAGATTCTGTAATGTTCCAGCAATTTTCTGGTCCTCACAAACCTTTAACCGAATCATATGTTGTGAAGAAGGTTCTGTATTCATACGAATATGAGAAAGGAGACGCCAAAGGCCTACTATCTTTGATAGTCGCCTTGCCTTCAGGGTCAAAACCTTCATTTAAACGCCTGTATATTGGTGAGATAACCAAAGAGCAATGGATTTCATTATCTGATCTATACCATGCATTAGAGCAAATCAGTGCCCGACCACTCTTTCATTGGGGCACAGATGATGGTTTGGACCGCTAAGTCTCATTGATTAAAAAATATTTTTGTAATTGTTCAAATAAAGATCTTCCTGAGCATCTGGGACATCATTTTCACCTTATTTTTCAATCCTATTTTGGCAATCAACTTTTGCGCCATTGACTCTTTTCTGTAAATGTTTTTCAGGCACTTTTTCGGTCAGTTATCCACTAAAAAGTGAACGGAACCAGTGTATAATCTTAAGCATCAAATTTGATTAATTTCTCATAGAAAATTGATCCAAATTTTATGAATGCGTTAACCCTATTAACCAAAAATTATTAAGCAATAGAGCCACGGAAAGCTCATAGTTCCTATCACCAACATGGATATATCAATCACCAAGAAAAACGGCACTCGAGAGATCTTTA
>DALYDD010000005.1:16222-45429 GCA_031973395.1 Minisyncoccota bacterium | reverse complement strand
AATGCAGATAGAATTAACCGCTCAATCGAGCGCGCCTGTAAAGGTCTCATGGATCCTGTTTCTATGGTGATGCAGATTGCAACAGAGACACGTTTGACGCTCTATGATGGCATCACGACAGATGAGGTGGATCAGGCAACCATCAACGCCGCACTTCAGAACGTCAAAGATGATATTGCTTATGATACCGTGGCTACACGCCTTCTCCTCAAGACCATTTATCGGCACGTCATCAAGGATTATGATAAAGAGAATGAAGAAGACCTTGCGCAGAGACATCAAGAAGGTTTTCCTGAATATATCAAAGCTGGTATTGCAGAAGGGAAACTTGATGCGCGAATGGGAGAGAAGTTTGACTTGGTTGAATTATCAAAGGTACTCGATATAAGTCGCGATGAACTTTTTCAGTATGCCGGTCTTTCGACTTTCAATAATCGATACGCTCTTAAGAACATGGATCAGACTCCACGAGAGACTCCACAGTATTTCTTTATGCGTGTTGCCATGGGACTTTCTTTCAATGAAGAAAATCCAACCCTCTGGGCAAAGCGTTTCTATGAAAAAATGTCTCGATTCGAATATATTGCCGCAGGTTCGACAAATCTCGGCGCTGGAACAAATCGTCCTGCACTTTCGAACTGTTTCCTTCTTGAAATTCATGATGATATGGCCCATATTGCAAAGTCAGTTGCCGATGTAATGCTCTTGTCCAAAGGTTCAGGTGGAATTGGTGCCTCTATGACCAAACTTCGAGCCTCTGGTTCACCACTCAAAAGCAATAACGGTATCTCAACTGGCCCAACACCTTTTGCTAAAATCATCGACACTGCCATCCGTGCCATTCAGCGTGGTGGAAAAAAGAAAGGTGCCCTGGCTTTTTACATGGAAAACTGGCATATCGACTTCACTGACTTTATTGATTGGAAGCATAATGCCGGTGATGACTATATGAGAATGCGAACAGCCAATACCGCAGCCTTTATCTCTGATGAATTTATGAAAAGAGTGAAAGCTGGTGATGAATGGTATATGTTTGACCCTGTCGAAACACCAGATCTCTGTGAACTATATGGTAGTGCCTTCAGCAAGCGGTATGCCGAATATATCGAAATGGCCAATGAGGGTAAATTGCGCGTGTGTAAAAAAATGCCCGCAACTGAGCTTTTCCGAAAGATGCTTGTGGCCCTGCAGACAACTGCACATCCTTGGATTACATGGAAAGATACTATCAATCTCCGAGCCCTCAATAACAATACAGGTACTATTCACATGTCGAATCTTTGTACAGAGATTTGCTTGCCTCAGGACAAAGAAAATATCGCAGTTTGTAACCTTGCATCACTCAACCTCGCAGTTCATGTCGTAAACAAAGAAGTGCTTTGGGGGCGACTCGAAGCATCTGTGCGCCTCGCTATCCGACAGCTCGACAACTTGATCGATATCAATGTTCTTCCTGTTCCTGAAGCTGAGAAATCCGACAAAGAGAACCGTGCAGTTGGACTTGGAATCATGGGTCTTGCTGATGCACTCGAAAAAATGGGCCTCCCGTATGACAGTGAGCCTGCATATGACTTTACTGATCGTATTTGCGAATTTGTGAGTTATATCGCAATCGATGAAAGTGCAAATCTTGCACAAGTTCGTGGCTCATATATGCATTTCCAGGGTTCAGAATGGTCAAAAGGAAAAGTGCCATTCGACACACTGGATGTTTTGGAACAAGATCGAGGCCAGAAAGTAACCGTAACTCGAGAAAGCAAGCACAGAGGTTTGAACTGGGATGTATTGCGAGAAAAAGTAAAGAAGGGTATGCGAAATGCGACACTCCTTGCCACAGCTCCAAATGCAAATATTGGTTTGGTTGCTGCAACAACTCCAGGATTTGACGCACGTTTTGCTCAAGTTTTCTCTCGAAATAAGATTTCTGGAAAATATCTCGACATCAACCACAATCTCGTAAAAGATTTGCAAAACCTAGGTCTTTGGGAAAAAGTAAAAAATGATCTCATCGAATACCAGGGTGATATCTCGTACATCGAAGCTATTCCTCAATATATCAAAGACATTTATAAGACTTCATTCAGTACTTCGCCATATGCCTTCATCGAGATTGCGGCTCGAGCGCAAAAATGGATCGATCAAGGTATCGCTCGAAATATATATCTTGCCACTCGTGATATCGACGATATTATGAAAATCTATACAACTGCTTGGGAGAAGGGTGTAAAGACTACGTATTACCTCCACATGAAGCCTCAGCACACTGCGGAGCAAAGTACGATCAGTGTTAATAAGTCAGCAAAAATGGGCAAGCTTGGCTTCGGTGCTCTTCGAGGCACTGCCGCTTCGATGACTTCGGCTGATGGTGTTGAAGCTCAACGACTTGCAGATGCGGTGTCTGTTGAGCAACCAAAAGACGAATCAGAACTCATGTCAGATTCGGCTCCACATACCATGACTGTCGACGAACCGATTCCATCTCCGATTCAAATTGTGAATGAAATCGTTCATGAAATGGATAATCGAGTGCCTGTTGCAGCTGTGGCAAAAGCTACAGCTCAGATGAACGCAAATGATAGTGCTGCTGGCGAAAAGCCAAAGTATGTCAAACCGAGTGGCACATACTTCCGAAGTCTCTGAAATTTCTTCTGCTACCACTTCCGCCGAGCCAAAAAAGGGTTTTGCTGCCGCGAAATCCACACCTGGATTATTTTCGGCACAACCTGCGGCTCCGGCTATGGCATCCGGCGTGACGGTTTCTGCAACTAAGCCGAATGTCATTATGAGCAAGAATAAGACGTGCCCGACTGACCCGGCAGAGTTGAATCAATGTGACAGCTGTCAGTAGGAGAACTTTAAAATAGCATCATCTGCATCGTTAAAAAGAACATTTTGTCAGTCAACGTACGTCGAGTACGTCTCCTTCCAAAATGTTCTTTTTGCCTCGCATCTAATGCCATTTTAAAGTCCTCTAAAATTCAGTACGACTATGGTAGAATTTTATCCAAATTATATAAACCAATAACACCACAACCATGACCCTCATCGGCAAAGCATCTCCAGAAGACATGAATCTGCATCCCATCAAGTATCAATGGGCATATGACCTGTATAACCAGGCCGTACGAAATACTTGGTTTCCTCATGAAATCGCCCTCAAGGAAGATCTCGATGATTGGGAAAAAATGACCGATGATGAGCGACATGCGGTTACTTTCCTCATGGCCTTTTTTAATCCAGCAGAGCTCATTGTGAACCGTTCGATTGCCCTCGGAATTTATCCATACCTCAAAGCGCCAGAATGTCACTTGTATCTCGCCAAGCAAATGTGGGAGGAGGCGAATCACTGTGTTTCTTTTGAATATGTACTTGAGACATTTCCTTTTGATAAAGAAAAAGTCTTTGGCATTCATCTCGAGGTTCCTTCAATGGTGGCGAAGGAAGCGTATATCATGAAGTATATGAAGCGCATGACTGAGGATACGCTTGATATCGATACTGTAGATGGCAAAAAAGATTTCATTCGAAACCTCGTCGCTACGAATATTGTTATGGAAGGGGTCTGGTTCTATTCAGGATTCATGGTAGCTCTTTCTTTCCGACAAAGAAATCAATTGCGAAATTTTGGCTCTATGATCAACTGGGTGCTTCGAGATGAGAGCTTGCATTTGAAATTCGGTATCAGTCTCATCCAACATGTATTGGAAGAAAATCAGGAACTTTTGACGCAGGAATTTGCTGATGAAATTCGCAGCATTATCATCGAAGGTGTTGATAGGGAAGTCGCATATAATAAGGATCTTTTCCCAAATGGAATTCTCGGACTCAATGCAGACTATGTAAACCAATATGTACAGTATGTCGCGGATCGACGTCTCGAGGAACTCGGATTAGAGAAATATTATAACGTAACTAATCCAGCAAAATGGATGAGTACTGCAACTGATGTATTCGAACTTGTAAACTTCTTTGAGGCACAGAATACAAACTATGAAGTGAATGCCAATGCAAGTGGCGAAAAGAAAAAAGTGGCTGAGCCTTCTGCGGCAGAGTAAATTTAGGTAAAGTAGATTTGTATAGAAAGACAAACTGCCCGGCGGGGGATTCCCGGCGGGCAGTGCGTTTTGTCTAGAAACGATCGTATCCCCACTAGGGATTGGCTCAATGGCCTGGTGTGACCCAGCGACGGTGGAGCGGGAAGAGGCAGATTATTCCCGCCGTGATCAAGAGGCCGCTGGTTACCAACCAGTCGTGACTGATGTAGTCGAAGATCCGAAGGTTATCGAGCACGGTGACTCCCTGCGGACCATTGGCCACAGTTTTCAAGAGGGCGATATTGATGACGAGAAAAATGAATATCATAGGCCCTCCTGCGATGGTAGCGTAGAGCCAGAAGGCTTGTTTGTGCCAGCCCCGGTGACTCCAACCCTTGGACCAGTTCTTGGTCATGGCCATAGCGCCGCCGATGATCGAAATCAGGGCGAAAATCATGGAGATGATGTAGAGGGTGGTGACCCAGGTCGGAGCGGACGATGTCGAAGACAAAACGATAGAGAACGTGTTCATATGTGAGGAGCAGTTGTGGATTGTTGGAGAAGCGGCGAAACAGAATGTTGCCACTAACATTATGCACCATAATATGCACAAAGTCAATAGTCAACGGTAATATGCCAAAAAACAAACATTTATATTGTATAATGTCCGTATGAATCCACTTTTTTCTATACTTGCTGCCGCAATCCTCATTGCGCTTATTGTTGTTATTATTCTTATCCTAAAAAAGGGCTCTAAACAAGGTCAAAATGGTGGTGATGATCAGAATGTCAAGATCTTGACTGAGGGCCTCGAGCGCAGTCTTCAAAATTCGCTCCAGCTCATGATGCAAAATATCAATGATCTCAATCGCGCCGTGGATCAAAAGATTTCCGGCATGGAAAGAGCAGTGGGAGACAAGTTAAACTTTTCTGCAAAAGAAATGCACCAGACCATTCATTTTCAGGCAACCGAAAGCTCAAAGATTCTGCGCGATGTAACCGAAAAGCTCACCAAACTCGATGAGACAAATAAGCAAGTGGTTGGTTTTGCGGATCAGCTCCAGAACTTGCAGGATATTCTCAAAAATCCAAAACAGCGCGGTATTCTCGGTGAATATTATTTAGAAACTTTGCTCAAGAATGTTTTGCCGCCTGGATCTTTTCAAATGCAATATGGTTTTACGGATGGCACAATAGTCGATGCGGTGGTTTTTGTTAAAGATAAAGTTATTCCTATCGACTCAAAGTTCAGCCTCGAGAATTATAATCGCTTGAGCGAAGCAAAAGACCCGGCTCTCAAAGAGCAATTAGAAAAACAGTTCCGCAATGATCTCAAGGCACGAATTGATGAGACTTCAAAATACATAAAGCCTGAGGAAAACACACTCGATTTTGCTTTTATGTTTATTCCACATGAAGCGATTTACTATGACCTCCTGATCGCTCAAGTTGGTTCTGTAAAAGTGAATACTCGAGACCTCATCGAGTATGCGTTTAACGAGAAGCATGTCATTATCGTCTCTCCGACGTCTTTCCTTGCATATCTGCAGACAGTATTACAAGGCTTAAAAGCCCTCCAAATCGAAGAAAGTGCAAAAGAAATTCGTGAGAGAGTGGGGGAACTAGGAAAGCACATCTCGGGTTTCGAGGAATATATGCAAGCGCTTGGCAAAGCTTTGGGCACTACGGTTAGCAAATATAATCAGGCCCATAAAGAGCTCAAGAAAGTAGATAAAGATATTATGCGAATCGCTAAGGATGCAGGTACTGCGGAAGCCTTGGAGGCAGAAAAAGTCCGCATCCATGTAGATGCGCTTGTCCTCGATAAGCCAGGGGAAAGTGATGGTTCGGTCGAATAAATGTGGTAAAATATATATTATATTAATCTCTGTGAGCTACCGAAGCATGCTTGAAAATTCACCCTTAAAGAAATGTGTGCTTGGAAGTATTATCACTGCAATTCTTTTGCTTGGCGCATTCCTTTTTCCATCTAAAACATATGCACTCGGCTGTAATATCCCAGTTGGTAGTGGGGCAAACCAAATTGAGGTCTCTGGTACAAAAGTATTTGTAAGTGTCGGCGGTGGCACAAAGCTTGCGGTATTTGATTCTGATTCAAATCTGATCACTGATTTCATTGAAATCTCAGAGACACCTCGTTTTCTTAAGCGAGTAGGATCAAAGCTATATGTGGGTACTGCGGCTAATGTAGTAAAGGTTATTAATGTCAATACAAATGCTATTTCGAGTACAGTCCCGGTAGGTGATTCGTCAAATCACGCAGCGGTTTTTGATAATAAATTATATGTAGCCAACCTTTCGTCCGATTCAGTTTCGGTGATTAATTTTAACGATACGGTAATTGCAACAATTCCAGTGGTTGCTCCAGAAAAAATGATATTGGTTGGAACCAAAGTATATGTTTTGAGTGGTAGTTCTGATACTGTTACTGTGATTGATGCTGGTACTGATACAGTTGCTTCCACTATTTCTGTTGGTAATCAACCAGATTCAGCCCATTTGATAGGCACAAAACTATATATCATCAATAATCTAAGCGATGATGTTTCTGTTATTGAAACATCGACAGATACAGTCGATACTACCATTAGTGTCGGCACCAATCCTGTATCTGGCACGGTTATCGGCACTAAATTATATGTGAGTAATTCTGGTAGTGGCGATGTCTCTGTCATTGATTCCGACACTGATTCTGTCGTAGCGACCGTTACAGTGGGTGCTGGTATAAATACTTCATATGAATATGGCACAGATCTCTATCTGACGAGCACGGCAGACGATACTGTATATGTCTACAATACGCTCGACGATACTGTGACTACGTCTTTTGCCACGGGTGGTGGGGCAGGTTCAAGTATATATGTTGCGGCGGTTGGAAATAAACTCTTTGTGCCTCGCCCAGGCGGTGCTGATGTCGCGGTGGTGAATATGGATACAAATACAGTGATTGATGCTTGTGCTACAAAAGTTGCAACCCCAGCTGTTCCCTGGTCGATCGTGCCACTAGGAACGAAGGTTTATATAAATACATTAGGAGATAAAATTACGGTTTTTGATAATGATGCTAAGTTGGTGACTGGTAATATTACCGTAGGGAGTTTACCTTACTCTGGGGTTCTGTATGCGAGTAAATATTTTGCAATCAACTCTACGTCTCAGTCGGTCTCGGTTATCAATACTGGTAACAATGCAATCGTAGCTACTATTAATGGAATAGGTTCTGGGGCAAATTATGGAGGAACCGCAGGTGATAAGGTCCTCACTGTGAACTCAAATGACAATTCGGTCACCGTTATCAATGGGGACACAAACTCGATCGTGACAACTCTAAGTGTTGGGCCCGGGCCTACGAGGATGGTTGCTGTGGGTAACAAAGCCTATGTATTTAATAGTGGAGGAAATACGGTAAGTGTAATAAATACGGTATCGAATACGGTTACAGCAACCATTACTGTCGGAAGTGAACCTGTGAATGCTGTGCTGTCTGGTACTGAGTTATATGTGATAAATCATGGCGGCGACACTGTTTCAGTAATTAATACGCTTACCGATACGGTTGCGAGAACTATCACAGGTTTTTCTGGTCCAAATTCAGGTTATTTGTATAGATCAAAGATTTTTATAGTAAATGACGGAGACGATTCTGTTGCAGTTATTGCTACTGGCGGTGGTGCTATCACCGACAGCTTTTCTGCAGGAAGTCATCCGGTATTTCCAATTGTCGTCGGGGATCTGCTCTTTGTCGTAAATAACCTAGAAGATAATATGTATGTCTATGACCCTAATACATACAAACATTTCTCTACAATCCCATTATCCTCGAGGTCATCCATGACGTCACAAGTGAATGGTACTCTGTACGTAAGTGGTACAATAAATAATGAATTCTCTCATTTCAATTATGCAGCGTTGGGGTATCCTGATCTCGTGGCTCCGTTATTGAGTGAGTACACACCTGTTACCACCCCGACGTCGGACACTACTCCAAGTTATACATTCCAAACTTCTGAGAGTGGAACCATCCAATATGGCGGATCATGTAGTTCGGTCACGACCGCCGCGGTTGAAGGTGTGAATATGGTTACTTTCAATACACTTGCGTCAGGTACTTATTCTAACTGCACAATTTCCCTAATCGACGGGGCAAGCAATGTATCAAATGTCTTAAGCGTCACACCATTTACGATCGAAGCAGCCCCGGACTCTACTCCTGGACCAACAACACCGTCTACAGCTGGCCTTAGAACTGGCAGTGGAGAAATTTCTGGGGAGCGTATTGTTGATGGAAGGGTGACACATGGGGCTTTACCAGCTGTGGTGCGGCCGACAATACAGTCAGTAAATCCGTTGGTTAATGGCAATTCGAACAGTAAGACACCTTTTCTCCAAGACTTAAATATCGGACAAAGCCATTCCGATGTAAAACGATTGCAAATTTATTTAAATGGTCTCGGACTTATAGTCGCCAAGGCTGGTGCAGGATCTCCGGGTAAGGAAACAAATTATTATGGTCCGGCAACAAAAGCTGCTGTGCTACGATATCAGAAAACCCACGGTATAAGGCCGGCCACGGGATTTTTTGGTCCGATCACCAGAGAGATAATAAATAGGAAATAATATTATCTTGTAAACTTTTTAAAAAATTAAACCTCAATATTTATGAAAGCTGTTATTCTAGCATCGGGAAAAGGAACGCGTATGGGTGAGATTTCAGATCATACTCCAAAGCCTCAGGTTAAAATTTTAGGAAAGACTTTGCTCGAGCATAAACTTGATGAATTGCCCGACGAAATTACCGAAGTGATTATTGTCGTGGGACATCTAAAGGAAAAGATCATGGATCATCTCGGATCTGAATATATGGGCCGAAAAATTAAATATATAGAACAAACAGAATTAAGTGGCACTGCACCAGCGCTTCGATTGTGCAAATCTGAGCTGGAAAATGAAGCGCGATTTTTGGTCATGACCGGCGATGATATTTTTATAAAAGAAGATATGCGGGAATGCATGCAATATGATTTTTCTATGCTCCTTGCACACACTGATTCTATGAAGGGGAGGGTGAAGATCAATTTTGATAAAGAAGGGTATATTACCGATATTGTCGAGAAATATCCAATTGATGAGCCTGGCCTTATGTGTGCCGGTATGTATACCTTGACCCCTGCTTTTTTCGATTATCCCATGACCTCGATTGCTTCCGGGGAACTTGGTTTACCACACACCATGTTTTCCATTGCTAATAAGGTCAAAATAAAGGCCGTAGAGGCCAGATTCTGGCTCCAGATCACGAGGCCAGAGGATATTGCTCTTGCTGAGGAGGTATTGCAAAACCACCAAAAATCAGTACAATAAGAGCCCTAACAAAATCCATTCAAAACCATCTATACCCATGGCAAAAGCTACTATCACAAAAAGCGCTGCAGGAGCAGCTGTCCGAAAGGCAAAAACCACCGATTCTTCGAGCTCTTTTGCTGTTTTCAAAACAGGTGGAAAGCAGTACCGAGTTTCTGTTGGTGACTCTGTAAAAATCGAAAAAATCAAAGGCGAACATGCTATTGGCGACAAAATCGAGTTCAATGAAGTTTTACTCAAAGACGATGGTAAAGAAACTGTTGTTGGAAACCCAAATATTGCCGGCGCAAAGATTTCTGCAGAAATTGTAGACATCGCCCGAGCAAAGAAAGTCATTTCAATGCGATACCTCCAGAAGTCTCGATCGGGTCCAAAGAAGAATGGTCACAGACAGCCATACTTTCAGGTAAAAATCTTGTCGATCTAAATTTAGAAACAAAAAAAGCTCTCGAGAGCTTTTTTTGTTTCTAGTATCTTTACCTCCGATTCTCGATAGCACTTTTTAGGGTCTCTGCATCTGAATATTCCAACTCAGTTCCAGTCGAAAGGCCACGCCCAAGCATTGTAATTTTAAACTTGCTATCAGGAATCTCTCGCAAGGCTTTTCTGATAATTTCAGAAGTATGTTCACCTTCGGTATTTGCATTCATGGCAAGGATAATTTCCTTTAAATCAAGGCGCTGACCGCCGGCAATTTGTTTTTTGAGTTCCTGCAAACGGGGGAGGGCGAATGGGTCATGGCTTGTGAGCTCTGCATTTTTCCCCATAACAAAATATAAGCCGTTATACATTTTCCTCTGTTCAACCGCGCTTATATCCGTGTCTTGAGTCAGAATCATTAAAATACTGCGATCTCTATTTTGATCTTGGCAGATAGAACATTGATTGACTGCACTTTCGGTTTTATTTTTTTGCGCAAAGAAACGAAAACATTTTTCACAAACATTTACCCCAGATTGCAGATCTTGGACGAGCCGGGCAAGTTCCGCCACCGTAGATTTTTCCTCATTTAGGAGATGATAGGCAAAACGCCGGGCTTGGCGAGGGCCAATTCCCGGGAATTTCTTAAAGATTTCCACAAGTTTTTCGAGGCTATCCATGGCCCTAATTATAGCAAGAAACAGGATTCTCCGAGAGGGGATTTTTCACCCGATTTCGCTTGCAAAAAAGCTTGAGAATTTCGATTCCTTGCTATAATGATCTCATAGATATAGGTAGATATATATATGCTCACGATACCAACGGTACAAGTAAGGAATTTTGAAGAAGAAAAGAAAATCAGGTCTCAAGCTGAGGCCTTGGTACGTGTTTGGTTTGATATAAAGAATAATCCTGATCCTGTGGCTCGAGAAATTTTGGATTTCATGGCAAAGCTCAAAGTGGATGCTCATGTGGTAGAAGAAGCTTATAAAATACTTGCGGTTGAGTTGAATAAGAAAGCTGATTCAAATGATCCAGCCAGTCGGTAGGGTAATTGACAAATAAAGATAGATATTGTTTAATGCCACCAATCGATCTTTGATCGATTACTGTCCTTTTTGTACAACCCAAACCCGCTGATCTCATGAAAATCTTCGCTTCAATTGAAACGGTTTTTACCCCACCTCTGTCGATTCTGTTCTTGGTTATCCTTGTCCTCCTCTTGATGCTTTTCTCTAGGTGGCTTGAAAAGCGCGAAGAACCCAAGCGCCGGGAACGAATTCTGGCTGACGAAAGAAGCAGGTCGGGGCAGACCTATGCTGCTTTTGTCAGACATTGGCAAATGATGTGTGGTGGGCATCCCCAAAATGCTTCAACACCAAATTTTTGCTTTCTGGTCTATGAGTCCATGACACCAAGGGTATATGGATACCATTGTGCTCAACAGGCACTAAAGGCTACGTCTCTTCCTGAGCCTGTCGACTCGGGTGAGCTAATCATTCGTGAGTACCAAAATCGAGATCTCTTGATTGGCACGGCATTGTATGTCTATGTCACCTCTAAGCGACATCCTAAGCACCTGCTCTGGGTGGTAGCGGAGGATCTGGGTGGGCAAAAGAAAGCCCGGATCAACTATCACCCTAACTACCCTTACGGTGACATCCAAGCAGCCGCAATTGCCGAACAGTTCATTCGCCAAGGTTGGAAAGCCGAGGTGGTCAGTAACCCTGGCCAACCCTGCCTTCAGCCGATGCGTGCGGCACTCTCATGAGTTTGAACGATCAAGGCCGACAGCCCTTATGTTGTCAAAAACTGCACGCTAGGTTCGATTCCTTCGTGTGGTTTTTAAATTTCTATGAAATAAAAGTGTCGAATAAAAGACAGCAAACCGGTTTAACAAGTAACACAAAGACACCTTCAAGAATAATTACCAATACTTTCGAAGTGCCTCCGCAGGATGACTATGTGGCAATGATCGAAGCCGAGGACAGCACAAGAAAGTATTGGTAATTATTCCGCCATATGCTCGGTAAAATCTCCAAAATCGCTTTTGTCGAGATTGAGGAAGGTAGTATGCGCTCCGTCGAATTTGAGCTGGGCTGAACCGGTTGGACCATTTCGATGTTTCTCGATAAGAATTTCGGTAACATTACTTCGCTCAGCATGATCTTTGTAACGGTCTTCACTATGGATAAACATAACCACATCGGCATCCTGCTCGATTGATCCTGAATCGCGCAAATCAGAGAGTCTTGGCTTGCCACCACGTTGCTCAACGGCACGAGAGAGCTGAGAAAGCGCGAGGACTGGCACATTGAGCTCTCGAGCAAGATTTTTGAGGGAGCGAGAAATTTCGGTCGTTTGTTGGACGAGGTTATCTGTACCTTTGCTCTGAACAGGGGACATGAGCTGCAAGTAGTCCACGATGATAAGTCCTAATCCCTTTTCCGCCTGCAATTTACGTGCGAAGCTTTTCATTTTCAAAATATTATTTCCAGCCTGATCATCAATAAAAATAGGGGCTTCACTCAATCGGCCAATACTGTCCTGAATAAATTTAAAGTCGTTATCGGTAAGGTCTTTTGCGACACGCAATTTCCATGCATCGACACGTGATTCAGAAGAGAGCATTCTCTGTGCCAATTGAGCCGAACTCATTTCAAGGGAGAAAATACAAACAGGTACTTTGTGATCTAGGGCCGCATGACGTGCAATGTCCAAAGCAAAAGTTGTCTTACCCATACTTGGTCGAGCGGCGAGAATAATGAGGTCTGATTTCTGAAGACCGGCAAGTTTATTATCAAGCGCTTTAAATCCGGTTGGAACACCTCGAAGCTCTTCGGTACTATTATGAAGTCGATCGATGGTTTCCCAAGTCTCAGTCAAGGCCGCTTTGATGTCGGTAAATCGATGCTTGTGACCTTTTCCTGTAATTTCAAAAACTTTTTTCTCTGCTTCATCGAGGATTTCTTCCAGGGTACCATCTTCCTGATATCCCAAATGATTAATGTGTTCAGATGCACCAATCAAACCTCGCATCGTGTATTTTTTCTGAATAATCTCTGCATAATAATGTGCGTTTGAAGCAGATGGCACAGCATTTACTAGTTCAGCAAGATATGCAGATCCGCCAATTGCATCGAGATTTTGTTCCTCTTCCAATTTTGTCTTGAGGGAAAGGAGGTCGATGGGGACTGTTTGTGCTTGCAAAGCCATAATCGATCGGTAGATGATCTTATGTCTTTCGCTATAGAAAGTTTCTTCTGAGATAATGTCTACCAAATCATTCAAAACGTCATGACGAAGCATGATTGATCCGAGTACAGCCTGCTCTGCATCTATGCTATGTGGCGGGATACGAAATTCACGTCGCTGCGAATCTGACGCAGAATTGTAACCGCTCTTACTTTTGTTAAAAGCAGCATCGCTGTAGGGCGAATTTTTTGGTTTCGGACGAGAAGTATCATTCATCTGATAGGACATGCACGTAAATATACCATGTGCCAGCGGCAAAGATCGCACTTACTTTGTGCATAAGCTGTTGATACGAATGGGATAAAAAATAGCTTCAATTGACGGCTCTAAATATGGCCGAAAAGCAGGATTTCCTCTTCTTCTATTTCTTTAACTTTCTATGCAGAACCTGATTTTTGAGATAAACAAAGAGCCAACTTGAAAAGAGGGCGACAATAGCAAAACCAAACAAGGTTGAGCTGAAGCCAAAAGATGCAAAGGCCTGGCTAAACATAGATGAGGTGACTAGGACAATAAAGAACCATGAGACAAGAGATACGGCACATGTGCTGATCAATTCATTTGAGTGCTCGAGAAATGAATCTGAAAGATGCCCATACGTATTCTGGTGACGAATGAGAACGGGAAGATGCATCTGGCGAAGGAGTAATACACAGAAAAGTACGATTAGCTCAATGACAATTTTTGCAAAAACTACACCGGGAGTAAGACCCAGACTTGTTACCTGGATTTGAATGGCAAGCATGGTGATTTCAACCATGACAATCCAAATGATGAGAAAGAGCTGAATATTATTGAGCTGTTTCAAGGTAATTAATTCATGTCGCTTTAGTTTATGGTGCTTGAGCGAGAGGATAAAGAAAAGATCATTGATAAGGGCTGCGCCAGCGCCAACTGAAATCGCCAAAATATAAGTTCCAAAAAGTGTTAACATGCAAATATTATAGCAGGGTTTTTATGAGCTTGTAAGCATTTGCCTCGTCTTTTATTTCATATCCAGCTTCTGCGATTTGGTCTCGCAATCGGTCCGCCTCCTGCCAGTTTTTTTCATTTCGTGCCTGAAGTCGAGCATCAGCATAACCTCGCACATGTTCCGGGATGTCCTCGTCATTCATTGAGCGTTCTATCTGTATAGCTTTCTTTGTGGCCGCATTAATGAGGTCGAGTCCAAATACCTGATCAATATACTCTGTGATTTCCAATTTAAGCGATGGGCCAATCTCAGTATTTTTTAATAAAGTTTGGAAAAGTGCGAGAGTATTCGCGGTATCGAAATCATTATTAACCGTTGTTTTCAATTTCTCAAACCAGTGTACGCGATGGACCTGTGCTTGATCGGTGTCTTCGCGAGACTCCGTGGCATTTTTCTTTTCAATATATACTTGTGCCAATCGAGCGACCAGATTCTGATACGCTTGCTCACTCTGCAGAATCGCATCGAAACTAAACTGCATAGGTGTTCTGTACGAGGCGCCGAGGAGCCAGTATCTAAAGCCAAGAGGGGAAATGCCTTTTTGTATAACGCTTTCGAGGGTGATAAACATTTCACCAGACTTGGCCATCTTTTTTCCACCCTCCATAATAATATGAGCATTATGAAGCCAGTAATTGGCAAGTAATTTTCCGGTCAGGGCCTCGCTCTGGGCGATTTCATTATTGTGATGCACAGGAATATGGTCGATACCGCCGGTGTGTACATCGAAAGTATCTCCGAGGTATTTCATGGACATTGCGGAACATTCAATATGCCAACCAGGAAAGCCTTTTCCGAATGCAGCATCATAACCAAACTCATTATTAAATTTCCATACTGCAAAGTCACGCAGATTTTTCTTTTTACTTTTCTTTATGGCTTCGTCGCCAATACGACTTTCATTTTCTGATGCATCATCGGAAGAGATGCCTCCAAGTCGTCCATAATCGGGAAGTGATTGTGTATCAAAATAAATTCCATCGTCTGCTGCATAGGCATTTCCTTTATCAATCAATGTCTGGATAAAAGAAATGTCCTCAGAAACATGATCGCTTGCAAAAGGGTAGAGTTGGGCAGGTAAAACATTTACTTTTTCTAAATCTTCTCGGAAGGCATCGTAATATCTATTGGCAACTTCACGCATAGTCTCCAGGTTCAAAGGTTTTCCTTCTCGCTTCAAGGCAAGGGTCATTTTATCTTCTCCATCATCCTCATCGCTTTGCAAATGACCAATATCAGTGACATTCATAATGTGTGTCACGGTAAAATCATTGAACTCGAAAACCCGTCGAATAATATCTGCTGCAATAAAAGCACGCAGATTACCAATATGGATAAAATTATAGACGGTTGGGCCACAGCTATACATCGAAATATGCCCCGGCTTGATCGAATTAAAAACTTCTCTCTTTTTACTTAATGTATTCCAAAGCTCGATGCGGTTTATGACATCTTCCGCGTGGGTGATGGTGCCTGTAACATCTGGCTTGTCTGAACGTTTACTCATAAGAGAGATTATACATTAATATTCGTTGACCTGTGAACAAAACTTTGGGATAATGTAAATCTGTCTATTCTTATATGAAAAGAAAAACCTCCTCGATTCTCATTAGTTCGCTTATTTTAGTGCTCGTATTTAGCCTCGGATTTTTCTCTGGCCGTGCTAATCCTGCAGAAGCCAGTTTTGCTGGTCAGGTCAAAATCCCTGCATTTGTATTCGGTCAGGATGGCAATGCTTCATCAACTATTCAGGCAGACTTCGATATGTTCTGGAAGGTCTGGGCTCTTTTGGATCAAAAATATGTAGAAACACATATGAGCTCTTCTTCGGTTCCAAAAACTGACCGTGATCGTGTCTATGGCGCCATCGCAGGCATGGTTTCGTCGCTTGATGATCCGTATACCACTTTCTTTACTCCTGATGAGGCCAAGGCTTTCCAGGAACAAATCGACGGCAACTTCGAGGGTGTTGGCATGGAATTGGGTTCAAAAGAGGGTATACTCACTGTTATTGCAGCCCTTAAATCTACACCTGCAGAAAAGGGTGGTATTCGACCAGGGGATCAAATTCTAAAGATCAATGGCAAAATCACAGTTGATATGAAAGTGGATCAGGCCGTCAAACTTATTCGCGGCAAAAAAGGCACAGAAGTTAAATTAACCATTGGACGAGAAGGTGTTGATCCCTTTGAGATCACATTAGTCCGAGATGTCATCAATCTTCCAACGCTCGATACCAAATATGATAAGCAGACAGGTGTCTTTACGATCCGACTCTATAATTTCACAGGAAATAGTACGACATTGTTTAGAAACGCCCTTCGTGATTTCGTAGCTACAAATTCAAATAAATTGATCCTGGATTTGCGAGGTAATCCGGGCGGATATCTTGATTCTGCGGTTGATATGGCAAGTTGGTTCCTGCCTGCTGGCAAGGTTATCGTACGAGAAGATTATGGCGGCAGTGAGCCCGAAGGTGTAGAAAAGAGCAAGGGTTACAATATATTTGGTCCTAATCTGAAAATGGTAGTACTTGTTGATGCTGGCTCCGCTTCTGCCTCTGAGATTTTGGCCGGTGCACTTAGTGAATATAATAAAGCCACCCTTGTTGGTACGAAAACGTTTGGCAAGGGTTCAGTTCAGGAATATATGAAGCTCGATGAGAGCGCAGCTATCAAAATCACTATCGCAAGATGGCTTACTCCAAACGGTATTTCGATTTCCGATGGGGGACTAACTCCTCAGGTTGAAGTCAAAATAACACCAGAAGATATCAAAAATAGCAAGGATCCTCAGATGGAAAAGGCAATTGAATTATTGCGTTAGCCATGCTATAGTGTTTGAACTTTACAACGTTAATTACGAATTTTTCTCATGAAAGTTATCTTACTCAAAGGTGTCCAGAAACTAGGAAAGCGACTCGATATCGTCAATGTTGCTGATGGTTTTGCGATGAATAATCTTTTTCCTAATAAATTAGCAGAACTCGCTACCCCAGACTCAATCAAACGAGCAGAGAAAGCAAGGGATGCTGAAACAGCAGAAAAGAAAGTTCGAGAAGACCTTCTTATCAAGAACCTCAAAGGTCTTGAAGGCACAACTATCACGCTTTCTGGCAAAGCAAATGACAAAGGTCATCTATTTGCTGGTATCCACAAAGAAGAATTGATCGCTGCGCTTAAAGAGCAAGGTCACATTGATATGGACGCTGAACATATTCTCCTCGACAAGCCGCTCAAAGATATTGGCGATAACTGGGTGAATGTGAAGGTCCAGGATAAGGATTCTAAATTTAAGGTAGTTATCGAAGCGCTTTAATTTTATTTAGTCTCTCGTGCTGTCCTCGGTT
The DNA here is from genome assembly GCA_031973395.1 of Minisyncoccota bacterium. Lineage (GTDB taxonomy): Bacteria > Patescibacteriota > Minisyncoccia > Phycocordibacterales > CAIZLB01 > DALYDD01. The sequence continues at coordinate 28,019 of DALYDD010000005.1, read as the reverse complement.
TCGATCAGCGTTACATAATCGACCTGTGTAGACACTTCGATCCTAAATAAAATTAAAGAGAAGAATAAAAACAAAAACCCGGTCAGATAACCGGGTTTTTGTTTGTCTAAACGGAAAGAGAATTACTCAACGTTAGCAACCTTCTTCACCTTCACTTTATTATCAATTGCAATTTTTCGTTTTGTTGAATAGTTCACAATTCCAGGCTTTGCAGCATAGAGTGTGTGGTCTTTACCAAGTCGAACGTTTTTTCCAGGAAGGATTCGTGTGCCTCGCTGTCGTACGATAATAGATCCAGAGTTTGCTTTTTCACCGGCGTAAAGCTTGATACCCAAATACTGTGGATTTGAGTCTGTGAGGTTTTTTGCTGTACCGGCTGCTTTTTTAGTTGCCATATTTTATAAATTTTAACTTAATTTAATCTTGATTTTATGTATTTTTGATCAGAATTTAAGGTGGTTTATCCTATCCTTTGGTCCTAGGTCAAAGATATGTCAGAGCTAGATTATACAAAAAAATCGAGATTAAGCAATATCTACCGGCGTCTACGGGCGTGGATGTATGAGTTTGTGTTCCTGGCCCGTACCAGATATGAGAAGTGGCTACTGTATACATCGCTTTGTTTTGGTCTAGCTGGGACTGCGGTTTCGCTTTGTCTTGTCACTGTAGTTTCTAGGCCGGCGCCAATCATGGTCTCTTGTGATATGGATATGATAAAAGAGGTGCTCTCAGCATCTGCTCCGGCTACCAAGCCAGCCGAAAAAGCACCCAAAGTTAGTCCAAAATCATCCAAAAAGACCAGGTCAACGGCAAAGAAGCCGGTCGAAAAGAATGCTATCAAGGACCTAGGAGGGTAGGGTGAGGGTGTCTTGGCAAAGCCTCTAACCAGGGCTAATACAATGGTTATTTCAATGTATTTTCTTTAACACATATTCATAGGCCTGTAAAGGAGGGTAGGGGAATTGTACCCTTATTATTAGCCATATATTAAACGTATAGGAAGCCCTTTTTTAAAGATTCTGATTGACAAAATGACCCTTGGCATGCTAAGATATAGACCTAAGTACAGGTGTTCTGTGCTTTTTAATTTGAGTGCAAGCGCATACAATTCGGTCAGTAGACATGCGCATTACAAACTAATCATCGGCTTATTTTACAACTTACTCTTGGTCTAGCGATCATGGTAACAGGAACGACGGGTAACCCCACGCTCCTTAATCCAGCAATCGTTAGTCCAGCTCCACAAGTTGCAATGGCGGCTTCGATGCCTTTGGTCACCACACCAATCAGCAATGAAGTCCCAAAGCAAAGCAAGGGAGCGGACGTAAAGAACGGTCTTTCACAACAGAATAAACCAGTTGGCGACAAAGTTGCACAAGCCAAAATTGCCACGAATGCTGGCGTTGAGCTCGCTGTTAGGGAATACTTCGCTGATATTCCTTTAATGATCGAAATCGCAAAAGCAGAAAGTAAATTTCGGCAGTTTGGCACAGATGGTTTGGCTCTGAGAGGAGTAGCTGTAAAAGAAGATACCGGTGTATTTCAAATTAATAAGACATACCACCTGGCTCGGTCTCAAAGACTCGGCTATGACATCGATACTTTGGCGGGGAATATGGCATATGCCAGACGTCTCTACGAAGAATCGGGTCCTCAGCCATGGGCTTCTTCTTATTCTATGTGGGGCAAGTCTCCACTTGCTGCAAATTTCAAACCAAGAAATCGTGCACCAATCGTCGTTGCCACTACAGAGAAAATTACTACTCAATCTGCAATCGTAAAACCTGAAATAACTGCTTCGGCAGGTACTCCGGTTTCTGCGGTAACTACCACCGCATCTGCTCCAGCCGCTGTGGCTGTACCAGCTGATGTTTTGGTAGCAGGGGAGGAAATCGTTTCTCCGGCCTTACATGAAGCTAAAGAAATTCCTCAAGTGATTAAAACAACTCAAACTGTTTTATCTGAATAAAGAAAAACAAAAGACCCCCGAAAAGGGTCTTTTGTTTTTCTTTAGTCTCTTTCAAGATTTTAATCAGATGACCAAAAAAGGTTTTGCAACCTAACTGCTACTCCTATAGACAGATTTAAATTTTAATGCAGAATTAATCCAGTTTTCTAACCTGTCTCAGGACTTAACCCCTGAGTGGGGGACATAGTACTTAGACAATCAACAATCAACCGAACTTGACGAACATGAACATCAGACAACCCAAGCGGATTGTGCTGATACCACGTCCGTTTTCACCCCTACAAGGTTTTGCATATTACATCTTGACTCGGGTAGTCGACGGAGAAATGTCGCTACTTGGTGACCACTATATCCGTTGGGCGACCGTGAAAGATTACCGTGACGATGCCGGCAAAGATCTTCCTGCCAACATGGGAACCGTGGTTAACTTGGCTATTCCGGAACAGCGACTCAGGGAGATGCTCGATAGAGTGATTGTTCCCAACGTAAAACTGTCCTGCACCAGTCACCACTTCTGGCGGCTGAAGTTTAAAAACTTCTTCAGTTACCTCGGCAACTATCCGGCGGCACTCAAACGCTGGAGAGGGTATACTGGTATTCTGTCACGCCACGCAAGTGCTAAACCTGCCCTTCAGTGTTTCTGTGGTTTTGTCGACAATCTCTTTGGTCGAACAAAGCTTCCTGAGAGCGTGGAGGGTAAAGAGTTTTCAGGACTCATCCGATCTCCGTTTCAACAACACCCTCTGCTACCAGGAACAATGCATGTGACTGTGCCTGTGACAAAAAGGGTGCAACGGCCTGACGAAGACCATGCGCGTGAGATTGTGCGGCATACGACAAAAGAACTACCTCAGCGGGAAATTTTTCACCTCTGTGGCGAGAAGGTTGTAATCCTCGTCGGCGGTGATCCTGGTTTGGGCAAAAGCACATTTGCTGCTGCCTTAGCTGTGGAGATGATTAATATCATCAAAACTTTGCAATCATTAGGAAAAACATGGGGGACTCTGACCATCAACCCTACTGTATTTTCTCTTGACACGGCTACGCCGGTTCCTAAAGAGTTGCTCATGTCTGGTGAAGCGGGCGTTCGCGAAAAACTTGAAGCTCTGAAAAGACCGTGGAGTATACCCTTGGTCTGGGAAACTCTGCAAAGACTTGAAGAACTATTGGATGATCGGAACTGCAACTCCTGGGACCGTGTAGGTCTCGTGGTCGCTGATCTTCCGGGCCAAGTGACAGACATCACACGTCTGCTTGCCGCACATGCCACGTTCGGAATCATCCTGCACCCCACCGAAAAGGAAAGGTGGGCGGCGTCAAACGAACGATGGGTCACGTACTTTAAAGAGATTGGAGTGCCAGTTGTGGCTACGATCAAAAGTACTCTGACCGGCGAAAGCATGTTAAGCGAGTTGCGTACAGACGAGATCTTTGGCAGGCTCCGGAGGCCGAGGCGGTTAATCACCGGCGCCGATTCCTTCATTCTAGCTTGCGCGAAGTTCTTGCTGTTCCGTGTGCTCGCAGTGCAGTTGTCCAAGCTGCATGACCGCATCGAAGCCCAGGCAAGAGAAGGGGTACTCTATGGTCTGGAAAAATGAAACACCCGCACGGAAGGTCCGTGCGGGTTTCGCATTTATATTTTTCAATAATAAAATCTGGGGAAGTATAAAAAAAGAATTTCCACCGCCTGTGCACGGTTTGCACAAAGTGAGCGATGGAAATTTGCGGTGAGGCTTCTTTTTAAATTTGAACGAGTTGGGTTTTTCTGTGGTGTTGGAGTAGTTTAGGGTGAACCTCATTTGCCCGTGGAGCTGGTGGTTGATGCGAAGGGATCGACCGCAGATTTCTCGCGCATAATAATGCTGAGAAACAATATGACGGGAGGGAGCGCGAATGTCACCAGGAACCACACAGCTTCCATCACTTCCTCGAAACCACTAGTGTCTTCATCGGTTTCACCTGGCCAATTTTTCTTATCGTAAGACTTGTCTATCAGATAAGCGGTTAAGCCGATCGCGAAATGCAATCCGATGAATACGTAGCTTGCGGCTGTGTGCCATCCAATCCATGTGCAGACTGCAGCCAGGACCAGATAGACAAGAAGAATGAGCGAATAACAGGAACGTTTTTTCATTTTCATAGCGTTGGTCTGCCTTTAGCCATTCAGGCTGTTAGAGTATCTCGGCGGCAGGCTCGAGACTCTTTTTTTGGTTTGTTTGACAGGGGACTGGGAACTGGGTCATTGGGACCTATAGAAATTATTCCATCTTGTTCAAGCCTTGTCTACGAACAACTTTTTTACAGATAATATTTTAATTAAATAAAACAGAATTATTTTTTATTTTGTATGTAAAAAGTGCGAAGCGAGCTTTTCTTTTTCGTGGTGTATTTTGGGTTGAGGGAAGGACTTTCTCCCTCTATATAGTTGTCGCACAATATACCTTTTGCGACAGTACAAAGGGCGGAATATGGTGGTGTTTATGCATCGGCCCGGCCTGCTTATATATGCTTTTACCGCCTCTTCAATGAACTTGATCGTTTGTAGATAAATACTTCGACCTTGCTCAATCATTTTTAACAAGTTTCTTTTATCTATGATTTGACGAGTTTTGCACAGATATTTTTATTTTTTAAAATTCTATGTATAATATTAATCTAGGTCAGTTCACATCATTTGATGCTTCGACCATTCTCGTTTTCAATCCGTTTTCTTTCCGTTCGCAAACTCCAAACCAACCAACTACCATCCAACTACCATGAATTCAGGCGATTCAGAAAAACATTTGCCTCCAGGTCAGCTTCCCGCCGCTGAAGTCCTTGCTGCTGTTGCGTTCTACACGGCACCTGACTATCGTGGTGGCGAACATCAGTTCTCGCCACAACAACCTGTCATCCGGCCGTTTGGGTCAGCCGTGACGCTACCGGTCAACCACGACCGAAACACACGCGACGGTGATAGTCGCAAAGCTGGATAATCGCTGTGGCGGACTCCAGTTGACGAAATCATCAATAGAAAGCCCGCGTTCTCCCAGGGACGCGGGCTTCTCCATCTTTTGTTTTTTTATATATTGTTTAAAACGAAAATCTCAACAAGGCCAAACTAAATCCCTTTCGCAAAATTAAAAATAGAAATGAGGTCTGCCCAGACAAGTTTCAACATATCTTTTACATAGAGTGCAAAATCCTTGACAGCAGGTTTACTCAAAATATCAATGATATTGACCTGGAGTAATCGCAAGATGACCAGTCCAATGATAATGACGACTACGATCTGAATAAACCCTTTTTGACCTCGATTAGCCGGAAGTTCCCGAAGTGTAGTTCCCTTTTTTCGCTTAAAAATATGAGTCATATATTGTGTGCAATTTAATTATACAAATTGCGACTAATGCTGAAATTATTCGATAAATTGATTATACCATAGCGCCAACATCAGCAATGTATAGATCTTGCGTGCATGATCTGCTTTGCCGTCAACGTGTTGTTTGAGCAAATTTTCAATGTAAGAAAGATCGAAATATTCATTAATATACTTATTATTTCGGATAAGTCGCATGACATCATTTGGACGCTTCAGTAACCAATGCTTAATTGGTGTGGGAAAACCAAGCTTCTTTCGATTTGCTGTCGTTTTTGGCAAAATGGGTTCGAAGGCTTTACGCAAAATATATTTAGTCTTCCCTTCTTTGTATTTTAAACTGTCGGCGATTGTCGCCGAAATATCAGCAACTTTTTTATCTAAATATGGCACACGAAGCTCGAGTGAATGTGCCATCGTCATCTTGTCGGCTTTGGCTAAAATATCTCCTGGAAGCCAGTAATGTATATCCACCAATTGCATACGGCGAGATTCTGAAATCTGGTCAAATCTTGGAATTTTGATGCCGAGTACTTCCCCGGGTATTTGATGTTTTGTGGCCGCTGCTTGTTTTGCTTCTTCATCAATGCTACGAAAGGCGTCTGCGCTGGTGTGGTTTTTGCCAGAATCTTTTTTCCATAATAGTGCGGATTCAGCCGGCTTAAAAATATATGCATTGCCAATGTATCGTTCATTAAATGGCGTTAATGTTCGGCGCAGATAATTTTTTCCAAAGAAATTAAATGGTAATTTCGTAAAAGGCTTTATGAAAAGAGTTTTCATCCAATTTGGTAGCTTGCTGATATGGGCTAGAGCGAATGGTTCGCGATATATATTGTATCCACCAAATAATTCGTCAGCACCTTCGCCTGAGAGTACCACTTTTACTTGCTTGCGCGCTTCCCTAGCCAGGAAATACAAAGCGACAGCCGAAGGGTCCGCAACCGGTTCATCAAAATGCCATGCAATTTGCGGCAGTTCATTAAAATATTCATCAAAAGAAACTTTGATTTCATGGTGATTTGTTTTGAGTTGGTCTGAAACTTCGCGCGCTTGATCATGTTCGCTGACTTCATCAAAACCGATTGTAAATGTGTTTACGGCATTGAGGCCAAGTCGCTTGCGTTCTTTTTGCATCAAGGTTACTGTGATCGCGCTATCGATTCCGCCTGACAAAAAGGCTCCGACGGGCACATCGCTGATCATGTGGTGCTGAACCGAATCTGTAATTGTGGCGCGAATGTCGTCTGCTAGTTTTGTTTCATCGGTGCGTGTCGTTTCGGGTGCGGCGAAATTATATGTCCAATATTGACCGGTGCGGAATGTGCGGTCTTTGACATCGACGAGCATATAACTTCCGGGCAATAATTTATAAATTGATTTGAAACAAGTCTCTTCGAGTGGATTAAACTGAAAAGAAAGATAGTTTTGGATAGCCAGATGATTTACCTCAGGCTTATATCGATTATCTCTGAGCAAGCTTTTTATCTCAGAACCATAAGCCTCAATTTTCTGGAATCCTGTAGGACCTTCGGTTCGATAATAAATTGGTTTGATGCCAAAGAAATCTCGGGCAATGAATATCTTATTCGCAGTCTTATCATAAATAGAAAAACCAAACATGCCACGGAGTTTGGTAAGCATTTCGGTAAATGCAGTATGCTGCGCTGCTCCGCTTGTGTCGGAGTTTGTAATATTTAGAATCGCAGGCCGTGCGTATTCTTCGTATAAATGCACAATCGTTTCCGTATCACTTTTTGTCCTAAACTGATGACCTTTTTTGACTAAATCATCATGAAGATCCAAATAATTATAAATTTCACCATTGAAGACAATGACCACTGTCTGGTCTTCGTTCCAAATCGGTTGATGGCCACCAGATAGGTCAATGATAGAAAGTCGTCGCATACCAAAAGAAAAGCTTTCTTCATAAAGCTCACCTTGATCATCTGGCCCACGATGCTTGATTGCTCCGAGCATCAAATCCAGTGTAGGTTTGGTGAATTCTTGGTTTCCGAAAATTCCGGCAATTCCGCACATAGGGGTGAATTATAACACCTCAATACTTATTATTAAAAGTTGAAGCTAAAGTTAAGGCTTTGGCAAATATACCATCGGGTCTAAATATGCATCGACTGGTGTGATAGGCATACGATAAATTTTTCCATTACAAGAAGCGCTTGGACGATTTTCAATTTTTACCGCATTTGAGGCATAGACACTTAGGTGTAAATGTGGTCCAGTTGAATAGCCGGTATTACCGCTATATCCAATGATCTGACCCGTAGTTACTGTGTCCCCTTCTTTGACACTGATGACAGATAAATGGGCATAAATTGATGCCAGGCCATTTGGGTGTCTGATAAAGACCCACCGGCCAAAACTTGCTCCAGGACAGGTAAGATCGGTATCCCCTGCCCCAGCCACCGTTCCAGAAAGCGCCGCTTTTACCGGCGTTCCAATGGGTACGCCAAAATCTACGCCATTATGCGAACCAGAAACATATAATCTCTTGGCGGCAACAGTCTTTCCAAATAATTGAGTAATGCGAACCTTGTCCACGGGCCATGATAAAACCGAAGAACCGGCTTTTGGAATAGTTGAAGGATCCAGGGTGAATTTTAGTTTCGATTCATACTCGAATAATTCTTTTTCAAACGCGGCTTTTGCGGCTCGTTTCTCTGCCAGTAATTGCTGGTATGTTTTTTCTTGATTTTTTGTTTCCTTCAAAACTTTATCCTTCTGGGTTTTATTATATTCAACAACTTTTTTCTTATCTGCCAATGCGGTTTGAAATTCACTTAGCTGGGTTTTCTTTTTTTCTTTATCTACTTTATTTGTTTCGAGCTGTATCTTTTCTTGCCGAAGTGTGCCGACCTCTTCTTTGATACGAATATTCAGCTCTGTCTGGTTATTAATCTCGGCAAGTATTTCAGAGAGGTCTCGCTTTGCGAGAATGTGGGTAATTCGGCCGATGTCCTCGGTATACTGTATTTCCAATAAACTTTGTTCGAGCGCGAGTTTAAAATCCGAGATTTTTTCCTCAGAGCTTTTGATATTCAAATCGAGTTTATTAATTTCGAGGCTAGCTGCTTCAATCTGACTTCTCGTCTTTTTGATATCGGCGTCTAGGAGCTTCGCATTGGCGTCGAGTTCCTTGATGAGGGTCTGCAGGGTCTGTGCTTCCTTTGTGGTTTTGTCCTTGAGCTCTGAATAGGCCTGGATTTCTTTATTCAAAGCCTCGATATTCCGGTTTTGTTCATCAATCTTGCGTTGGAGTTCCTGGACTGCCGCGGAATTTACAGGTGTAGTTTGGGCAGAAATAGTAGAAAAGATACTGAGTCCTATTGTGAGGATACAGATAATGAGAAAAGTTGCAGTGCCGTAACGGGAAAAAGTACGCATTACATTGATTTTACTACAGATCCGAGTTTGCGGATAATGTTAAAGATTTGTTTGACACCATCTTTACACAAGCGTATTCTCATGGCGGGAGTTCTTTTCGCTTAAGGCTTCCATTCACAATACGCGCCCAAATATACCGGGCTAAACAACGTATAGAAACCAAAATAAATGAAATCAGAAACACCGCCAGGAGGAGCAGTCGCTCTTCCTTTTGACATAACACGATACACCACCGGAGCGCTAGACGGCAAACTACAACGATCCGAACCTCCGCGTTGGAAAAGTGGCGACCTGCACCCAGTGTCAGCAAAACTGGCTGACGGGCGCCTCAATTGTCCCGTAAAAAGCTGGAGTGAGCTGCTTGCTTTGTATGATGCTTCCGCATCACCAGAATTTCTCCAAACCGTGCTCTACTACGGCATGAACGCCTCTACTGCCTCTCGTGCAGAATTTGTGAGCAGGATCGCCTTTTACCTCGACATGGCGAATTACACGTTCTTCGCAGGCACGAACCCTTATCCAGAACATCGGTTTAATGAAAATCGTACCAGGACTTCCACGGTCATGGGCGACTTATTCAGTTGGTATGATGTCGGTAAAGCTTCGGCTCATCTGGCCAAGACCTCACTCTGCCGGAAATCATGTCTGTTTGGACTCACAGGACAGAAATCCCAGAAATTGGGTGTACCTGTTCCGGCATGGATGTTTGGCCGACAGCTCGAGGATGCCGAGATCGCGACGCTGGTACTCACCATCGGACGTTATTTCCAAGTCTGTTCTCAAGATGAGCGGTCGGGCCTGTATAATATCAGTAACCTAGTTTCATATTTTCAGCAAGGACCCATCGGGTCTCCTGAGGAAATGGCGCCGCACACATTCGATGAGCCAAGGCTTGAACAAACCATTCGAGACTTCGCACTGGAGTTTTGTAACGTGGTGATGGGTGGACTGTTCATCAATGCCGTCAGTGCTGATGATCCCTGGCTTGCATCTGCTGCGTATGATGCTGAATCTCCGCAAAGCTATCCTAAGACGCGTGCGGCCTTACGTTCCCTGCGTGGCCAGTGCGTCTATATCCTTGCTGCGCTCGGAGCTTTACAGTTGGTCATGCCAGAAACCCGAAACTTCCTTGGTCCCTGCGAAGATTATGACAACGAAAGTCTTCGAGCGATCTGCGACGCGCTCTGGGTTATTGCTTCCGAGCAGTTCAAATCGCCGTTCTTTGCGGAGAAACGGAAAGCGGTTGGCGATGTTGCCACTCTCGACCGCGTTTGTGCGACGGGTATTCAAGCAGCGAATCTGCTCAGGATGCTGATTGAGTGTAGTCAGTTGATGAAACCGTAGTGCGCGGTTCTATGCGTTAAAAAGTGAAATGAAGCACTTCGACCCGGAATTCCTGAAAGGGGGTTCCGGGTTTTGCTTTTTTACTCAAATAAAATTTGGACCAAATTCGCCAATTTAATTTTGAAAACTCTCAATCGCTCGCACAATTCGGCCGACAGTTTCTTCTTTCCCCAAAATTTCAGCCATTGAAAAGGGGTCCGGGGATTTTTCTTTTCCAGATAATGAGACGCGCAAAGGCCAGAGGACAATTCCCCTACCTTCATGTTCCGCAAAAGGCCAGATTGTTTCTTTTACACTCTCTTTTGTCCACTCACCCTCATGTTTTGCCAAAATTTCTGCAGCTTGACTCAAAATAGTTTTAGTAAATTCAGCATCCACGGCGACTTTGTTGCCGGCGCCATTTTTTGCCATTTTTTCAGGGCACATAATTACGTTTCGATTTTCCTCTGTCCACTGTGGAGGGTTCGAGATAAAAGAGAGCTCACCTTCTAAAAGCAATTCTTTGATCTGACCAAAGTGCGTCATTCTCTCACGAATAATTGGCAAAACCACGGCGTATTTTGTTTCTAAGATTGCAGTCAGAGCCTCGATGGTTCTCATGTCTACAAAGCCATGCATATAGGCAAATAATCTCTCTTCATATTCTTTATCAGACATGCGACTCAGATGCTCTTTGTTCGTCCAAACTAATTTTTCCTCATTCAATTTTCCTCCAGCGCTTTGGACTTGAGAAAAATCAAAAGCCGCGATGAATTCCTCTGGCGTCATAATCTCTCGTTCGTCTCCAGGATTCCAGCCAATAAAAGCCAAGAAGTTCATCATTGCTTCAGGCAAGAAACCCTCTGCTCGGTATGCCAAAATATCTTTTGCTCCGTCTCTTTTACCGAGCTTTTTCTTGCCATCTGGACCCATGATTGGTGGCATGGTCGCAAATTCTGGCCGCTCAATGCCGAGTGCTTTGTACAGCGCCAAAAATTTAGGTGTAGAAGAGATGAATTCGTCCGCGCGCACAATATGCGAAATATTCATTTCCAAATCGTCGATAATGTGCGCGAAATTATATGTTGGATAACCGTCGCTTTTTATTAAAATAAAATCATCTAATGCTTCAGGGCCAGCTGTTAATTCACCTCTCACCAAATCATTCCATTTCGATGGTTCGATATCGGTAATCTTTAGACGTAAAGGTAAACGTTTGCCGTCTTCATCAATCCATTCAGGGATTTTGTCCGCATCTGGCCGATGATCTCGATACAAAAATGGCCGCTTCTCTTCTTCTGCTTTTTTTCGGAATGCCTCAAGCTCTTCTACAGAATATGGATCGGCATACGCCAACCCTTTTTCAATCAAGGTGCGCGCGTATTTTTTATAACTATCTAAACGTTGTGACTGAATATATGGCGCATTTGGTCCGCCAATATCTGGGCCCTCATCCCAATTTAGTCCCAGCCATTTCAATGACTCAATAATATGTTCAATTGAACCTTCAACTTCTCGCTCCTTGTCCGTATCCTCGAAGCGTAAAATGAAAGTACCATTATTCTTTCGAGCATACGCCCAAGCAAAAAGAGCGGTTCGAACACCTCCTACATGCATAAAACCTGTTGGAGATGGGGCGAAGCGAGTAACCACGGGCCGGCTTGGTTTTTTGGACGAGTCTGTCATTTGACGCTTATTTTATCATGTTTATTCAAGATTTTCGACTCGCTGGTCGTTTTGAC
>DALYDD010000005.1:9535-16212 GCA_031973395.1 Minisyncoccota bacterium | reverse complement strand
TTTGACTTTGAGTCCTTTTAATGCTCTAATATAGACCGTACAAGTACCTTCAGGTCTTGTCATTCACAATCCAAATCTCAGTTTAACCTCTAACCACATAGAAAGGAGGGCTCCATATGAGCCTAGCCAATCCAGTCACTCCCCGTTCAACACCTCCCGCGAAACCACTCCTTGTCGGCATCACCTTGGGCCTCGGCTCGATTTATGGTCCAGCTGGGGAAGTTATTGAGCCGCTCGACGGATCCATCCAAAGATACCTGAGAGTGGCAGCATATGTCACTGCTCACAGCGGGTCCCATCAGATTGGCATGCTAGCTTCGGCTGGATTTTCTGCGGAAACGCCGACCAAGTCTGATCCAAAGCATCCTGTTGCACTTGCGCAGCAGATGAAAACTTATGTCACCGCCGCTCGCCTGGTTGGTGCAGAATCGTTGTGTGTCGCCGAACAACTGTGTTTCGGCACGGAGGCAGAGCTGCACACTGCGATCTTGCACGCTCACAACTGGGCCAAAGGTCAAAACGTGACAGACGTCACGTTTGTTATCTCCTCTCACCCACTCCATTGCATCCGAATTTGGCTCTACATGCGCAAGCTCCTCAGGGGCTTGCCGAAGAGTTACAGGTTCAAGTTGTTGCCGACATGGCATAGGTTCGGATGGAGGTCTTGGCTCTGGGAAGTGATTTCGATTGGCGGGGTAATATGCCAGTACAAGCGGCACAGCCTTCCGAAAATCGCCTGAGAAATGCAAGTGCCGCGACGCCTGCAAAAAAGATCAACAAGACCATGAAGAAAACGCCCGTCCGGGAAACCGGCGGGTTCTTCTTTTGTAAAAAATATCCTTGCATCGAATAGGGTATTTTACCCTTCATGCCGGAGAGCAATCTTTAAAATCTCTCGCGCAATCAATTCCGCAGAATCGACTCGAGCGAATTTCTTGGCATTATCCCCCATGCGCTTCGCAAGATCAGGATTGCTAATAATGCGCTCAATTTCATGAGCCAAAATATCTGGGGTGAGATTAATTTCTTCGATCACTACTGCCCCGCTTTCTCGGGCATAGTTATACGAATTCTTTCGCTGGTGATCTCCGTTTGAATCAGTAATAGGAATGAGAATGCTCGGCACGCCCCAAAGTGCAATTTCGAAAATGGTTGAACCTCCACGAGAAATGACAAGCGATGCAGCACCGGCTGCCATCCTCATCGACAAGGTATTTAGATAATCATAGACATGATACCTCGATTCATAATTATTATTTTCCAAAATAACATGCGCGGTGCGCTTCACCTCCTCAAAAGTTTTTGTGCCTGTCTGATGAATGATCTGGTATTTATCGAGCAAGCTTGGAAGTGCGGTCAAGATAGAATCATTGATAATTTTTCCACCAGCTGAGCCACCGAGGATCAAGATAACCGGGACCCCTTTTTCAAGCTGGAGGTATTCAAATGCACCGTTTACCAGCGGCTCTCGAATTTCTTTGCGAACAGGATTGCCTGTATATGCTGTTTTATCTTTGGGGAAAAATTCAGCAGCTTCTTTGAATGAAAGGCCGATCTTCTTTGCAAATTTACCAGACCAGGCATTGACGCGTCCTGGAGAGCTATCAGATTCATGGATGATAACCGGGATACGAAAGATGCGCGAAGCGACCAATCCGGGAAAGGCTCCAAAGCCACCCTTTGAGAAAATGACATCGGGCATGATGAAATAAATTTTGATGATTGCAGAGATGACGCCAAAGCCCATTTTGAAAATATCAAAAAAGTTTCGAACCTTTGAAAAACCTTTTGGGTTGATGCGGCGCTTTCCCGCCATTGCGCTCACGAATTCGATATCATGATCAAAAAGCTCCTGCCTATTATATGGACTTGGCGCCATGAAATATAATTTCGGATCGAGAATTTTTTCCTTGAGAGCAATGTTTTGTATGGCTTCTGCGATAGCGATAATAGGATAAAAATGACCACCGCTGCCACCTCCGAGCATGAGAATTTTCATAGATAGTATTGTAGCAATTTAAAAGAAAGGATTAAAGGTCTATGAGCGAACAGTCTTTCTTCTCTGATTTTTTATCGGCGATATTAAAAGATGTTCCTCCGAGACTCGCTCTGGCTCCACAATAGTATTCACAGTATCCTTGTTTTTCTTCAAATACGATCTCGGTCTCATTAGTAGGGCTTTTTACTTTCTTGATTGCTAGGGTACATGGTCCAATTTTATCTGGATAATCTGAGTTTTCAGTTGGATTTGGGTCGAAAGTCATTTCTTCTGGTGGTGTAACAAAAATAAATTCTTCACTATTTGGAGATTTTTTAGCAATGCCTTCTATTTGGCATGAATGGAAATTAGTTGTCACGGTCGTCATACAAAAATTGAATGAATCGCCTTTAAATTTTTCAATAATAAACGAGTCGTTTACATCGCCTTGTGCATCACCTGTCTCAGGATTGTAATTTGGATCTGATTCATCAGAGCCGAAATATACAATTTCGTGATTGTACGCATAATATCCTTCATCAGCCTTTGTAATGGGTAGTACGTTTTCAGATGTTGTAGTGCTCTCTTGGTAGCGTGAAATATCCAGGCCTTGAGGATCTGGGTTGTATATAAAATCATTGTGGGTATCTTCTTGTTTTGGATAGAGTTGTGTATATAAAAAGCCAAGGCCAACCAAGACGATCAAAATTCCTAAACATAATAAAAAGATCTTGATCGGCCTAGAGTTAGGTTTATTGAAGTCGTCTATGTTTTCCATATATTGAATAGTATAGCGTATTTAGTTTGGGAACCTTGGGATTTTTGATCATTTCGCGCTCTTCTTCGGTACATACCTCGATATATTCATAATGATTCCAACGGATGCAAGGGTAAAGAAAAGCGCGGTGCCTCCGTGGCTTATAAATAATAAGGGTGTGCCGGAGAGTGGAATAATAGCGAGCATGGCGGCAATATTCAAAAATGACTGGGTGATAATTAGGGTAATGATTCCCACGATCAAAAGCATGCCGAAATTATCTGGTGCAAGCTTGGCGATGCGCAGCCCACGGAAGGCGAAAAGTAAATACAATAAGATAATCGAAACTGAGCCAATAAACCCGAATTCCTCGGCTGCGACGGCAAAAATTGAGTCCCCAATAGGTTCTGGGAGGAAGTTGAACTTCTGGATGCTTTGACCAAAACCTCGCCCCAGAAGGCCTCCAGAGCCTATAGCAATGAGTGATTGCTGGATCTGATAACTAGAACCTAGAGAGTCCTTGGAAGGGTCTATAAACGACTGTATACGGTTCATGAGGTATGGACGCTGAAACACAAGTAATGTAAGGCCCAGGACCCCTATAATGCCCATAATGACCAAATCTCGCCATCTCCCTCCGGCGGTCAGATATACTGCCACCCCCGCGATGACAATGACCATGAATGTATCTGTGTCTGGCTGCAATAGAATAAGCATGGCACTGATGCCGATCAGGATGACAAATGGCAAAGTTCCTAATTTCCAAGTCGTCACCTTATTTTTTACAGACGCAAACCAACAGGCTAAATACATCACAAAACCAAGCTTGTAAAATTCTGCTGGCTGAACACTAAACCCTGCAATATCAAGCCACCGTCTGGCACCCCCGTGAAATGTTCCAAGTGGGGTGAAAACTAAAAGCATCAAAGCAAATGAAGCAATCAAAATATAGAAAGCATTTTTTCTCCAAAATAAATATGGGATGCGCGAAGTGATATACATCGCGATTAAGCCACCACAAAGTCCGAGCACTACCTGATTAAATAAAACCGCTTTGTACTTCCCTTCCCCAAAGACTTTTGCTAATAGTCCAAGTGATGCAGATGAAAAGATAAAAAAGCCGGTGATAAGGAGTGCAAATGTCAGTATCAGAAATGTTTTATCAATTTTCTTTTTCATAAAAAACGCGGAAAATTATAGGACCGATATTACAAACAACCGCCACGCATCTATTTTAACCTAATAATGCGATTACTGTACCTAAGATGGCACAAATAATTGAGATGACCCAATAGCGCATGGTAACTTTGTACGATGGCCAACCGATTGCTTCGAAATGATGATGTAGTGGTGCGATGCGGAGAATTTTCTTCTTAAAAAACTTCTTGGAAAAGATCTGCAGAGTGGATGATGCGGACGTGAGTACGAGTGGAAAGGCGATGATTGGTAAAACAATTACCTGGTCGGTCAAAAATGCCACTATAGCTAAAGTCACTGTCAGTCCAAGCATCCCAGTCTCTGCAAGATAGTATCTTGCAGGAGGAATATTAAACCAAAGAAAAGCTAATAGTCCTCCGATGATTGCCGTACAAAAAGCAGCAATATCGTATTGCTGCTGTTCAAAAGCAATCAGGGCATATGCGCCGAAAGCGGAAGCCATAACGCCGCCAGCCAAGCCATCAATGCCATCAATCCATGATCCTGTGAATGTGCCAAGGGTTACGAGCATGAATGCTGGAACTATCCACCAGCCGATAATCCAATCACCCCAAAAAGGAATATGTAAACTTATTACATCTAATTTTGTATAAAACCACCATGCCCCAACTGCTCCAATAAGGAGTACCACGAGAATGCGTAGTCTACGTGATATACCGTCACTGTGATTCGATGCTTTACCGTAGATTTGTAAAAGATCATCAGCCAAACCTACCAAAGAAGCGAAGATGAGTGCGAATAATGGCAAGAGGGTCTGATTTCTACTCAAGAAGTTGAGTTTTGCTGTAGCGTCATTCGGAAAGATCCAAGAAATCAGGGCTACAACGGCGACAACTACAAGTACAGAAAGCCAAACCACCCCCCCGCCTGGTCTTGGTGTACTCATCTCCCCTGCTTCATTGTGAATCTTTTGAAATTCTGGAGACATTTGCTCTGTGTTTTCATTGCTACGAGAATTTCTTTTCCACATTTTGTACTTATACATGTAGTGAGTAAGCCAAGGGGTTATGGTAATACCAAATACGAAAGCAATAAATGCTGGCAAGAGAACTTTGATCGCGCTTAATGTCATCATGTGGGTTTGGTCTATACGTCTAAAATATAAAAGTCGAGATTTGTCTACTATAACATTTAAATCTGCGAAGCTAAATATGCTACATCATCGAATCTGGCAGCAGCTGTTGATCCAAGGACCACGATGCCATAATACTGATCGTTTTTTTGGATAACAATTGCCAGGTTTCCGCCCGCGTCGCCGGTATATCCTGTTTTGCCTAGGAAAATATTATCCATGCTATCAAGTAATTTATTGGTGTTTTCAATGGGAATTTTCTCGCCAGTTGCATGTATTCTGATAAAAGCATCAGGGGTCCTTGTGGCTCGGGCAAGTTCTGGGTATTTTTTAACAAATACCTGAAGCATGGTCATAACATCCTCTGCAGTGCCTTCGGAATTGGAATGTGTTTTATTGCGGGCTATTTCTGTGAGACCTGAGCCATTAATAAAGTGTGAATTCTTGAGGCCAATGTTTTTGGCTGTGAAGTTCATGTATGCCATAAAACTTGAAAACGGTATAAGTTCATGTGTCAAAGAATAAGCTGCATAATTTGACGAAGTTAAAAGCATATATGCATTTAGGTCATTAGTTTTCATATACCCACCAGCTTTTACAGCACGATCTGCAGCAGTCAGTGCGCCGCCAATGTTGGGTGAAAGTCTTATGATTGCAGGAAGTGTTTTCCAATTCTCCTGCATTGTCTTAACGGTGATAGCAGTCATCAATTTACTGATCGATGCGAGTGGTAATCGCCTTTGACTTTCTCGAGAAAATAAAATCTGACCAGTGTTTAAATTTTTAACCAAAACTGATTGAGCGAGAACTTTTGTTGGGTCGATGGCGTATGTGGGTTGTGGCGGCGTAGTGGTCGGCAAAATCTGTGGCGCAGGAGGAGTTGGTGTTGTAGTTGGGGTGGTGGGCGTGCTCGGAAAAGTTTGCGCTTCGGATGTTTTTGTAAAAGTAAAAATGGTTAAGAGTGCAAGTGTGGCAATAAAAAAACTAAACGGTATCGCCCGCAACTTCTGACTCTGCCTCATTTGACTGTGTAGATTGTTCATCGTGGGTTGGATTAGATTTAGTAATTGTGTTGGTTGTTTCTGTGGGCTCCCCAGATTCATTGCTCGAATCGTTTTCTCCACTCGCTTTAAATTGTTGAATGGTTTCTTTTACACTATCGAAATCTTTGAGCTCACTTACCTGGGTGATACCGAGGAATCGCAAAAGATCCATAGAGGGACTATATACCGCTGCGCGATTGTCATTCGGATCAGTTTTGCGCTCAATGAGTCCTCGGATGAGCAAATTCCTCAATATGAAGTTAGAATTCACCCCTCGAATATAATCAATCTCGCTTCGTCGGATTGGTCCCTGGTATAAAACAATGGCGAGAGTTTCGAGGCCTGCTCGCCCAAGATCTTTGGAGAGCTCCTCTGTTCTAACGGCTTCAATCAACTTTGATGACTCTGGGTTTGTGCCCAAAGTATATTCTCCTTCGTGCTGGATCAAAACGATGCCTCGATTTCTCAGGTCCTCGGAAAGTTCAGCCAGAGCATTTTCAATATTTTCTTTTGATGCTCGAGTGATGCGTAATAGATGGCTGATCGACAATGGATCCCCTTTCCAAAAAAGGATGGCTTCGATGTGTTGTTTGAGAGAATAAGTGGAGT
>DALYDD010000005.1:0-9525 GCA_031973395.1 Minisyncoccota bacterium | reverse complement strand
GTCATGGATGAAGCTATTTTACTATATATTGTAGTTTTGTGGCAGGTTAGATTTCTTTTTCTGTCTTTGGATCTAAATTCCTTTCGGAATTTAGATATATTTCGGAATACCTACATCATTCCTCTCCATTTCAATTTCATCAAATAAGCTGTCCTGCTTCACTTCTATCGAACCTTGCTTCACCAGTTCGAGCATTGCGAGGAAACTTACAATAACATGTACACGCTCAGCCCTATCCACAACATTCATGCGTGCGCCACGACCTTGGCCATGGGCCATATTGGCCGAGCCATCATGTTTATTGGCGCTGAATTCTCGGAATGACATTTTCATAGCTGATTGAATGCGATCTGCTAGTCGGTCCATCATCTCTTCGAGGCTAATGACTTTTTTGACGGTAACTTTTTGTTCGACTTGTTGTTTTGGTAAAGAGTTGAGAACTTGGCCAATGGCACCCGTTATAGCGTCAAGCGAAATATCTTTGCCTGGTGCGAAAATACGAATAACTTCCTCCATATCACCTCGTTCAAAAATTTTCTGCTTGCCGAAATTTTCGCGTACATAATGGCTTTGTCGGCGCATAATTTCCAAAATCTTGAGCCTGAGTTCGAGGTCGCGAATATCACCTTGTTCCTCTGTGGTGAGTTCGAGTGTTGGCAAAAGCGATTTAGCTTTGATCAAAAGCAAAGTCGAAGCGATCAAAATAAATTGCGCTCGGTGCTTCAGTGAATATTCTGGCAATTGATTGATGTGCGAAATGTAATCATCGGTAACTTGTGAGAGCGAAATATCACTGATGAACAGCTTCCTTTTTTCAATCAAATTTAAAAGCAAATCAAGAGGTCCCTCAAAAGCTTGAGTCTTGACGGTAAATCCACTTACGGAAGTTTGAAGGGTGCTCGTAGAAATGGGATTTTCGAGCTCAGCCTCGGGTTCGTTCATGTCCATATTATAAACTATTTTCCCGACTATTGCGGCTTTTTTAGTATTAGCATAAGATAAGGGTGATATGATTCAAAAATATTACAAATTCAAATTGGCCAGATAATCGCCTCGGGACGATTTTCTCAAGTTTGTAGTTTTTGGCCTCCCTTTTGCCGGTTTTGTAGGTTTCGACTCCTCTGCACAATGTTTCTTTTCTCAAGCGTTTTCGCTTTTGATTTTTATCACTTATCCCCTATTACATTATGAAAAAAGTTAAAGATGTTTTGGTAACCTTGTTTAAGGCCACAAAATATTCATTTGGTTATACTTGGCGAAATGCCAAGTTCGGTACTGCAATAAATATCTCGATGCAAGGCT
Organism: Minisyncoccota bacterium; assembly: GCA_031973395.1. GTDB lineage: Bacteria > Patescibacteriota > Minisyncoccia > Phycocordibacterales > CAIZLB01 > DALYDD01. The sequence goes on along the minus strand of DALYDD010000005.1, from coordinate 8,223 downwards.
TGATTGCCGTCGCGGGGTTTTTGATTGTGTATGCAACCGGTATTGTTATCAACGGTGTCCAGCGATTGATGAATGCCGGGATCGGGGTTGGTCTCTCACCCTTGGAATTACTTAGCGGAGAACTCAGAAAACCTTTTCTGTTTTTTGCCGGCGCCCTGATTTTCGCTTTGATCGTGAATCGATTGGATTGGTTTTATTATGGCCGCTGGAGTCATTGGCTTCGACATGCAACAAAATTAGAGCTCAATAAGCATAAAGCCTCTCTCGACGTTGCAATGTTTAGAAGTAAACGCTACGACGATTTGCGTCGCAAAATTGAAGAATTGCCATATAGCTGGTCCAGTCATGTGAACTTCGCCAGAGAATTGGTGCAAATCTTCTCGACTTGTGTTTCATTCTTGCTCTTCGGTGCCACTTTGTTTTATCAAAAATGGGAATACGCACTGGTGATCATCATCACAAGTATTCCACTTATCGTCATGGAATTCCGTCAGACAAATCTCTGGTGGAAAGTCTATGAAGATATGGTGCCCAATAATAAGCGTCGAGGCATGCTCGAGAGGATCTATACAAGCATCGTCTCCTTTACTCAGGCTTTAATGTTCCATCAGACAAAGGAAGTGAATAAAGAAATTCGAGCCAGTTATCTAGAAGATTTCAATCTCTGGGATAAGGCACGTAAGACTGGTGTAAAGCGAGAATTTATCACGCATTTGATTTCTCTTGCCGGACTTTATTTTGTGGTGGTTCATGCTGTCTGGAGCACACTCTCGCTCTCTATCGCAATTGGTACCCTCACGATTCTCATTGCCGCCGCAAGAACTATGCAGGCCAATGTCGAATCGATTGTGAATATGGTCTCGAATCAATGGAACACTGCAAAGGGTGTTGTTTTGATCGAAGAAGAATTCTTTGGTCTTAAGCCTATAATTCAGACGCCTCATCCTGTTTTGCCAAATTTCACCTCTGCTCCACTGATCAAATTCGATAAAGTTAGTTTCATTTATCCAGATCAAGGGGATAAAGAGGTGCTCAAAAATGTGAGCTTCGAAATTAAGCCAGGCGAGATTGTGGCTATTGTAGGAAAAAGCGGACATGGTAAATCGACTATCGCTTCCCTCCTCATGAGACATTATGATCCGACGAAAGGTGATATTTTTGCCAATGATATTAATCTCAAAAATATTTCCCCGGATGTTTGGTCAAAATATGCCGCCGCTCTCACGCAGAAGTATTCAATTATCGAAAGAAAAGTTGGTGAAGAAATTGCTTCATCAAATCTCGATCAGATCTTGGATATGCAGCGTGTAAAAGAGTCTGCCGAGTTCGGAGTTTTCAGCGAAGTAATTGCAAAGGACAAAGAAGGCTTCGAAACACAAATTGGTACTGACTTCGGCGGTCGCGAATTCTCTGGTGGAGAAGAACAACGCCTCGCTCTCGCTCGCTTGCACCATCGTGCCACACCGATCATTATCCTCGACGAACCTGATGCTAAACTCGATCCTGAAAACGCTGAGACCGTCATCAAAAATATTCTCGCATTAAAAGAGCGTGGTATTACGGTTGTGCTTATTACCCATCACGTTTCTCGTGCTGAAAGATGTGATCACATCATCGTCATGAGTCATGGAGAAGTTGCTGAACATGGTTCGCATACTGAGTTGCTTGCTCGCAAGGCTTTGTATGCTTCAATGTTTGAAAAGGATAAAGCTCGATTGGGTGTGACTGATTGGTCTGAGACGGAGAAGGATCCTGAATAATAAATAAAAGAAATAAAAGAAAACCGCCGGAATGGCGGTTTTCTTTTATTCAATTAAGGATTAAGTCGCTTCACATCCCTCGGCAAATACGTCGCCTCGCGAACATTCGGAAGACCCATCAATTTCATAATCAGTCGGCCTGGACCAATTCCCGCTCCACCGTGCGGAGGACAACCATATCGGAAGAAGTTCATATAATCTTTGAGAGCCTCAAGACTCATGCCTTTATCGAGTGCTTGCTTCTCAAGAATTTCAATGCGATGTTCTCGCTGCGCAAGGGTTGTCACTTCAATTCCTCGGAACAATAGATCGGCTCGTTTTGAACGATCGTTATCATCTGCATGACGCATATGATAGAAAGCAGATTTTGATTTATGGTAATCCGTGATGAAAACAAAATCATGATTCATTTCTTTTTTTACATGGTCACAAATTGCTCGTTCTTCTTCTGGAGAAAGGTCATGTTCTTCTGCGCTCTCTACACCAAGTCCTGCGAGAATTTCTTTTGCCTTGACCATAGGAATCCGTGGGAATGGCATAGTCGGGATTTCGATATTCAATTCCGGAAACTGCGCTGCGACCTCTGTAAATCCGCCGACAAGTAGTTTTTCTTCCATATCCATAACATCGTGATGGGATTCGATATAAGAAATTTCAAAGTCCCAGCCTGTGAATTCTGTGAGGTGACGACTGGTAAAGCTTTCTTCTGCTCGAAACACTGGACCAACCATAAATACCCTCTCAAAGCCTGAGGCCATTGCCATTTGTTTATAAAATTGTGGAGATTGTGCAAGGTATGCTTTCTTTTCAAAATATTTTACTTCGAATACTTCTGCTCCTGTTTCAGATGGAGTAGACATAAATGAAGGAGAGTAGATTTGCATGAAATCGTTCTCAGCTGCAGCTTTCCTGAAACCACTTTCAAGAGCAGTCCATACTTTGAAAATCTGTAATTTCTCAGGTTTTCGAAGGTCTACCCATCGATAGTCGAATCGCACTGGCGCTTCTGATTCTTCATCATTTCCTTTAATAATAACCGGGATAGGTAAAATCGGATCTGCTGCAGAGAGTACTGTGAGATCGGTTGCTGACATTTCAACACCGCCTGGAGCTTGAGCAAATTCTTTTGGCAGACCAGTCACAGTGATCACTGATTCTTGCGAGAGATTTTTTGCAATTTCAAAAATCTTTTCATCTTTTGCTTCGACAACGACCTGAGTGAGACCGGTTACATCACGAACGACAATGAAGATAACTTTACTTTGTACGCGAATAATTTGAGCAAACCCTGCAATGGTTGTCTCCTGGCCAATACAGTCCTTTAGTTTTTTTATGTGAGTTCTTTTCATGATATTATGCTGATACTACTACTTTTAAGAAAAGTTGTAAACGCTATATAGGCTTGTAAATAAGGGTAGAAAAAGATGTGCACAGGCGCAGTTTGCTTCCCTAAAACCAGTGCTATAATTGAATTCCAGAGAGGCAAATAACAAAATCGTCCTTTCAAAACCCGCCACAATCTACACGAACCTCCTACTACCTCCACCCTTTTCTCTCCCGCATCACCTCCACTTCAACCACCGAAAGACCAGAACAATGACTATGAAATCCGCCGCCACGGATGCATCAAAAGAACTGACAATCTGTTCCGCGGAACAGGTGTTTCAGCAACACATCGCGACCAAGGGCACACAATGGCAATTGGGCAGCTATGCATCTGCAGAACCTCGACGCCGTCAAAAGCAAATTGAGCGTATCTTGCGACTCGCCACCCTTCACCAAACCTTCACGGGTCGCAGTGGCGTCACTCTGACTCCCAGAGAAGGCCCTGCTCTCGGTTTCAGTTGTACCGGCTGCGCCGCGAGAAGGATTACCAATACTCAGCCAAGGCTCTGCCTGAGCATTGTTGATGCCTTGATAAGGAATGACCTTATGCCACCCGAGATTCTGAAGTCAGAGTTTCGTGGATGCATTGTCCCCGGTACGACAATTATAAATACCGAACACGAAGAAGAGGAGTGGTTTGTCGCCGCCCTCAAAACACCCGAAGAAGAAGATTGGGACTTTGAATTGATTGAAGGAAAGGGACAGTCCGATTTGCCCTACCTCTCTTTTGATGAAAAAGTCTTCGGTGAATGTCTCTATTTTTGCTGAAGTCCAGCAATAATAACCTTCACGGCCCGCACCCTACCCTGAAGTGTGATAACCGGTTCTATCCCGGCTCACACTGGGGCATGAGGTGCTTTTTTGTCCCTAAGTTATTGCTCAGTCAGATTATTTTTTTTGTCATTTAGGTAGAAATCTCGTAAGAAATTTCTACAGCGCAAATCCTACTAGTTCTCTAAATCTTTTCATCACATCAGCTGTTATGGCTCGTACCCGCTCTCCGTTTTCAGCAAGCATCTTTTTTACAGCTTCTGGATTTTTAGCGATTTCTTCACGTTTTTCTCGGAGGGGTTTTATGAAAGCGATTAAATCTTCAGCAAGAGTTTCTTTCAATAATTTATATTTACCTTTATTTTTTGCATATAATTCGTCAAGAGAATTTTTATCACGAACAAGTTTGTGAATATTGTAGACGTTCTCAGGAATACCAGAAATCTTGCCTGATTCAATGTCTGCGGCATTACCCGAATCTGTCACGATGGCCATTACGAGTTTTCGGATTTCTTCATCTGTAGAAAAAAGAGGAATATGATTTCCATAGCTTTTACTCATTTTCTGACCGTCTATACCGGGCACAACCTCGACTTCTTCGCGGATCATAACCGCCGGCAATTTAAATAACTCAGGCTTTCCTTTTTCTGTACAAAAAATACGATTAAACTTTTCGGCAATATCTCGTGCCATTTCAACATGCTGTTTCTGATCGCGCCCAACTGGCACGATATCTGCATTGTGAATCAAAATATCTGCTGCCATGAGGATAGGATATGTAAAAAGGCCAACACTGGCTTCCTTGCCGCGCGCCGTTTTATCTTTGAAAGCATGTGCTTGAGAGAGATATGGGACGGTAATGATACAGCTCAAAGCCCATGCCATCTCTGTAACTTCAGGCATATCTGATTGTTTGAAAATCAAAATTTCTTTTGGATCAAGGCCGATTGCAAGGTAGTCCATTGCCAAATCCAGGCTATGTCCTGCAAGCTCGGCACCATCATGAATAGTCGTTATAGCGTGCATGTCAACGATGATGGCTCGGACATCGTATTCTGACTGTCCGTCCACCAATTGCTTCATGGTGCCAAAATAATTGCCGATATGGGGTCGGCCGGTTGGCTGGACGCCCGTGAGGAATATCTTTTTCATAGTAGATGCTATTTTAACAGATTTAAGCTGTTTTGTTTACATCTATGATTTTTTCCGTAACAGCCTGTGAGTTTGTGGCTACAGGCGCGGTTGTGGTTGCAACCTGTGCGGCCTGCGGCTCTTCGAACACTGGTGTCATGGTTGCATTGATTGTATTGGAAGGAGTCTCGTCTTCAGCGATATCTAATTCGATAAAGAAGGTTGAACCCTTGCCTTGACCAGGAGATTCGGCCCATACACGGCCGTGATGTGCCTCAATCATCTTCTTTGCTACATACAGACCAAGTCCTGTTCCCAAAATATTTGTCTGCGATGCATCTGGCGCGCGGGTAAACTTGGCAAAAAGTTTCGGTAGTACAGATGGATGAATCCCAACCCCGGTGTCAGAAATAGAAATTAAAGCCTTGTTATTCTTGGCTGTGAGCCAGATATGTATACCTCCGCTTGGTGTGTACTTTATCGAGTTATCAATAATATTGCCAATCACCTGTTTGATCTTACCCTTATCGGCATTGATCATATAAGAAGGTGCCAGTGTTGTATCAAAATCCATAGTGAGATGAGCATTTTCAACAGACGGGCGAAGCTCGTTTACGATTGTTTGCACTAATTCACGCAAATCAAATAGGCTAAAGTCATATTGCATACGACCTTGTTCAATGCGTGATACATCAAGATAATCTCCTACAATAACTACCAAATCCTGCGTAGACTTATACATTTTTTCAATCGCCTCCTTTATAGATTCAGATAGTTCTCCAAAATCTCCTTCGAGAAGCATTGAGCCATAACCCTTGATAGCGGTGAGTGGTCCACGTAGCTGATGCGAAGCTAGTGATACGAATTCGGTTTTCTGAGCGTCGAGTTCTTTGAGCTGATCATTTGCTATGGCGAGATCTTTGGCGAGGCTTTCAATCTTGAGCCGAGCTTTTACTTCATTATTAATACTTCGAATCAATAAAATACCCACAATGATCGAAGCGAGGAGTAAGCCACCGCTCAGAATTTTTTCCTGAGTGTTTGAGCCAAGTACAATTCGAATGATCAAGAAAATCCACAGCGCACCGATAAATAACTCAGCGGCAATAGCTTTGATATTGAACAACTGGTGTTTGACGATTGCATATGTCGCAAAGGTGACAATAAACACTGTCGAAACTTGCCCGAGCCAGTTGAGGGTAAAATATCCAAGCCATGGCAGAATCAAATTAGTGGCGAAGGCGATGAAGGCAGAGATCAAATACCCTGTGAGGAAGAAGATGGCTTGGCGCTTCTGCAAGTCTTCGCTTAATGTTCTGTGCTTTTTGAATAAGCGAAAAAAACTATAATTAAAGAAAGCTAGGATATAGATAACGTAGAGAAGATAGAGCTTTCCGAATTCGATCGTGTTTTCCCCAGCCTGACTCACGTGTGCGTCAGAGATAATCCCTTTTCCCCAGATAATCAAAGCAACAATGATGATATTTGGCACCACAACCAGTAATTTCTTTGTAAGCGAAAATGGATCTTTAACAGGGAAAAGATAAGTAAAAAAGAGAAAGCAGCTTGCAATTAAACTTGCTGATATATATAAACATTTTGTCCAAAAAACAATATTCTCTGGTGTACTACTTCGATAGAAGAAAATACAAAAGATCCATGACAAGGTCGTCAATGTGATCAGTGAGTAAATCTTACTGGAACTTTGTTTTCCAGGACTAAAAAGTATGAGCAAACCCAACCCTGAGTTAATAATAGTAATTATCGTCAGGAGTACGGTTATGTAATCTGTCATGTGCAATTCAATTATACGGCCCTTTCATTTAATTTTCCAGCGATAATTTCTTTTACTCGCGCAATTTGTTCATCTGGAATGTATTTCTGAATATCATTTTGGAATTTTGAAATATGTATATCCATGTCTTTTGACATTTCTTCTATTTGGCCTACCAAGTGTTCTTGGAGTTCACCTGTTGCAAAATGTTCAAACTTTTCATTTCGAGCAAGGACCAAGACTTCACCCAAACAACAAAATGTGTCTTCTCGATCGACGAGCCCTAGATTGAAATTACATTTGATGCCAGGCGTGTGGATTACCCCGCCTTCGATACACAGAATATCATTGCGGTTTCTAATTACCTCTCGCGGTACATCTGGTGGTTGGGCATCATCCACGATGATGGTTCCTGGTGAAATATCTTCGTCTCGCAACAATGCCTCGGGTGCATTCGTTGCGGTAATGATAATATCCCAGCCTTTGATATCCGAAATGGCATGTGAGGTTTCAATCTGAGTCATGGGATAGATACTTTTTATATGATGAATTGATTTCTTTAAATGTTCCGCTCGTTTTGGTAAATCAATAAATAACATCTGTTTGATTCCCCACGTAGCGAGTAATTTTGCACAACTAGAACCTACGGATCCTCCAGCTCCCACAATTGCTAAGCGAACATTGTCTTTTGTATACCCAAATTGCTCGACACATGTTTTTACATAGTCCGTCACCGTCTTTGTTGTGTATGCGCGACCTGTTGTCACCCCCATTGTTTTGAGGTGGGGCAAAATATCTAATCCTCCTTTTGAAAAAGATGCCGTTAGTGCGCCGAGGCCTATGATACCCACACCTTTTTTTTCCGCGTATTTACAAGCTTGCACGATCTTTTTTAAAGCTTTGTCGCGATCTTCAATCATCTGCCTTGCGGTCATGGTTATGCCAATGATATAGCCTGGAATATCTTGACCCTGCTTATCTTTTAGGCCGGTAACTTTTGAGACGGTAATTGGTGGCAAGGCAATTGCAATAAAGTCCACGACTCTTCGCGGCAAATATTTTAATAAAGGAAATTTCCTGATCAAATCCCTATGGCTACGTGCATGCACGAGAAATCCAAATTTTTTCATGTTTTATACTTAATCCCGAATTAATCTAAAAAGGTTTCGTCCTTGTAAGTGGTAGGTAATATTCTAGCATCTTTTTTTGAAGGAACTGTGAAATTCAGGCAAAATCTCATGGTTTGTCAAAATTTCTAGCATTGACTTTTCACACTATTCGTGCTATTATATAGATGTACAAATAGTTCTTCGTCAATCTAGTTTCTAAACCCCCAACCCAAAATGAAAGGAGGTCAGCATGCCATCGCATCCTGCCACACCTACCCCACCCAATTCAGTC
>DALYDD010000004.1:65248-69171 GCA_031973395.1 Minisyncoccota bacterium | reverse complement strand
GAACCTGCAATACATAATATTTTTTTCCACATAGTCATACTTATCTTAATTGAGGGATATAGGTCTGTCCGCTGCCGAAAAAAGTATTACTAAGGATTGCAACCAGCCCCCAAACTGAGACCATGACGAAGAGAGCCACGATGCCGAAGGTGATAACTTTGATGGCGTCTTTTCTCGCGTCTTCACTGCTGCTGCGTACAAGCTGGAAAATCCCCCACAAAAATACAATAACCGCCAATGAGACAATGATCGGAACAATACTGCTCAACATGCCATAGATCTTTTCTACCAATTGTTCAAAATTACTCACCGTTTGCGCAGAAGCGAGATGTGGCAAAAATACAGCTGCCAGTAGACCTATTTTTGATATTGATGTAAAAAATTTCATACTCATTATTATTTAGTAAGGGTATCTACGGTATTTGTAATAACCTGAGAAATAACTGTTGCTCCTAATAGAATTGCCGCACCAATCGCCGTCCACGTGAGCTGATGATGAGCTGCTTGAATAGCCTTTGGATCTCCTTTTGCAGTGACATATTTGAAGCCGGCAAAGATGATAGCAAATACGACAACAATGGCCCCGATTGGAAGAATTACTTTCTTGAGCAAAGTATCGAGGAAAGTAGCCAATGTGCCATTTCGATTTCCGAGAGGGTTTTCTAATCCGTTTCCTCCGGAATTTGACGGGACAGTGAGGCCTCCAGTACCAGTACGACTCGCAGGTACTGTGAGGCCTCCTGTACCTGTCGTTTGCGCTAATATAATACCACTATTCGCTGCCAACCCTGCACCACTCATAGACGTAGACCTAATATTAAATAAAGTAAAGTATGATAGAGACAGACCGAGAGCGATGGCAATTGTTAGAACGGGAAAAATTGATTTCTTTTTCTGCATTATTTTTTTATTATACTACATTTAATTGGCTATTGGGTAAACTGCCGGAAAATGGTCGTAACGCCCAGGCTGTCCAAAATGAAGTCGACAATGATCCAGGCAATCATGGTAATGATGAGCCCTTTGGTAGCTGTCCAAATCATTTCTTTTGCTTTTTTGATTTCCCCATCACTGCCTTGATTGAGAAGCATCTTAAATCCGGCCCATGTAAACGTAACTGTAGCCCCGAGGATGGCAAAGAAGATCGCGAATTTGAGAATTTCACTTCCGAGCATGACGAGCTCTTTCCATCCACATTCTGGATTTCCGTCTCTCGATACTGGTGTATTACACTTCTCAGGAACAGTAAATTCACTGATAGTTGACCCTGTCTGAGCTTCGGCAATTTGAGTGGAGACCAAGGCGATAGTCAAAACACTGAGCATAATACTAGTGGCTAAAAAGTAAGCTGCGGTTTTTTTCCAGAAATGATTTCGATTGTGCATGATGTGCGTAATAATATTCATATTAAAAGTGAGGTCCTACGATTTAGTGCCTTGAAGTAATAATTCGAGGCGCTGCTTGGCCGTCGTAATCGCATCAGACGGAAGAGAAAGACCGGTTGTCACCGCCTCGATCATGTCACGGAAAATAATATTTGAATATGCAGGATCTGGATCCGTCCATGTCCTTGCCTGAATCGCAGCCCGATAAAAAACTGAAGCAAATTTATCATCAGGTGTTGCACTCAATAAATCTTTGCGAACTGGAGGTAAACCCGAAATATCAGACCATAATTTTTGCGAATTTTGTTCTGTTAATTTCAAGATGACGTTAAATGCATCTTGGGCACGTCGACTCTGTTTGGTAATTGCAAAAGCAGTGATCTTTCCATACGTAACATTATAATTCTTACTATTTTGCGGAATGAGGGCTACATCAAAATCAAGATTTGGATTTTCTAGTCGTATATTTGTATACTCGCTGGCATACCCTAAATATATAGCGAGATCGCCCGACAAGAAAGCTTGTCTCGACGTTGGCATTGAACGACTCCATGTATATTGAGGTAATGTCGGATTAGAGAAATTAGTATAAAAACGTACCACAGATTCTCCTGGTGCTGAGATTTCCTCTCCTGGTGCATCGAGAACGGATCGATATGCCTGGATACCAGGATCGAATGCTGTAATTGGATTCCCCGCCTGCATAAACATGGTGGCAATAATTTCTTTTGCATTATTAATATTTCGAGCCTCGCCCAAGGCTACAGCCGCCTTAACAATCCCCTTTGTCTCATTGATACGAGTGAGTTTCGATACCAAAGTTTCGACTTCTTTCCAAGAGCGAGGAGCTTCCGCAACTCCTGCTGTTGCAAACATACTTCGATTATAGTACATGACGATTGGGTCGATAGTAAAAGGAACACCCAGGATCCCTGATCCTGTCATGAAATAGTCTGAAGCATTGAGATAGGTATCAGAATAGGTTCTCTGGTCGAGGCTTGTGTAAGGGATGACCATAAGTTTCCCAGCCTGCGAATATACAAGATCATCTGAAATTAAAACAATATCAGGGCCATTACCCTCCGCCAAAGCGTTTACAAATTCTTCCTGAAATCGTTCCGGGGCCTTTTGGACATAGGTAACATTGAGCACACGCTGTTGTGCATTGATGAGACGGAGTAATTCATTGACTTGAACACCGGGTACAGTTCCCCATACAGTTGCAGTTGGTACACTTTGATTATTTACTCCCCCAAAACCTGCAAATACCACAACGCCAATAATACCCATTAAAATAAAAACGGCGATGACGATGAGTTGGAATGTGCTAGGAGCGGACTTCATAAAAGGTGACTATATTGTATCGCGAGCTATTTTAAAAAGAAACCCATAGTGGTGCGAACCCGCATCTAACCTGGAAACAAGCTGAAAGCCGGTTAATTCGAAAACCTTCTTTATTCTATCTGCATCGACAACATGATCTGGATGAGGTCCAACCTGTTTGAAGGATTCAGTCCAGTCGATGACTCCGACCAGACCACTTGGTTTTATAATTCTCCTGGCTTCTTCGGCAACCAAAAACATATCATCCACTTGAAATAAAACATTTGAGATTACGACCCGATCGACAGAATGTGCCAAAAGCCCAGAACCTCCAGGAGCTTCCAAATTTCCGCGAATGATTTCGACATTATCATATCCGCGATGTACCGCCTCTTTTTTTAATTTACTTAAATGCTCCGGTTGAATATCGATTGCATAAATATGACCATAAGGACCGACTCTTTTTGCGAGAGCAAGCGAATAAAATCCAACCCCACAACCGAAATCTGCAACATCCATCCCTTCGGAAATATTCATTTGCTTAATATTTGATTCAGGATCCGAGAATTTCACCTTCATATTATACACCTTTTCCAGCATCACAGCAGCTCATATCTGAAAAACCTCAAGTTATTACTATCAAAAAAGTCTCAGAGCATATTGCTTTCTCACATCCAGATCTGGTGCGCGGAAAATATCGTGACAATAGGCGTTTTGAATTTTTCCAAATCCGATAAAGCGTTTTTTAAAATCATTATTAATTGGCCCAATATATGCATGTTTAAATCCCGCACTCTGCATTCGCTTCAATCTTTCTATGAAAATATAAACGCCCAGCTGCGTGTACCCTCGCAAACATTTGCTCAATACAGCCATCGCATTGCCGTCCATCGCTGTGATAAAAAAAGTAATCGCCACTATTTTTGAGCCATCTTTGACCACCAGACCATTTGTCTCTGGGGCAGCGCCGTACAGTTCGAGAAATCGTCTGTCATTTTGCACTCGAGCATACTTGTCGAGCTCGCCGCGCACCCCACCCCATGCCTTGAGAAAATGATGGATTTCAGCATCATGAGCTTTTGAATAATCTTCTATCTTGAGATCTAGATGTTTTTTCTGACAATTTCGATAATCGCGACGAATTTTTCCATCCTTGAGTTCCAATATCAAATCAATGTCGATAATAAGCTGTGGCGTCTCAAAATATTCTTTTTT
>DALYDD010000004.1:61113-65228 GCA_031973395.1 Minisyncoccota bacterium | reverse complement strand
AAAAACCATTTCCAAAGAACACCACTTCATTCAGCGGTTAAAAGTCCAGAAATAAACACGGGATTAAAATGCTTGGCAATTTCCGCAATCATCGGCCCCGACGGCTCAGCATATAAAAAGCGTACTTCGTTTTCTTTGTCTTTATGCGTAAGCAAAACCCTCTCATCATCGAGCTCGGCTATATATAGAGACTTTCCATCATGTGCAAGCCATACATTTAATGTATGCGGCGAGTAGAAAAAGAGTGGCAAAAAAGCCCGGGACCGTAGAAATTCCTCGAGCTTTTTATGCGCTTCCGATTCTTCGATTTTTTCAATCTGAAACATAGTTCAAAAATACCAACAAACCTAGAGACAAATCAACGAGGCAATCGCATCCCCTTCTCGCAATTTCATAACACGGACACCCTGAGTATCGCGCCCGAGAGTTGGAATTTCTCCAACACCACATCGGATAACCTGGCTTTTCTTTGAGATCGCAACCACTTCCTCAGTTTCTTCGGTAACAATTCGAGCAGCAATTAATTCGCCAGTCTTATCAGTAACTTTTACTGTTTTAATACCTGAGCCACCGCGACCCTGGATCTTGTATTCTGACATCTCAGTTTTCTTTCCATAACCATTTTTTGAGACAATGAGAACTTGAGCATGCGCTGCACCTTTCTTGATGGTATCGGCACCTACGACCGCAACATCTTTGTCTAATTTCATGACACGCACACCTCCGGCGGCACGGCCCATTTCTCGGACATCACCTTCGTCGAATCGAATCGACTGACCATCAGAAGAAACAACCATTACAGAGTCACCTCGCTCAACAAACGATGCAGAAACAAGTTCGTCTTTTGCTTCGAGTCGAATGGCGATGATTCCGCTTCGTCGTACATCGTGAAAGCTTTCAGCAGCAACCTTCTTTCCAGTCCCCTGTTTTGTGACGAGGAATAATGATAGTGGACTCTCGTCGCCCGATCGAGCCTTCTTGATTTCTTTTGGCATAGGCAATACCGAAGTAACTTTTTCATCAGGAGAAAGTGAAAGGAAATTCTGAATAGATTTTCCACGAGTGGCGCGCTTGCCTTCAGGAATTTCATACATCTTGATCTGATATGCCTTTCCTTTATCAGTAAAGAAAAGAATATCGCTATGTGTAGAAGCCGTAACAAAGTGCGTAATAAAATCTTCTTCTTTTGTATCAATATCGACAACTCCTACTCCACCTCGCTTTTGCTTGCGGTACTCATCTGGATCAGTTCGTTTGATATAGCCACCAGAAGTCAGAACCAGAACTGATTCCTCGTCAGGTACAATGTCTTCGATTGAAAAACTCTTGGCGCCATGTTTGACGATACGAGTTCGGCGAGGGTCTGCATACTTTGTTTTGATTTCACCGAGCTCATCTTTGATGATACCGAGTACACGCTTAGCGCTTTTCAAGATTTCTTCACATTCTTTGATGAAAGCCTGAACAGCCTTCAATTCTTCTTCGATTTTCTTTCGTTCGAGACCAGCGAGCTTCTGGAGTTTCATTTCCAAAATCGCAGTCGCTTGTCGATCGGAGAACTTGAATTCTTTCATCAAATTGGCATGAGCAGTCGGTGTATCCTTTGAGGCCTTGATACATTTAATGATGGCGTCGATATGATCGAGGGCCTTCTTGAGACCAAGCAAGATATGCTCACGATCTTTTGCCTTTGCGAGATCAAATTCAGTTCTTCGGCGAATAACCTCTTTTCGGTGCTTGATGAATTCTTCGAGAACAGTCTTGAGAGAAACCGTCATCGGTGTTCCGTCGACCAAAGCAACCATATTGTAATTAAATGTAGATTCGAGTTGAGTATGCTTATACAAATAGTTCAAAACATTCTGAGGGTATGCACCTGTCTTGAGTTCGATTACTACTCGAATATCTCTAGTTGATTCATCACGCAAATCTTTGATGCCTTCGAGTTTCTTTTCGCGAACCAGATCAGCAATAGTTTCGATAAGTGTTGATTTATTTACGCGATATGGAATCGAAGTGATAATGATTTTTGACTGGCCGGCTTTTTCTTCTACAATTTCAGCCTCACCTCGTACTACCACACCTCCACGACCATGCGTGAAAGCATGGGCCATATCCGCAGATCCATATGCGATCCCCCCTGTTGGAAAATCCGGGCCTTTTACAAATTCGAGCAAGTCTGCAGTTGTCGCATCTTCATTATCAATCAAATGCGTAGTGGCATCAATAATTTCTCCCAAGTTATGTGGAGGGATATTCGTGGCCATACCTACCGCAATTCCAAGACCCCCATTCAATAAAATATTTGGGACAGCTGTCGGTAAAACCGATGGCTCGCTACGAGTACCATCATAGTTCGGTCGCATATCAACAGTCTGCTTTTCTATATCGCGAAGCATTTCTGAAGCCATGCGCGTCATCTTACATTCGGTATATCGCATGGCAGCGGCTGGATCACCATCGACGTTACCGAAGTTACCTTGACCAAGGACGAGTGGATATCGAGTCGAGAAGTCTTGCGCCAAACCTACGAGAGATTGATAAATGGCGGCATCGCCGTGGGGGTGATAATTACCCATCACTTCTCCAACTACTGTCGCGCATTTTACAAATTTTGCAGAATAAGTCAGGCGTTTTTGATTCATGGCGAAAAGTACACGTCGGTGCACCGGCTTCAAACCGTCGCGAATATCCGGAAGTGCACGATCAGTAATCACAGACATGGCATAGTCGATAAACGATTCGCGCATTTCAGTAACCAAACTTCGAGAAGTCATCTTGTCTGACCCTGTTGATTCACTCGAGATTTCCACCTCTCTTGATGCTGACTCTTCTTTATCTTTCTTTTTTGCCATGAGATTGCGAGGTTTTTAGGGGTTTTTAAGTGGGTTAAGTGAGGACCATTATATCAAACATAAACGTCAGTATCTAGTCTTTGAAACCTAATTTTGTGGTCTATTTTGGCCATTGCTTCTCGAGCTACTCGAAGCCGTAGATGTCGCAGTCGAAGTGGTTGTCGGTAACGTACTCGTGGCGGTAGAGCTTCCAGTAGAGGAGGCAAAGACATTTCCAAATGAATCTTTGACATCTGTGGCACCAGCAGAAACCTGATCTTTTATTCGACCCAAATCTTTCTTGATTTGATTGATAGCATTTTCTCTTTTGATATCGATAGCCCCTTTTTGGCTAGGTTTTTTATTATTTGCACCAGTGAAAGTTAAGACGAGGGCGATGACGAGGATAATAAAAGCAATTACAGCACTCGTGAGTAGAGCAATGGTTTTTTTGACCGCAGGCGGTTTTTGTTTAAGAGATTCGAGAAAACCTTTTGCCATATGCTTTTATATTATAGCAATAAATTAAGGGTATGTTTGAAATCTCACAGCACTCACCCTAAGCCTGTGGTTCCAAAACAATCACCTCACCCTCTTTGCCCTCAATATCTTTTCTTTTGATAGTTAACTTATCAACTGTTGTCACTTCACCACCAGCTTCCTTTATAAATTGCTTGACGGCCTCGTCTTTTGCAGAAGAAAAATGCATAGGAATAATAACTTTCGGTTCCAGATTCATAGCTATTTTATAAGCTTCTTTTGGAGAAAAAACACCGTCCCCTCCGATTGGCAAAAACAAGACGTCTACAGAATCTACAATCTCGGATAGTTGTGCTGGCAATTCTGTGCTCTGGGCTCCGAGGAAAAGCATAGAAATATTATCAACTGTCAGAGAATAAATCGTATTGATGAGCGCATCTTCTTTATCATCCACATCATATCGAGAAGAACCTGCAACGCCTTTTATAAAAATGCCATTTGTTTCGTATTCACCAGGACCAGAAATGACAAATGGAGCTCGATCTCCATATGCGAGATCTGCACCACCCGACATATCTTCATGTGCAAGAGTTTCGAGAACAACATCCGCCCCGAATTTACTTGATTTATAAGAAGAGTCTTTTGCCGGCGGGTTAAAGGCAACGGTTAAGTCTCCTAATTGTACTTTGAAAAATTCATGTCCGAGGTATGTGATAATCATGCGGTCTATTTTACGATATTTTTTTGAAATTACGAAATTGACGCATGTAGATACGAGTGGTATCGTTATATATTAGAAGA
>DALYDD010000004.1:446-61013 GCA_031973395.1 Minisyncoccota bacterium | reverse complement strand
GAAAGTGTAATCCCTGCTGTGCCGCCGCAAGGCTTCGGAAATCCAAGCAGAAGCTCTTTTGCAAAAAATATGACAAAAAAAACTATTGCCGACGCATCAACAGATGCTGAAGTTGAACTTTCTGCGACAGAAATGGAGGCTGCGAATGAAATTGCAAAGTCTAACCATTTCATGGCGCAACTAATCGCTGATTCTGCAAACCCTCCAAGTCTTGGAGATATTGTCGAAGGCCCTGTTATCGCAATTGATAAAAAGGGTGTATTCGTCGATCTTAAGCCTTATGGAACAGGTATCATCTATGGCCGTGAATATATCGCCGCTCGAGATATTATCCGAAAGGTAAATATCGGAGATAGCATTGCTGCCAAGGTTGTTGATATTGAAAACCCAGATGGATACATCGAATTATCTTTGAAAGAAGCGAAGCAAGCCCTCATCTGGAGCGAAGCAGAAAGCGCAATCAAATCAAAAACCATTTACGATATTCCTGTCCTCGAAGCAAACAAAGGTGGACTCCTCATGTCTTGGCAAGGAATTCAGGGCTTCCTCCCTGCTTCACAGCTCAAGGCTGACCACTACCCTCGCGTAGAAAATGGCGACAAAGATAAAGTACTCGAAGAATTGAAAAAATTAGTCGGCGAAAAACTTTCTGTTTGCATCATTTCAGCTTCTCCAAAAGAAGGTAAATTGATTTTCTCTGAAAAGAGCCCTGAAAGTCGAGACAAAGAAAAGATTGTCAGCAAATATAATGTTGGTGAAGATATCGAAGGTACTGTAACTGGTGCTGTAGATTTCGGAATCTTCGTTAAGCTTGAAGAAAATCTCGAAGGCCTCGTTCATATCTCTGAAATTGACTGGTCACTTGTAGAAGACCCTCGCGCAATGTTCAAAGTTGGCGAAAAGGTCAAAGTGAAAGTCATTGAGATCAAAGATGGCAAAATCTCTCTTTCAATCAAAGCTTTGAAACCAAATCCTTGGAAAGAAGCTGAGAAGAAATATAAGAAAGACGATGTTGTCACTGGTATCATCATCAAATTCAATAAGCACGGCGCTCTCGCCTCTATCGAAGAAGGCGTTGCTGGACTTGTTCACATCTCTGAATTCGGAAGTGAAATCAAGCTTCGTGAAAAACTAGAACTTGGTAAAACATATCAGTTCAAGATCACATTGTTCGATCCAAAGGAACAGAAGATGGCACTCTCGTTTATCGACAAAGCGAAGAAGTAATTTCTGAGCAAAAGAAAAACAAAAAGTCGCTCGAAGGGGCGATTTTTTGTTTTGAAAAATAAATATTTAAAAAAGAAGGCCCGCGCGGTTGTGACACCGCGCGGGTTTGAGGGCTTCTTAATGAGTGAATTGCAGACCAATACCTAGCCTTTGGTATTGAGCTGGAATGCGAGATCGTGAATTTCGCGATGATTGGTAACGATGAGGAGTTCGACGGGATCGTTAAATCCAACTTCAGCAAGGATCGCTTCGACGAGCGCTGAAATGCCCTGCGAAGCTTCAGCGATCTGCGGACCCCTCTCTGCAAGTGATCTCGGTAACTGCACATGCTCGGCAGCAAACCACAAAACAATCCGGTTCAGAGTTGTGCTGTTTACATCGTACATAAGACTGTGGAAACCGAAGAATCTCCATGGATCACTTCCAAACTGTTGATTACCAATACGACTGAAATTCCATGTCCCGTGCAAGTGCGCCTTTAAATCCAGCGCCTCGGTGAGGTCAATCATCATTTGTGCAAAGGTGCAGATTTTGTCTACCACCGACGCACAAACTCTAGCCACGTGCGAGTGTGAAGGGAGGGATTCCAGCACAGTACGGTGATGACGATTGAAGTGAGGCCAATGCAATCGCGTGAGGGGTTGAAGCAGTGCTGTGTGATTACGACGTTCTGCCGTTCCATCGTCACGAGAATGGGCAACCATTCGCCATAAAAATGCAGAAGCGATGGACAATATGCCCGTCCATTCATTGGTACCGTAGTGTTCTTTGTCAGGATCGCACATATTTTCCATCAACCAGAAGGCACTTCCGCGACCGACTCTATCGCCGCATGCTTCGAGACACTTCTTGCAGACGTCAGGCAACTTCGAGCCAGCGGTGAGAAATACTCGCCACTGTTCCCGGAGCTGCGCCCTTTCGGCTTCACCTGGTTTCGAGTCACATTCAACTACGTGTTCGTAAATCAGCCTGAACATGTACTCCATAACTTTCTGCATCACCTCGTTGCGCTTTGCCGGATCCCGAGGGGCCCTTAGCGCATAAAGGCTGTCAAAGAGTTGGCAAACACGATCAAACTTTTCAGCTTGAGTAGTGTCCGGAATATTATCATTGCCCAGTATCCAAAATTCGAGCAGACCACTATGGTGCAGATAATTGTACGTGAGCGTTTGGTCCGGAACCGCCAAGGTCTGCCTCAGCAATTCCTGCCAACCGTCATTGCTGACGATTGTCTTCATGATGAGTGCCCGCATAGACTCCAAAGCCTGAGCGGGATTGAGAGGCTCCAAAACCATGAGGAGCGTGTGCATTTTCAGTTCTGCCGCTTTCGCAGCAAGTGCGTTTTTCGGTGTATTCACTTGTTTAGGTACTAACCATTCCCGCAGGAATGTCTCCTTTCTCGGTCCGCAGACTTTGATTGGAGAATGTTGTGGAGACGTGCAGAATGCACGCTTGTCCGAGTAAGATAGTATGTTCGTTTGCAAGTTTGTCAATAAAAAACAACCCCTTCGTGCCACCCACGGTTTCGATACTGATTACTTAATCAATTCGCAGAAGCTGTTTTTGCTTATTCTTTTATTCGTATTCCAAAGTCATGGTCTCAGGAAAAACGGTTTCATTAGTATGTAATATCTTTGCCTTAGATACGGGTTTGCGCGCCGGTTTCTGAACCTCAATGTCTTTAGGTGTTCCAGTTTCAGTTGTACCCGGAACATTCAAAAGCTCTTGCCTTATTACTTCCACAGGATAAATAGGTGTCGATCGACTTTGATCAGTAATAGATGCAGGCTGTGGAGGCACCGCGCGTGCATAATATCCAGTAAATCCAATCGCAGTGACCAGAACCCCTATAGGGAGGATCAATTTTTGTAGCATTGCCTTACGTGTATTTAATACAGGCAAAACTTCAATATGAATTTTTTTCAAGACACGATTAAAACTAGCCTGTAAGTCATGCTCTTCGATAGGAGTTGATAATTTCTGTTTCATTCGTTCGCATAAGATAACGTAAAGCTCTTATGGCACGTGACTTCTGTTGCCTCACAGCCTCCTCGGACACTTCTAATATATACGCCACTTCACTAGTCTCTAACTCTTCATAAAAAGTGAGTGAAATGATCTCTCTTTGTCCTGAAGTTAATCTATCCAAAAGCTTCATTAATTTTTTTCCTAACAAATGCAATTCGCAAGATTCATAAGGTGCAGAGCTTGATTGGCTATCATCCTTAATGTCATCGAAAGTGAATTCTTCGGTCTCGATCAATACCTCTTTTTTCTTCCTCGCATAGTCGATGATGGTATTTCTGGCGATAGTATAGAGAAGGGGCATGGGCTTAACTTCAACCTGCGCTGAAGCGGCCTCATTTTTACCTATAAATTTAAGGAATTTATAAAAAGAGTCTTCTGTCAGATCCAATGCAACATCTCGACGGGCACGAATATTCCCCAGACGAAGGTAAATGAAATTATAGAGCGGCTTGTACCCGTATTCATATATTGAGCTCATGGCTTTTTTGTCACCATGCAGAGCAGATCTCGTTACCACCTGTGGTTCAGCAAACATGGCACTTTTTATCATGCCCTGAGTGTAGCTTTAATACATTAAGATAAGATTAATTTAATAATCCCCTTGCGCTGTCCTCGGTTTCGGTCGTAGTTACACAATCGTCCTGCGGAGGTACTTCGAGAGTTATTTTAGTTGAACATATTCATCGCTGCCGTTGGCCCTTCTGTCACAATCAATGAAATAATCTCAGGAATATCCTTTAGGGACTTCTTAATCACCTGCAATTCGGCAGATTGGAATTTACCTAAGATACAATCGACAACCTTCTTCTCACCTTTTGGTTTTTTGAGCTTCCCTGTCGGAGTCGTTGGTACAATACCTATTTTGATTCGGACAAATGCTTCTGTCTTGATAGCCTTCCTGATTGATTCAACACCATTATGTCCACCCGAACCTCGATTGAAGACGATCTTGACCTTTCCTAATGGCAAATCAAGATCATCATGAATAACGACCAGTTTTGCGGCCTTTTTTTCTATTTGCTGTTTTGTTAAGCCGGAAGTATTCAATAGCGGCACGATAGACTTTCCGCTTTTATTCATAAACGTATTGGGCATAACGAGCGTGACTGACTCTCCACCAACCTCACCTTTCATTTTTTCTGCGTCGAGAACCTTGTCTGTTTTCCATTCTCCTAAATCTAATTTATCAGCCAATAATTCAACTGCCATCCGCCCAATATTATGGCGCGTGAGTTCGTATTCTTCTCCTGGATTTCCTAAACCGACGATATAAAACATTTTTAGATTGTAACATAGGCAGCCCAACAATGTCTTTGGCTGAAAAAGTGCAGATTTACAGGCAACAGTATGTTATGATATTCCAAATGGAGAATACTCAACAAGCAGTTCCAAATCCTACACCAACAATCGAGATGGCTAAACCTCAAAAAGATCATTTCTGGAGGACGATTTTTATCTTTATCGTAGTTGTCGCGGTTCTACGAATATTTATTATTGACCCCTTCCTCGTCCACGGCAGCTCAATGGAGCCAACTTTTGATGAAGCCAATTATGTCATCGTCGATAAATTGACATATGCATTTTCTGAACCTGAGCGCGGAGACGTCATTGTATTTGATGCCCCCACCGAAGACGGCAGATATTTTATCAAGCGTGTTATCGGCCTCCCTGGCGAACGTGTTGTTGTCGAGGGCCCTCTTGTTCAAATTTTTAATACAGAAAATCCAGATGGATTTCTTCTCAACGAACCGTATGTCACATTTGAAAGTCAGCGCAAGGTTGAACGAACACTGAAAGCTGATGAATATTTTGTTATGGGCGACAATCGTGAGGTCAGTTCAGATTCTCGAATTTGGGGACCGTTGAAAAAAGACGCCATCACCGGTCGAGCCTTGATACGATTACTCCCCATTAGCGACCTTTCGGTTCTTCCTGGTTCTGTATCAAAGTTCAAGGACGTGAGATACCCAAAACCCTAAAATCTTTTAAAAATCGCCCGGATTCTTGGAGATTAACCCCCTCTGTGATAATCTATGGTCTAAATTACGGAAAATATGGGTAAAAAACAACCAAAAACAGCCAAAAAGACTGCTTCTAAGGCCCTAAAAGCTCATCCTAAGCATTCAAAACCCGCACACACCTCGCCATCCAAGAAGGATGAAAAAAGCCAGGTGACAGCTCAAGCTTTGAAAAAGCCAAAATACAGAGCTGGAGACCTACACGTCCGATCAACCCCATTGGGAGGCATTAGTAAGATGAGTGACTTCAGCGCTAAAATCACTAAGCAAAAAACAGTAAAAACACAATTCACCCTTCCTTCAAATATTTATAAGGGTCATGTAGATTGCATCAAAACTGCGCGGCACTACGGCTTCATTCCTTTTGAATTTGAAGTCGAGAAAGGTGACACCAGCAAGGCCAAGGTTTTGAAAGATAAGCTGAGTCGACCAGACCAGGGTGCTTTGAATTTTGACAATTTCCTTGAGGAAAAAGTTGCCATCGTTAGAAATTATGTAGAAAAAAAGATGCAGGATTTGCATCAGCCGCCAACCATTTGTTTCAGCGGGCCACTCAAGGGAAATTCATTTGCTGACAAAACCCGTGAACATGTTTTCAATATCGACAGCATTGGAAATAGCAAGAGTATTGCAGATGCAGTAGTTATTGAAACAGCCTTCGTCATTCTCAAAGAACACCACGACATCGAGGAGTTGATTGTTGAAGTAAACTCTGTCGGAGACAAAGACTCGTTCGCCCGATTCACTCGAGAATTCACTCAATTTTACAAAAAGCGACTCGCAGATCTTCCTGCAGATATCCGAAATATGTTCAGAAAGGACCCGCTTTCATTAAACTCTACGGATCACGAAGCCCTGGAACCATTCCAGGATGAAGCACCCAAACCGATTGATTTTCTTTCAGAAGAAAGCCGGCAGCATTTCCGAGAAGTTTTGGAATATCTTGAATCACTCGGTCTTCCCTACATGATCAATAATAGCTTAATTGGTACGCGCAATTGTTCAACAGGAACTGTTTTCCAAATTATTGGAATTGAAGAAAAAGCAAAAAGTGAAAAGAGAACTGTTCTCGCAATCGGCGAAAGATACAATAGTGTTGCCCGCAAAGCCCTCGGCAAAAAGGAAATCCCTGCCATGGGTGCGCATATTCTTGTAGACGACAAAGATGCAAAGAAAGCACCCGCAACTATCGTGGAAGAAGAGATCAAATTCTACTTTATCCATCTCGGATATGAAGCAAAGCTCCGAAGTCTTGCCATTCTCGAAATTCTTCGACGCTCAAATATCCATGTTCACCAGGCTTTGGCCAAAGACAAGATCACTGCCCAGCTCCAAGCAGCCGAAAAACTAGGGGTGCCGTATATCTTACTCGTAGGTCAAAAAGAAGCCCTTGAAAATAGCGTCACCGTGCGCCACGTAGAGACCCGAATCCAGGAGACAATCCATATCGACAACCTTATTGAATATCTAAAAAAACTGTGATAAAGTAGCTCCCTATGGCAAATGTATCAGTAGAACGAAACCAAAACGAAAGCGCCTCTTCATTGATCCGCCGCTTCACAAAAAGAACTCAGGACTCTGGGATTCTTAACCGTGTACGAGGCCTCAAAGAAGCAGAACGAACTCTTTCTCACTACAAGAAAAAGAAGGCTGCCCTCGAAGTTATGAAACGACGAGAAGCTCGTGAAAAATTGGCTAAGCTCGGCAAACTCGTAAACGACAAAAAGAAGAAGCGATAATCTCGCCAATTCTACGCACCCCATGAAGGTCATTTTTGAATCATCGAGCCTGACCATTGGAAGCACGCTTTCTCGAAAAAACACACCTCGCATTGATGGTGTGTTTTTTCAGTCTGCAAAAAATCATGTCCTTGGCAAACAGTACGATCTAAGCCTGGTTTTTGTCGGCAAAGATAGAATGCGCACCCTCAATCGCGAACATAGAAAAAAAGATTATACTACGGATATTTTGAGTTTTGAAATTGACTGCTGTTGCGGCGAGATTTTCATCAATCCTGATAAGGCGCGATCGAAAGCAAAAGAATTTGACAGAGCGCCTGAAAACTATTTGAAATTTCTTTTTATACACGGATTGTATCATTTGAAGGGCATGGATCATGAAAATGATTCTGCTGCAAAAAAGATGGAGGTTGCTGAAATGAAGACGAGGAAAAAGTTTAAGGTTTAGTGATTGAAATTGTATATCAATTTATCCACCATCCCTATTCATTGATACTCCTGGCCTCAAGTGGTATAATTTGATGAAATAGTGATATATAAAGCGCTATTTTCTATTAATTATCCACATGGCAATCGGTCGTTCATATTCAGTCGGAATCGATATAGGCACTAACCAAGTCAAGGTTATTGTCGCCGACTATTCTTCTGGAGAAAGCCGAAATGCTCGCGGAGAAAAAGTGGCCAGTCAAGGAAAATCTGAGCAATCACCTCGCATCATTGGTACTGGTATTGCAGAAACTCGTGGCATGCGTCATGGATATATTACCCAGATTCCAGAAGTGGCCAAAAGTATTCGTGCCGCAGTAGATCAAGCACAAAAAAGCGCAGGCGTTACCATCAAGCGTGCTTTTGTTTCTGTCGGCGGAATTGGTTTGGGTGCAATCATCGCATCAGGAGTTGTAAATACTACAAAAGCGGATTCTGAAATTACAGATCTCGATGTACGCCGCGCCATCGAAGAGAGTGAAAAAGAGCTCCCTCACCTCTATATTCAGAACCGCAAGATTATTCATACCATTCCTCTCGAATATCGAATCGACGGAAAGAAGGTACTTGGCAAACCCCAAGGCCTCAAAGGCCTCCGCCTCGAAGCACGTGTTCTGTATATCACTTGCCTCGCTCATCATTTGAGTGACTTATTGCTCGCACTCGAAGAAGCAGACCTTGAAGCATTAGACGTCATCGCAGCACCAATGGCGGCGAGTATTGTCACCCTAAATAAAACACAAAAAATTGCCGGCTGTCTGCTTGCAAATATCGGTTCGGAAACCAGCTCAATCATAGTCTTTGAGAATAATATTCCTATCTCAATGGAAGTTTTTCCTTTTGGATCAAATGATGTCACCAACGATATTGCACTCGGACTCAAACTAAGCCTCGAAGATGCAAATGAAATTAAACTTGGAAATGATAAAGGGATTTCTTATTCTAAGAAGAAATTGGATGAGATTGTCATCGCCCGACTTTCTGATATTTTTGATTTGATCGACGATCATTTGCGCCGCATCGACCGCAGTGGTCTATTGCCTGCTGGTATTATTATCACGGGTGGCGGTGCAGGACTTGCAAATGTCGAAGAGTTGGCAAAAGTAGCCCTTCACCTACCTTCAAAGCAAAGTGATCTCAATCTTCAAGGAAATATCAAAGGCATCAACCGTGAATTCGAATGGTCTGTAGCCTATGGCCTCGCTATTTTAGGATTAGGTAACGAAGACAGTTCGACTGTTGATATCGAAATGCTTGGTGTAAAGCGCCTCTTTGAAAAGACAGGAAAAAATATTTGGGGTTGGCTCAAGAAGTTTTTGCCTTAATCGCATCGCAGCACATTTTACTTGCGAGACCTAAGCATCCCAATCTGTTTTGATTTTGCCCTCAATTGAGTATTCAACTTTCTTTATTGTAGGATATTGCAAAAGAGTTTTTTCAATTGGGGATTTTATTGCCGCTTGCATACATGCTGGGCTGTCTAGATATGTGAGCGCCGCTCGCTTGAAATCGACAATGGCAGTTGTCCCCTGCAATTTTATTCCATTATAAAGGGGTTGCAGTGCAACATTTTCTTCCATAAATAATGCCTGCAGCGAAGCGTTGGCGACAGCAATGGTTTTTGGAACAGTTCTGACCACGGGATATACTGCACCACAGTCTACCGGTGAATTCATATCATTGAGAAAAATAGTAACCTTCATCGTATCTGTCTTTGGACCAGCATATACGAGCGGTATCTCGAGCTTATCTGGATTTGGTATGCCCTGTGCGTTATCTTCAGTAAATACCGCTTTCAACTTTGTTCCTGAGGTTAGCGCCTGGTATCCTTCGTCTAATTTCAAAGAAGCAATTCTTTCATCTAGGAAAAGATTTATAGAGAAGCGTGTTGTAGTACTTGTCCAATCTTCGCTAAGCATAATTGGTTTTTTCGTTCCGCGATCTTTCCAGGTACTAACAGGCACCCATTCTCCTTTTATAAACGCAAACACTTCTGCAGTTCCTCCCTGTCCTTCAAATCGACCCCAATTACATCCGAGTCGCCGATAATTCGAACTATCGATCACGCCATTAACCGCAAGAGGAAAAGAAACTACAGTATTTACAGCAGGAGTAAAAACTTTGAAGCCGCAATTTTCTGCAAGCACCGCGTTTGGTGAAGTTGTCGCAGGAGGATTCGTATTCGTGGTGGAATTGTTCGAATTTGAATTTGTAGAAGTCGCATTTTGTGCATCAGTATTCGATGCCAAATCTTCACTAGAAAGTTGCACCAAATATACCGCCACTCCAACAAGTACAATAATAAGAATGGCAATTAAAAGTGTCATCACAACCCTGCTTTCCCCTTTTTGTTTGTTCATAGAATAATCATACAATAAATATACAAAAAACATAGTCAAACAATTCAAAAACTATTTAAAAAGCTTTATTTAAGGCCATTTATTCCAAATCATAACCCAACCATTGTCAATCGTTCCAGGACGCTTCTCCCCTATTTCCACATATCGAATAAATGCTATAATAGGCCTCATACCCATCGCGAGTAAGTATATCGATCACTAAGCCGATCGATATGCGCCCTCGCTTTTAATTCGTATCCTAATCCGCCCAAACAAGGCAAATAATCCAAGAAAAATCATGCCACAGGTAAAAACAGAAGTTGAAACATTTGCGAGAATCAAAGCAGTCGGCTGCGGCGGTTCAGGAAAAAATGCCATTAATCACATGGTGAATGCCAAAGTTAAAGGCATTGATTTTATAGCGGTTAATACTGATGCCCAAGAACTTCATCATTCTCTCGCAAAAAGAAAAATTCATATTGGAAAAAATCTCACGCGCGGACTTGGCGCAGGCATGAATCCAGACGTTGGACGAAAGGCGGCAGAAGAAACAAAAGAAGAAATCCAAGAAGCTCTCAAAAATTCTGATATGGTCTTTGTCGCCGGCGGACTTGGTGGTGGAACTTGTACAGGTGCAGCACCAGTTGTTGCAAGGATTGCAAAAGAAATGGGAGCCCTCACAGTTGCAGTTGTTACAAAACCATTCGCATTCGAAGGACAGCAGCGCATGCGACTCGCAGAACAAGGCCTCGAAGAATTGAGTAAAGCAGTAGATGCACTTGTGGTCATTCCAAACGACAAGCTCGCAGCAGCAGTTTCAAAAGACACCCCGGCAAAACATGCATTCGCTATGTGTGACGATGTGTTAAAAGAAGCCGTCGAAGGAATTTCAGATTTGATCACTACACCGGGTGTCGTCGGTAATATCGACTTCGCTGATATTCGCGCCGTTCTCGAAAATGCTGGTTCAGCCCTCATGGGTGTCGGTACTGCAAGTGGTGAAAAACGAGCCGAGGAAGCTGCAAAAGCAGCCATCAGCTCTCCACTCATCGATGTTTCTATTCATGGAGCAAAAGGTGTCCTCTTCTCGATCGCAGGCGGCGACGATCTCACTATGTGGGAAATCCAGGAAGCTGCAAAAGTTATCACAGACTCTGTGGACCCAAATGCAAAAATCATTTTCGGTACAGTTCGCGACGAGAATCTCAAAAAGAACGAAATCCGTATCACAGTTATTGCTGCAAACTTCCCTCAAGCAGAATTTCGCCGATCTTTGTTCGGTGACACCTCTGCGCCTCAATTTGCACGACCAGGCGACAATGTGAACCAAATCCAATCTACCGTTCCGCAATCAACTCTCCGAAATGCGGACGAGGAAGCGGCAGAAAGTCGAGGACGAATCTTTAACTCAGTACCGAAACGAGAAGAAGAAAAGAAGCCTGACAGCGAACCAAAACCAATCGAGACATCAAATGATGATGACTGGTCTGCCGTTCCTGCGTTTTTGCGACGATCGAAGTTGAAGTAATTCTGATATAATAAGTTCCTAAATTATGTACGACCTCATCATTATTGGCGGTGGACCCGCCGGCGTAGCCGCTGGTGTCTATGCAAGCCGAAAAAAACTAAAAACATTATTCTTGACCGAAAACTTTGACGGTCAAAGTTCGGTTTCTGAAGGTATTGAAAACTGGATTGGTACCATCAAAATCTCTGGTGCTGATTTATCCAAAAGTCTTGAGGCTCATTTGCGAGCTTATGCAGCAGATATTGTTGAAATCAAAACTGGTGTACGCGTTGGAAAAGTTGAGAAACTCCACATTGAAGGTACAGAGAGTTATGTATTCAAAGTTACAAGACAAAATAAAGACGAAGAGTCTTATATCGGCCGAACGATTCTGATCACCACCGGTAGCAAGCGCCGCCGACTCGAAGCTAAAGGTGCTGATATTTTCGAACATAAAGGCCTCACCTATTGTGCCACTTGTGACGGGCCAATTTTCTCAGATCAAGACGTAGCAGTGATTGGCGGAGGCAATGCCGCATTCGAAAGTGCGGCGCAACTCGCTGCATATTGCAAAAGTGTCACTATTCTAAATCGAAGCAAGGACTTTCGTGCAGACCCTGTCACTGTCGAGAAGATTTTAGCAAAAGAAAATGTCAAAGCTATTACCGAAGCGGTCGTAGAGGAAGTTCGTGGAGACAAGTTTGTCGAAGGAATTATTTATAAAAATAATGCTGCTGGTACAGTTGAGCACCTGCCCGTTACCGGAATATTTGTTGAGATTGGACTTATCCCAAATACCGATTTTGCTGCTGATTTAGTGGCTATGGATGAATTCGGAAAGATAAAAGTGAATCCTATGACTCAAGCTGCTTCTGTGACTGGAGTTTGGGCCGCTGGCGATTGTACAGATGGTTTGTACCACCAGAACAATATTGCAGCAGGTGACGCCATCAAGGCGCTTGAGGATATCTATATGCATATCTGTAAGAAGTAGGGGTCGAATAGAGAGATAAAGAAAAACGCGGATTTGGTCCGCGTTTTTCTTTTCTTTGTGGGCGATAGAGGACTCGAACCTCTGGCATCAACAACGTCAATGTTGCGCTCTACCAACTGAGCTAATCGCCCTTTGTGAGCATCATCTTACTATAAATACGTAAAAAGAAAACCCGCAAGGCAATGCCCTGCGGGTTCGGTTTCTTTGTACAAGTATTCGTGCAGATGCGACTACTGCTCGTTTTATGCCGCACCAGCCACCAGGATTTGGTCTAGAATCCAGTGAATATCATCAGCGGATTCCACTTCCCAATTTCCAGGGAGCTCGAGTGTCTTCAGATGAGCGCCTGGACGGAAGACTCTTCCGATAGCGCGTATCTTCCGGAGTTCAAGAGCTTTGGCGAGAGAGATTTCGACCACATCATTTCCGAGGCCACTATTGGTGGCGCAAATGATATTGTCTTTATCTACCGCCAGACAGACATGGCCGATCCCCTCATCAGAATCGGTGAGCCGTTGATATTTATAATGACTGCTCATAAATACCAGATCCCCAGGTTGAATGAGATCCACACCCTCGATGATTTGGCCGTATTGCTGGCAATACTGATATTGCTGCATAGACCGACGCGGCAGCCAAATACCTTTTTGCCCGTACACCCATTTTGTGAGCGCAGAGCAATCCAGGAAGCACGGCATTTCGTGGAGAAATACTCCGAATTTCCACCGAGCTTTGCCCACAAGTTCGCGAGCAATCTCCACCACATCCACGTCGAGAATGTTGACGCCTTCTCTGTGAAGAAGAGCTTTTATCTCTTCCATTCCAATCGGGAGTCGCAAAGCCCAGAGATCAACGACAATGCGATTATTAATCACTCTTGTATGCATGAGTTATTTCCTTTCTTTTGTACTATTTGAATTTGAATGTAATTTGAAGCTTTTTTGAGAAAAGTACTATTGTCACAATATCTCTACATGAGACAAAAACTACGCCTGAGATATGGTGCACAGAAGGAAAAACTAGACGAAACTAGACCAAACCTGAATTTTCTTGGTAAGAAGCATGTTGGCTCTATCATGGCAAAGATGACCGCTTTGTCAATTCAAGACTAGTTTGACAGACCAAGATTTCCGGGTTGATTTTCCCTAGAAAATGCATATAATAGGCTCTATTCAGCTATATGGCCCTATCGTCTATCGGTTAGGACATCGCCTTTTCAAGGCGAGAAGCGGAGTTCGACTCTCCGTAGGGTCACAAACAGCAAGAAAGCGATTTTCAAAGCACTCAAATCCTTTTTTGCACTTATAATTCAACGTATTTTGGGAAACTGAAAGTTCTGAAAAGATAACACGAACAATTTGTTCTTTTTCGTGTGGTTTTGCGAATTGGTAATAAGGTGCAACGTTTTTCACAAGTTCTGAAAGTTTTTGTACGTCCTTCATAGTTTCGTGTATAGCAATGTCAGAAATGTTTTCACTGTTTTTCAATACAGAAAGTTCGCTATCAAGTTTTGTCTCTTCAGCAACATAACCTTCTGGTGTGTAAACTCCAGATTTCAAAAGAGATATTTTATTTGAACGTAGATACGCAAGGTCCTCACGTATCTTTTTCTTCTTTCTCTCTACTTGGTCGAGTTTCTTGTGTCGCTTTTCTTCAAGCAAAGCAATCTCTGTACCTGCACGAGCATCCATCTGCTCAATTTCGTCATCGGTAAAATGAAGACCAGTGATGAGACCGCCAATTTTCTTATCTATAAAATCAAAGTTGAAGTTCTTGAGGGTGTTTGAGCAACCATTCACACATCGAGAGTTATAGTATTGAATACCTTTCTTTGTGTAAGGTGTATAAACACGTCCACATTGTTCACAACGTACGATACCTCGAAGTGGTTGGTCCAGTTTTTCAGTATAGTGAACACTCACTTTTTTCTTTTTGAGTATAGCTTGCACATCCTCGAATAGCTTTTCGGTTACAATAGCTTGATGGCTATTGCTTGGTATGTATTTGCCTTCTGAATTGAGGACCTTTCCAGTATAAAAAGGATTAGTGAGTATTCTGCTTATATGATTTTCAGTTACAGGGCGTGATGTCTTTTCAATTTCCTCAAACTCATCCTCTTCAGCGAGCATTTCTTCTTTTGTCCTTCTACGTCGCATTGGTACAGTCGTAAAACCCTGCTCATTGGCGTAACGAGCGAGGTCAGACAAACTCCAATCGCCAGTAGCATAGTACTCATACATCTGCTTGATGATGGGTGCACGAAATGGGTCCATCGGCTTATCTTCCATCGTACCATTATTCAAATATCCAATCGGTGCACGATAGGTACAAATGCCTTTTTCTCTTGAATTTCGTATGGTGATGGTAACTTTTTCACTGGTAACACGTGAGTGGTGTTGTGAGAACATACCGTCGATGTCCATATGCAAAGCACCAGAGCTGGTCTTCTCGTAATTGGCATACACGAAACGGAAATCAACACCCTTACGCATAAGTTTGCGGATAAGAGTATCGTCACCTTTGTTTCGGCTTATACGGTCCCAACACAAACAGATAACACCTTTGAAATATCCTTGGCTTACGAACTGAAGCATCTTCTGAAACTTTGGTCTATCAATCCTATATTGGACCAAGCCATCATCGGTGATGTTTATATCGTCATCTTCGGTAAAGCCAGAATGTTTTTCGGAAATAATACCATCGGCAGAGAAACCTTTAATGGTAATTTGAGCTATTGAAAGTTTTTCTCGATAAGCGTATCGAGCGTTCTCTGATTTTTGATATGAAATGGAGTTCTTCTGATTGTCGGCTTCGTCAGTGCTCTTGCGGTTATATATTAAATAACAGTCACGGTATTTTCCGTTGAGTATTTCGGCAATCAAATCTTTTTCAGTTTTGATACTAGACTTTTTCATATACATTTACATTTTGAGGCACTAGTTTGCGAATGTTTCCATCCACAATTTCGTATCCTTCAAATACCATCCTTTTATGAATACCTCTCAATACATCGCCAAGCTCTTCAAGAGCATTGAGTGTGTCCTTTGAGAGAACTACAGATGCCTTCTCATCACACAAAAGCTTTCCAGTATTCTCAACCGTGAGGGTATTATTTTGGCTTTCGTGTAATGAGTTCATAATATCATTTTTTGCTAAAATCTTCGACCTTTTTTGTGCACGTTAAGACCCTTTTCTGTGTCAGAAAATGCACGATAATTGCGAGATGCTTCTTGATAGAGTTTCACTAGTTTTTGTCGTCTTTTTGTGGGTACGCCTTTGTAGGTATAACGCTTCGCTTTTTGTTCAAGCTTTTCGATTTCTGCATCAATCTCAAGGACCCGAAACATCGGATAGTGTTTGTATCGCTTATTCACTTTTCTTGAGGCGTAGGTAAGTTCGTAGCAATGTCGGCATCCGAACCAGTTTCCATCTTTATAGAGGACACCGACACGTCGTCCGCAATACTGATTATTCTTGTAGAGATTGCACTTGAACCAGTATCGAGTACCGCCAAAATGACAGGGAGTTTCGATTATCGGGACCTTATAGTCATAGTCCTTCTTTTCACCTGTAGAGTTGTCTATTTGGGTGTAGATAAAGCGAGCGTATTTTTCTTCATCGCATACAGATACTTGGACCGATATACTTCCACGAGAGCCGTCTTCACCCCAAGATATGGTAGTGTATTTGTAGCCACCTTTTTCTTTTATGTCTCGAAGTAACCACCATATTTCTATTTTCTTGCACCAGTCAGCTTCTGATTTGCTCATAAAGGTTTGTTAAGTGTCCGAAATCAATAGGGTTTAACCGTTTTTACAGTTCATTTTTGCGAAACGAACTATCGAGATTTACATCGACCACGGCAGGAACTTGGACATCTTTTCCGTTCCTTTTTGCCTGTAAACGTTCTAGTTCGTGGAGTGCTCGAAAGAGGCTTCGTTCGATGGTAGTTTCGTAGCGAAGGATGGTGTCTACACTGTCATTGCTCAACATATTCTTTACGCTTTTTCGTGCTTGCTGTTCTTCGCTTTGTCCTACAGG
The DNA here is from genome assembly GCA_031973395.1 of Minisyncoccota bacterium. Classification (GTDB taxonomy): domain Bacteria; phylum Patescibacteriota; class Minisyncoccia; order Phycocordibacterales; family CAIZLB01; genus DALYDD01. The sequence goes on along the minus strand of DALYDD010000004.1, from coordinate 44,634 downwards.
GAAAAAGTCAAAATCGTTCTGATACCACTCCATAGTTTTGGTCTCGACTTGGATAGCTCTTCGCAGTCTCCAAGCGTTTGAGATAATGCGGTCCACGAGTAGGTTTTCCATTGGACCTACAGGGTCTAGGGCTTCGTATAACGCTTCCTTGAGTTGATTAAGGTCATTCACTTCGTCAGCATCAACAAGGACTTCTTTGGTAAGCAAGCCGTGCTTTATGGCATTGTATTTTGATACAGCTTTTCCTTCGTCTGTTTTTGGACCACTTTTATCGCTCATTTTGTTTTGAATTAGATTGATAATCTTCGTCTACCGATTTCCATTGGTTGCCTTCGTTATCCATTACCGCCTCGATTGCTTTTGCCATCAGTTCTATTCGTGCCCAAGACACATCATCGTCATCCCACAAATAGTCTCTCATTCTGTGTATCTCAATTTCTGTCAGCTCACGCCCATAATTTGCTTCAGAGAAGCTTTGTATCTCGTCTTCTGTATAGCCAGTCTCGAATATGATTTTTTCTTCCATTGTTTTGACTTAGTTAATGATTAAAATCCAAGCTCTTCAGCCGTTGGTGCATCTACTGTTTTGGTATCGTTCACGACATTCACTTGTTCACCTCGAATATCCGCATCGGTTATGCCGAAGCGTTCTTTCCACATATCAAGTCGCTTTTTATTTTCCTTGAAGGAGAGCACAAAACCTTTTCGTGTTTTGTATGGTTTGAGCTGTAACTTTGAACGTAGATACCATCCGACTTTTCGAGCTTGTAGTGTGTCGTCAGTGATGTCGATTTCCTTGTTTACTTCATCAGTTATCTGTTTGACGGTAATTTCGTGGACCTTCAATTCGTATTCAAGTTTTAGTACCGCAAACACGATGTCGCTTTCCCAAGAAAGTCCTCGGTCAGCTACAAGGTCTGTATTGTATTTCACGATGAATGTTTTGAGGTGCTCACGTATCGCTTCGTCTTTGATAATTGAAAGCAATGGCATCACTATCTGATTGAGGCGAGGATGTATACCTTCGATGAGGTCGTGTCTTCGCTCGATAGGCTCAAAGTAGTTTTTCAATCGCCACATCAAAAGCTTATTTCTGATGAGTTCAGCTTCTTTGTAAAAGCTCTCATCGAGTGTTCTTGGAATATCTGCACGCAGTTTTCCTGCACCCATTTCTTCGACGAGAAATCGGCTTTCAAGTGCCTTATCAGAAAATGTCTCACGAGTAGCGACTATCTTCGGACAGAAAACGTCATACGCTTTTACCTCAAAAGTACCTTTGCCTTCGGACCTCAAGACTGGCATACCTCTCTGGTATCCAGTGTTCAAAATCTTTACGATTTCAGAGGTCATATCAGAGAACTTGAAGTCGGCTTCATCAATGATAAGTGTGCCGTGTACCTCGTTTACAATGCGAAATATGGGGCTAGGAGTAGTCGCACCGCCCGTAAACACAGGTTTGTAGCATAGGATGCCTATAGCTTGAATAAAGCGAGATTTACCGCTACCAAAGTCGCCTATGGCACGGAGATATGGGACCTCGTTGAACTTATCAAACATCCAAGTAAAGAGGACATAATAAGTGGCTATCTGTTCGAACACTTCAGAGATGTCTAGGTATTTGTGTATGAAGGTCTGTATCTCTTTGAGTATTTCTTCCTCACTTTGATACTCGGTAGCAACGGATGGGAAAAGTATCACGTCTTTGTCTACGAGGTTGTAAGTTGGTGGAAGTGGTTTGTATTTTCTACCATCAATATCAACTTCTTCGAGGAGATATTCAATCGTTCCATCACGGTTTATTTTGGTGAAAGATGTCTTGTTTGCATTGCGGTCAAAAACCATTTCGTAGAGAGTATCTGTGGTGAAGATGGCAGTTTTTAGTATTGGCTTTATTATTTTTTCTTCATTGTTTTGCATATACATTTTTATTAGTGGTTAGTAATCTTTTCGCATACCAAAAATGCGAGACTTCAGGTTCTTGCGAGCGTTGGCAAATTCAAGAGGATGGACCTCAATTCGGTTACTCCAAAATCCATCAACTGCATCGGTGATGGCAGGATGATTTTTGAAGACAAAAGTCGCCTTATTGTTTGAGATGGGGACCACATCTTCGAGCGTGTATCCCTTGCACACGAGTACCGATGCGACATCAATGTCGTTTGAGTAGTAATAGTTCTTATAATCGTCGAGAGGAACTTCTGCTATGTGTTTTTTCATAAACATTTATATTGGTGTTTTATTGATATGTGTACTTCCGCCAAGAAAAGCTACATACCAATTTTTGCCTTTTGAGAATGTTCTGCGTATTTCATTTGATTTCCTGTAAATAGAAAAACACCCCGTATTTCAAGGGTGTTTCGGGACAGTCTATAATTATTTTTCAGGAAAAGTCAGGAACTAGCCTGTTTTGTTATTGAACACTACTCCAGTGCCACGAATGACAGAGATAAGTGGCTTTCCGTTGTCTTCTGTCTCTGGTATGTTTGCGTATCTCATAAAGCCGTTACCTCTATCGGTAAGGTTTCTTTGAATAAACTTCTGCATCTCATCATCTGTCTTATTCTTTTGGTCAGACATACGGCTTTTTATTTCAGAAATAAGGTCTTTGTATGATATTTCACCACCATCGGGAAGTTTTGCGTACAGAGCAGAAAATACCTTGTAGTAATCATTATTTTTCTTGTTGGCGAGAATATGAAGACCTTTATAGTAGAAATCATCGCCCTTTTTAGTGATGTAGTTAGTGCTTGGTTTACCATCCTCGAACTTGTGGTTTAGGACTATCTCTTTCTCTTGGATACTATTTTTGAAAAGATGGGTGTGTTCGTGCTTTATGACATCATCTTTTTTCGGCTCGCCAGAAGCTTTTTCAAAAACCTCTTTATGTTTCGGTAAGTCAGTAGCATAAAAGCTTTTTGTCCTCTGGTCCAGATATTTTTTCATCTTTTCCATTTCTCTTTTAATCGCTTCAAGGAAAAGTGGTAATCCTATACCTGTCTCTTGGTGTACTTCAGACTGATTTTCAAATAGGTCCTTATCAGCAATATCTTCACGCATATTGATAATCGAAGGGAGTATTGCATCATCCCAAATAGCGTCCAAAAACTCGGCACTCACATACAGGCTTGTGATAGGTTCGATAATTTGCGTGTAGGCGTGGCTGTTCTTTATATCCAAAAACGTGTCATCTGAAGCGATAATTTCTATTATCCTTTTTCGTAGTACTTTGAAGTAGTCATTCAGGTCATCAATGCCAGAGGTTAAGAAAAATAAACCAGAGCCGTAGTATGTTCGTATGATGGCTTCGTAATATGAATACAGGACCTTCAATAAGTATATTTTCTCATTGGTTTTGAGAGCTTTGTAATCAATAGAATTGAAGTTTCTGATGAGGGCTGTCTTGTCAGTAATAGCTTTGACTATCGGTTCATTGCCTCTCGCCATTTCATTGAAAAGCAATCTTGCACCAATTTCACGTCCTTTTTGAATAAGGTCTTTGGTATTCTGTGGTATCTCTTTATTCTCAACAAGAAGACTTGTCTCATAGTAGTCCACGAGGGATAGGATTATCTGTCCCACAACCAACACATCCTCTTTGAGCCAGATACCACGCAAACGGTTAGCCTTGGATTTACTTGGAAAATCAAAGTCGTATTTCTCATCATAGATATTTATCCCAAATTCTTCCTTGAAAAACTCCGTCATCCGTCTATCGGAAAAATCCAAGACATAACCGCCTCGCATATTGAAAAGTGTCTCTAGTATTTTTTTGTCATTACCACTCAATTTCATATACATTCACATCGTACACACGTTCACAAAAATGAACGTGGTGAACATTGTGAACTTTACAATAAAAACAGAGTTTTATAAAGGGTTCGGGTTGTCTTGATATAAATTAGGCGAAATTAGTCGAAAAAGAGCTACTTTTTTGTGCAAATTATTTCTCAAGTGTGAACGTCGTGAATGTCTAGATGTTTTGAGAAATTTTTGATATTATGGTCAAATAATTATGGGTGACTTAATAAATCTAGTAGATAAAGAAGGAAACAGGATAGGCACAGTTGAAAAACTGGAAGCACATAAATCTGGTGTTCTCCACGAGGCATTTTCTATTTTTATATTTAATAAAAATACTGAACTTCTCCTACAAAGAAGAAATCCCGCTAAATATCATTCTGGTGGTTTATGGAGTAATACGTGCTGTAGTCATCCTAAAGAAAACGAAAATTTGAGAGTGGCAATTCACAGAAGACTTCAAGAAGAAATGGGGATTGATTGTGATTTGGAAGAATTGTTTACTTTTATGTATAAAGTTGAATTAGAAAATGGTCTAGTTGAAAATGAGTTTGACCACGTCTTTATTGGTAACAGTGATGAAGAGCCACATCCAAATTTTGAAGAGGTATCAGAATATAAATGGATTAAAATTGCAGAGCTTAAGAAAGATATTGAGAATAATCCTACCCTCTATACAGAATGGTTGAAAATTATTATGAATAACCAAACCTTTCTCAACAATGTTAGATAGAACAGAAAAAAGGTTTCAGCAGATGAAGGAAATACACGCAAGTTATTTTCCGTTTCTTAATTCGTTTCTAACAAATAAATCTCTGTTATGTGAAGATAAAGATGTCGCCCTAATGTTGAAAGAATTTGCTCTTGATAAAATTGCATCAAAGCAAAGTTCACGAGCTCATTTCTTATATCTTATTGCACATATTTTAAACATAGAGACTGGTGAAGCATTTTACTTTCTATGTGCATCTTTGGAATTAAATATGATACAAGCATATTGTTATAATGTCGGGGCAGATGGAAAGTCTGGATATATTGGAGATAAAAAAATAACGGCTTTTAAAACGGCTACTTTTTTAAGAGACTGTCATTCTGATTTTATCAATGAAACAACATTGCTAAACAATGAACAAAAGGAAAAACTTATATTATTTACTGAAGAGATATACAGAGGTATATATCTAGGTCAAACATTCGATACACTCTTTAATGTGTATAATAATTTCAATAAGAATAATCTCCTACCACTTACTATTTCAGAAGATAGAAAGTTAGATGCTCAAATTTTAAAGCCAGAGCTAAAACTAGTGGAAAATGAACTAAAAGAGGGTGTGAAAATAGACGCTTCAAGTATTGCGGAATTTGTTTGGAAACGCACTTACGGTTTAAATGCTTATATGATTGAGCGATTTCCTACTATTCTCACATCTCTTTTTTCTGAAAAGGTTGAAAACAACACATTGAAGCAATTAACGAGGTATGCTTTCTGCTATGGTATGTTGATGATGGTGGTAAACGATATTCAAGACTTCGCACTAGACTTGACTGGAAATAATTCGCCTACACGTGAGAAGGTATCTGAAGATGTATTTATTGATATAAAAAACGAGAGACTTACGTGGCCAATTCAAATCCTGCTTAATAACAAGAACAATGAGCACATTTCACTTCTTGAAGATTTTTATAAGCATAAATCAGAACAGGAATGGCAAGAGAAGATGAGAGAGATGATGGTAAAGGGTGACTACATTAAGCTTGCTCTAGTAGACGCCACAGCCTACGCTTATATTGCACTTGAAGCACTGAAAGAATTTGAACCATCTGAAAGTAAAAGCTTTCTTGAAGATTTAGTTGTGAGTTTAGTAAAAGGTAATAGATATGTTAAATTGCTTTCAATTAAATTTGATACGAAAATTCGTCCACAGCAATCTTTGGTAAATAAGCGTACAAAAGAAATGATAACTTGGCTTGATAATGAAAAAGATAGGTTATCTTCAGTTTGGGCCAAGAGCTAGGATGAACAAGTGAACGTTGTGAACCTACCTATATGAGTATTGAAATTATAAATACAATTATCAGTGTCGTAGGAATTGTCATCGGTACTTTCGTTGCCTATCACGTTTATAGTCTTTCCAAACAACAGTCATTCAGGGAACGTTTTACTAGGCGTGAGGCAATTCAAAAGATTGTTGATGAGCTTGTATATAAGGTCCGAAATGGAATAAGTAGCAAGATAGAACTAATCAACATAAAGAAATACGATAGCCACTATCCTACAAGCAATACAGAAAATAGACACGGATATACCTATCTAGGGGCAGAAATTAAAGGTTATCATTTTGCTGGCGTCGAGTTTTTTTGTGAGGTCATATCCGCATATCGTATAGGCGACACTTCTTTCAGTAAGAAACCTCAAGATAGTAACGACACATCATCAAATATCTTAATGACAGGTGTGATACCTTTTGAGTGGATTGAGTCAATCGACCAAAGAGGAGATGACACATCATACCGACCGCAATTTTATACCTATTTCAAAGGTAAAGGTAAGTCGCCCTATAAGTCTTTTAGGTACTATATAAAACACCCCGAACAAAAAAATGATTTTATAGAAGTTACATTAACAGAATAGAGATTTACGAAACCATAAGCGAGCCAAGGTTCTGAATGGCAGAGACGATATAATCCCTCTGTTTAGTAAGTTCTGAAAGCCACGCAATGGGTTCACAATGACAAAAAACATAAAAATCATCAGCTATTTCATTGGTGGAATCGCATGGTTGTTTTCAATGATAGTTGCACTGTATGGGTTTGCAATTGCTGCGATATGGATCGGAGATCAGATTTCCGGACACAACTCTTTTATTGAGCTTTCGCAACCTTGCACAAGCAGGTATTGCGTGATCAATGGAGTATATGCTTTTTTCAATAATCACACTTTCTTATCCGTATTAGCAATCATTTTTGCCATTTTAGGATTGATTTATATCAAAAGAACGCGAAAGTCTAAACGACTTCCAAGATAAGATTGCGTTCTCTAAAGTGTTCCAATTAAGGTACAATGGGGTCACACGAGCAAAACCCACCGAAAGGTGGTTTTTGTTTTGCGAGTGTGACCCTAAGCGAGCCAACTGCTTGGCTCGCGGCGGAGAGTCGAAAAGGTTCTCCCATATTTTCGATAATTTTATTCCCATAGGCGAAGCCGAAATTAGAATCAAATTTGAGAAAATGGGAAACCTGTACTGGTCCTGTAAGGACCAACTCTCCGCAGGGTCACCATTTAGAGCTAGCACTAGAAGCTTCCTTTGGAGGCACCTATCATCTACAGGCACATTTCACTACTACCACTATTGATAGAGTTTCAATTTCGCCGGCAGAGTATGAGCATGTCTTGAAGACTCTGAGGATTGCTGCAGATATATAAAGGCTTAGTGCCATTGAATCCAATTCTACAAGCTGTACAATATAGACTATATGAAAAAAATACTCTTAGCCGTTCTCGTTGTTCTTATACTGACCGGCTTGTTCTATATCTCTTATACCAAGAACAATACTAAGAAAAACGATGTGTCACATACATTTACAGTAACCGAAGATGCAGATTCCGATACTGAAGAAAAACCAATTAGCCTTACAGTTACATACACAGATGGATATGTGACAAAGATTGAAACTAATTATATCGCGCCAGTGACAGAACTATCAAAAGTTGATATCAATTTTGACGGGTTAGAGGATATTCAAATGCAGATATTGATTGGAGCTTATAATGTAGGTACTGAGTTTTATGTTCAAAATCCAGATACACGAGATTTTGAACAGTATGAAATCAGTTCAGACATAGCATACGGCCCCGAATATCCAGTGTTGGGTTATGTGACCGTAGATACCGAAAAACGCATACTTACCAATGGTTCAAAAGGTCGTGGACTAGGTGATATCTTCTTAAAAGAATTGTATACATTTACAGACGGTGGGTGGGAACTCTCTGTGCGTGAATATCAAAATTTTTACACTCCAACTGATCAACCTACAGAGAGCGGTGAACAATACTATATAAATACCATCACAGATTATGGAAGCAACCCGCCGATCGTCAAGAAAAAATACTTAAAACTAGAGGAAGGTGCCGATGATTTTATTGAGATAACTCGTTAGAATTTGTGATACATCAATCTTATGCAACCTACTTCTTTATCATAAACGCATCCACCACCTCCTCATCAATATTTTTGAAATAACAGAGCGTCTGTCCATTATCACCTTGGTAATTAAATGCACAGAATAATGCCCCTGGTTTCGCGCCTTGATTCGATGTATATACAGTAGACCACCAAGAATTATTGAGATATTGTGCCCGAATACTATGCCCTCCGAGCCCCGAGACCGTGACAAAAGTTTGCCCGGGCATAATGCGCAGATCATCAATATTCAAAGGAGAAGAAATAGCCGAACTCGAAGCCAGTGATACAGTTTTCTTTTCTGCCAATTCTTGCCTCTGGAGATTTTTCATCAAAAAACTTCTCGAATATGAATGCTCATGTGCGGTAATGATCGGAAATCCGAGATTCAAACAGGTATTATATGTATCCCAACCAGTTTCATCTGCCTTACCTCCAACCTGCATCGATCTCTGATTTTTATGCCATGCACACACATTCCAATAAGTATCGAGTGGATTAGCATCAGCTGCGCTCAGTGTCGCATATGTATTTTTTAATTTCAAAGAAGCAGAATTGATGAAGTCAGAGTATAGATCGCTTGATACCGGAATGCTATTTATCCCTGGCGCAACTACAAATACCCGGAGTCGCTTGAATGTGCACTGTGCCTTCACCGCCAATTCCCCTTCACATAAGACCTGAGGAGTACGTTTCAAATGTTCCGTAAGCAATACACTGTATTCTTTCCATTTTTTCTCATCATGATTGCCTATGACAGGAATAATCGGAAAGTCATTCCCCAATTCCCCCTCAATCAAAGTCATCCAAGCCTTCGGATCATCTACATAATCATAATCCCCTAACAAAACAGCAGCATCTGCATTTTCTTTTTTTACTAATTCAAGAACCCGATGTGCGGGATTGGCTACACCTTGATCACCGAAAAAAGCCACAATAAATGTCTTTGGCGAATTGGCCTTAAGTGCCGAACTATTAATTTTTACATCTTTAAAATCTGACTTTTTTGGAGTTGAGGATGCAACGCCAAGAGAAATGGCACCATCTTCATCATCAAGAGCCGAGGAGGTAGACGAACCTGATGATGAATGATCAATTAACTGAGTATTCGCGTCTCGAATCAATACATCGAAATCTTCATCGGTCTTTATCTGATATACGTGCAATCCATATATTATTGCCCCAAGCACGAGGATAGTAAGGACGATGAGAAGTATCGCTTTCTTTGAGTTCATGGTATATATAATATCACTTAATTCACTGAAAATGCCCGGACAGAAGACATCAATTTTGGCCATTGAAACAAGCTGTGATGAGACAGCCTGTTCCGTCGTGGCCCAAAATTCCAACACCAATGCGCTAAATATTCTGAGTCACCAAGTCCATTCCCAGGCAAAATTGCACGCAGAATTTGGCGGCGTCTTCCCAAATCTTGCAAAGCGAGAACATGGCAAAAACTTTGTGCCGGTTTTATCTCTTTGCCTGAATCAAGCATTCAATGTCCCCCTTCCTCCGAATCCTGATTCTGAAAACAAAGATGAAAACCTCATTGAGCAAAATCCAAACCTTTCCACTGAAACGATTGAAAAAATAAAATATATTCTACAGAAAGAGCACGACCTCGGACCCGACCTCGTCTCATATTTATTGAGTATTTCTCCGGCTGACTTTGCCCATATAAAAGAAAGCTTGGCTGGTATCGCAGTAACATACGGACCTGGCCTTGAACCTGCACTATGGGTAGGTATCTCAGCTGCAAAAGCCTTAGGCATAGCGTTCGATTTACCCCTTTTCCCCATCAATCATATGGAAGGGCATATTGCATCAGTACTGGCCTCTACAGGCAATTTAGAGCCTGCGGGCATAGATTTTCCAGCTATCGCACTGCTTATCTCAGGTGGACATACGGAACTTGTAAGCATAGATTCATGGCATGCATACACTCTAATTGGCCAGACCGTAGACGATGCTGTCGGTGAAGCATATGACAAGGTGGCAAGACTTTTAGGACTCCCCTATCCTGGCGGACCAGAAATTTCAAAACTTGCTGATAGTTTTCGAAGTACCATAGACAAAGAAGGGGTTTCGAGAGAATTCACTCTCCCGCGTCCAATGATTCACTCAAAGGATTTAAATTTCTCCTTTTCAGGATTAAAAACAGCAGCCCTCTATGCAGTGAGAGATAGAATAAAAACACAAAACGATGAACCCCTCAGCCAAAATCAAAAAGAAGATCTCGCTGCAGAGTTTGAGCAATCAGTTATAGAGGTCCTCTTATCAAAGACCAAAAAGGCAATCTTGGAGCAAGGCTCAAAAAGTCTCATCATCGGCGGAGGCGTCATCTCCAATCATTTCATAAGAGAGAATTTCAAAAACCTATGCAGGGAACTCAATATCCCTCTATTAATCCCAGAAGCTGTTTTGGCAACAGACAATGCATCGATGATTGGCCTTGTTGCATTACTACAAGTTAAAGATGGACAACCTGGTATCCCTTGCTCTGGTTTTGATCAAATTAAAGCTCAAGGTAATTTAAGTTTTAGTAAGTAAAACTACTTCCTCAATAGTCTATTGAGCGCAGCCCGCGTACCAGGACCTGTCGTACCTGCATATGGATCTTTTGCATTCTTGATGACACCATATTTAATCTGGAATTTGATTACCGCCTGTTTTGTCCCTGGACCAAAATAATCGATTTCTTTACCTTGCGAACCTATACCCTTTATAGCTACCCTTGTAGTCTTATCTGCATTCAACACTCGCTGGAGGTGCAAGATATCAGGATGAGTCATTCCAGGTGTTAATAATTTTGTGAAAGAGAAATTGGCTGGAATATTTGGGAAATTACCCGAAGTATTATTTCCAGAATTTGTACCCGTTGGCACTGAACCGATAGAACTTGGGCATCGTTGGCCACTATAGACATTGAATATCGCACCATTTTGACAGCCTAATGCATTTTGGTTGATGGCCAATAATCCTCCGCTTGTACCTGTTGTGAAGGCCACACTGCCTGGAGCCACGGTTACTGGAGCAGATCCACTATTTCCCGGTATAGGAATTCCAAACATTCCAAAATCAGAGAATCGAGTCGTAGTACAGGTAATCGTATTCAAAGTGGTATTCAATACACAGTCATCAAGTTCATGCCACGATGATCCATCGTAGCGATACATCTTGAGCGTACTCTCATCGAATCCAGCAACATCTGCATCTGAATATGTAATAGTGATGGTGATCTCTGCATCAAATGATGTGATTACCGTATTAATCGCAGTCAACGCATTAAGTCTAAACATATACGTATCAACAGGAGCCATACCCGGAGCTGGGGCACCACCACCATTTGCTACGGCCGCTGCATTTACCTGCAAGATCTGGAATACTGTTGAGCTCGAAGTTGAAGAAAATCCAGCCGGGATATTAAGCCCTATTCCCTCACCCCCCTGGATAAGTTCTACATTACCTCCGGTAGAAGTTGCAATTTGCTGTTCTTCATTCGCACCTGCCGCTGCACCGCCAGTACAACCAGTTGTAACAAATTCCGTAGCAGAAGAAGTCGAAGTATTGCCAGCAGTATCTTGAGAAATAACTTTGTACGAATAAACGGCACAAGAAGATAATCCTGTGATCGAGACACTATGATCAGTAACACGTGGTGAAGTATCAGTTTTTGCAGTGATTTGATCGTATCTACTAAGTAATCCATATGTGACCTGGGAAGAAGCGGCTTCGTCTGTGACCCAAGAAATAGTTCCAGATGTATTCGCAGCGACAGCGCCTATTGTACTAATTACAGGAGCTGTCACATCGGGTGTAGTGGTCAAAATACGATCTGTAGACGTAGCAGTAAACGGAACAGCGTCTCTTACTTCAATTTGGAAATGATATGCAGTATTTTGATTCAAACCAGTTAGCGCCACTGTATGTGTCGTACTTGCAGTAGATGTAAATGCCGTACTTGATCCATAGCCACTGGTCAGACCGTAGTTTACACGGACCGTAGTGTTTTCATTTGTAGTGAAACTGATTGATGCGGTCGTCTGCGCAGAAGAACTTGCGATATTCGAGATCACCGGCACAGCATTGTCTACAGTCACAGATACCGGTGAAGAAGTTGCTTGGTTGCCGGCAGAATCTCGAGCAACAGCAATTAATATCCTTGTACCACTCGCAACTGATGTACTATCCCAACTCAACGTATAAGGGAAAGAGGTGTCTTCTGACTGGATCAATGTATTGTCGACGTAGAATTTAACTCCCGCTACACCGACACCATCAGAAGAGGATGCGGTTAATGTAACCGAAGACCCTGTCACCAATGCACTTGCCGCAGGTGCAGTGAGCTCAACCGCAGGCGGAGTGACATCTGGTGCAGCAGTAGTCGTAAACGTGAGATCGGTTGTCGATGAGGCATTACCGCTCGAATCTGTTGCTGTGATTCGGTAATGATAAAGAGTCGAAGATGTCAGACCAGATAATGAGACCGAGTGGCTTGTGGTTCCACTTGAAGTTGCTTGTGATCCATAGCCAGTAGTTAAGCCATAGTCTATCGTCGAACTTGCAGCTTCATTGGTTGTATATGTAATAGTCGCTGTCGTAACACCTGTCGTCGAAGCGACGGCACTTATGGTAGGTGCCGTAGTGTCAGGCAAAGCCGTAGTCGTGAATGTTCGATCTGAAGAAGTCGAAGTATTCGTACTTGAATCAATCGCTGTGACTCGATAGTGATACAGAGTATTTGGAGTCAAACTAGACAATGAGACTGAATGTGTACTCGTCCCACTTGAAGTCGCTTGTGATCCATAACTTGTGGTTAATCCATATTGAACAGTAGATGTTGCAGCCTCGTCAGTTGACCATGTTATAGAGGCGGTTGATGTACTCGTCGAAGATGCAATATCTGAAATAACCGGCGGTGTAGTATCTGTTATGGCGGTCGTGGTAAATGTTATATCTGTTGATGTCGAGAGATTGGTCGATGCGTCTATGGCAGTAACTCGGTAATGATAAAGAGTGTTCGGTGTAAGTGAGGACAAGGATACCGAATGCGTTGTTGTACCACTTGAAGTCGCTTGTGATCCATAACTTGTGGTTAATCCATATTGAACAGTAGATGTTGCCACTTCATTTGTTGACCATGTTATCGAAGCCGTAGAGGTTGCGGTAGAAGAAGCAATGCTTGAAATGACAGGTGGTGTCGTATCCGCACCACTTTCTGCGGAACCATATGTGATAAATGAATCTTCCTGTGTTTCAAATTGTGCCTGTATCCATTTAGCCGTTCTCGCAGCTGACTCGACACGAATTTCATCTTGCTTTCCATTAAAGAAGTCGCTCGCGGTCGTAGTATCAATTTCTTGACCCGCAAAGAATACATCCGTTGCTCCAACTGCCGGTGCCCAAGTAGCTGCTGTTCCCACCAAAACACCATCTTGATAAATCAAGCTGGCATTAGCCGTACTCGAAGAGACAATCGAAATATGGTGCCATCCGCCTGTTGCGATGGCCACAGAACTGGAAGCGGGAACAACCGTTGTTCCGTTATAGTGACCAATAGAACCTGCCGTACTGATACGAACAATATCCGTATTTCCACCAGCAGAGGTATTGAATGCGAACAGGGCATTATCACCTGTATCAGTTCGAGTCCAAGAATTACCATTGATCCACATACTTACAGTTCGTCCGCCTGCCATAGCACCCAGCGCCCCCATTGAAAGGTAATCATTACCTGTGAGATTCACCGCAAATCCAGATTGACCTAGTACGCGCTGATCCGCAGTCATTGAACCGGCCGTCGTCGCATGTTTTGCATTTATTGTACTATCGAGCATCTGCGGAGCAGTACCTGCTGGATTCTGACCCAAGTGCCATACGCCCTTGTAATTACTATCCCAAACCCCAGTTGTCGTTGCTGCGGCACTTGCAGCAGGATTGTTATAATACATATATATAAAGTCATTCGAAGAAGCCGAATTGACTTGAGGAACCTTTACCCAAATATTTGAAGTACTCGCAGTATCCCAGTTTTCTATTTCATATTGCAAAACTGTTGCACCATCCGCATCGACAAATCTAATATCGTCTCCATTCGCCTTGAAATCTCCGTATGTAATGCGCGAACTATTCAAAACCACACGTACTGGGAAGTTGGTTAAATTTTCTGCATGTCCGACATTATCAAATGTGACAGGTATACGCTTACCCCAAGATGCGTTCCACCATGCCGTACTTGTAGCCTCAGGTGTTACGGTTCTAAATGAAAATTCGGAAGATGTCGCAGTATTCGCTGAACCATCTGTTGAAACCACTCGGAAATAATACGTAGTTGCAGGAGCCAATCCCGTCAAAACCAGACTATGTGTCGTACCAGTTGATGCAGAAGAGCTCGCTGTGCCAAGTGTTCCAGAAACCGTTCCGTACACCATAGCCGTCGTTGCCGATTCATCAGTGTTCCAGGTAATCGTTGAAGTGGTTTCAGTTGTCGAAGAAGCAACACTTGATATTACCGGAGGTGTGGTGTCGGGTCCGCCTGTGCTATAAGTAACGACAAGTGCCGGACGCAAGGCGGTTGTTAAACCCTCGCTCGAATCAAATTGAACACTGTCTGTTGATGCCGATTGATGTAGAGTAAATCCATTATTTGTAATAGATCCATCTACCCAGCCTTGCACCAAAGTTATTCCAGAAGCATTGAGTGTCGTAGTAGCAAGACCCAAACTATTTACACCCACAGTTCCAAGAGACGTTGAATTATAGTCTGATGTCGCATTTAACCCCCCAACAGTACCCCACGAATTAGTACCATCGTATGTATTCCATGTTGCACCGCCTTCTGTCCATGCGCGTAGCGATCTATATATATTGTATGTATTTGCAGTTATATTAGTGACGTTATAAACAAGCTTTACATCTGAGACAGTGGCGCTTGACGGTATCGAAGATAGATCCCATTTCATGAGACCAGTCAATGCAGGTGACCCATCGATCGCGACAATCACATTCGTACCTTGATTCGTTGTTACTGCTGCACTATCGAGATACGTATCCACCATTCCAGAATAACTGTTCTGACCTTCTCGCAATGAGACCGTCGTTGCCCCTCCGCTAGTTGTAAATATCATTTCAGATGAAGTTGATGTATTCAAAGACGCATCAGTGGACACCACTCGGAAATAATAAGGTGTGGAACCAAGCAACCCTGAGAGAACATGGGAGTGACTAGTTGTAGCTGTAGCAGATGTCGAAGAAGCGGTGTATGTACCAGTGCTTGTACCATAAACAACTCTCGAAGAAGCAGCTTCGTCTGTTGTCCAAGTAATAGTCCCGGAGCTTGAAGTCGTAGAGGATGCAACATTTCCAACGATACTCGGCGCCGTCGTATCTGGGGCGGTGGTTGTAAATGTTAGGTCAGAGGTCGTGGCCAAATTGCCAGATGTGTCCCACACACTAATGCGATAATGATACAAAGTACTGCTTGCGAGCCCAGAAATGACAATCCTATGTGAGGTTGTCGCAGTCGCAGAAGATGATGCCGTACCATACCCCGATGTTGTACCAAAATCAATTGTGCTTGTGGCCGCCTCATTTGTTGTCCAAGTAATTGTTGCCGCTGAAGCAGTGGTACTTGATGCAACAGCCGATACAACGGGGGCCGTAATATCGGGACCACTCGGAAGATTGTAGACGATAGTAAGCCCTGGACGATTACCTACGGTCGCCGCTTCACTTGAATCAAATTGCAATCCATCAATATCTGCAGTACTAGTCCTACTAATAAAGAATCCTTGGTTTGGAGTAGATCCAGAAACCCAACCCTGAACAACAGCAATACCTGCCGCATTCAATGTCGATGTTGCTGGAGCAATAGACGCGGTACCAAGGGTACCGAGCGACGTGTCCACATAGTCATCTGAATTATCGAGTGAGCCAGGTAACCCCCACGGTACCGACACTGAACTAGAAGCCCAGTTGGTCTCATTTTCTACCCAGTTCTGAGTTGATTTATATATTGTATACGTATTAGCCCCAGAGTTATTGGTTACATTATAAGAAATGCTCACACTTTGAATTGTGGCATTGCTTGGAATTGACGATACATCCCATTTCATTAAACCGTTTGCAAATGGTGCAGCACCGTCAATGAGCATAGTGGTAGCTGTCCCGTTATTGGTATATGTAGAACTTGCGTTCAGATATGTATCCGTCATTCCTGTATACCCATTTTGCCCTTCTCGTAAAGTAGTTGTGGCAGCTGACGGGGTTGACGCAGGTGTGGTAAATGTATAATCCGTAGAGTTTGTTCTATTAGCCGAAGCATCTTTTGATATCACGCGGAAATGATACGTAGTTGAAGTTGCAAGACCTGAAATATTTACAGAGTGACTTGTAACCATGTTTGTATCCAGTGTAGTTGATGCCGTATAGGTGCTCGTTAAACCATACTCAACTTGTGAATCAGATGATTCATTTGTCGTCCAAGACACCGTTGCTGTATTCACGGTGGGAGTTGTAGAAGCAACACTTGAAATATTTGGAGCAATAGCGTCAACTGCACCTGAAATCGATAATCGAACAGCGACGCCTAGGTCGGTTGACGTACTGCTTCCTCCGTTTATATTCCAAACCACCAATGTATTCTGCCCATTAACCAATGAGCCTTTGAATGCAGATATATCGACCGTGCTAAATGTCGGACTAATCGATGTTCCTACCCAACCGTTTGAGGTATTAGTTTGCACCTTATCAAAATATTCAGCTCCGCTTCCTGTTGTTGGTGCGGTCACAGAAGCATTTGTACTATTCAAAATGAGCGTACCGTTGAGCCAAACCATTACACCATCATCATCGTCAAGGTGTAGAGTCATATTACCGTATGAAGAGGTTGTGGTCGCAGGGAAAACTATTCGCTGCATGATGCTATATACCTGCGGAGTGGTGGTTGCAAGACCACCAAAAGCATCAATCGGCTTATTTATCCACTGCGGCGCAGCAGCATCAGTTCGATACCCAACACCTAACTCGCCACTGGTCCATCCTGCAGTCGTAGTACTAAATGCAGGCTCCCACCACTTTCCGGAATTATTCGCAGACCAGTCAGGATTTGCAGCCACAGCATCTGTATAATCGACATAATAACTCATATCAAATAATCCATTTGATGAGGTTCCTGTACCAGCACCTTGCCATGTATTTACCAAAATTTGTCTAGTCAGGTTGCTGATACCTACGGTTTCCGAGGTGGGAGCGGCCCACTGAGGCGAACCCTCTCCATATACAAGCATCAATGTATAGTCTCCCCAGTTAGCTGAATTTGTGTGCAAATAACCGATTCCAGGATATGTATGCTGTCCACCACCACCCGGAGCCTTATCACCAAATCCTCCGGAGTCTAATTCCCAGATACCTCCATCCAGTGACGTCGTTGTTGTTCGGGCATCACCATTCACACCCGCAGTAGTGTTTTTCATTTCGTACAAATCAGCAATATGTGTATGACCTACGAAATGATTAATCTGACCATACGATGCAAGAAGGTTTACAAATTTATCTCGGTTTGCAGGATCTGCATCAAGGGAATCGCCGATATGGTTTCCGCTTACTTGAGAAGGCACCGGATACGCCGGCTCATGGGCCATTACCGCGATGTGCTGTTTGGTTGTCTTCTTAATTTCGCTCTTAATCCATTCGAAAACCTGTTCGTGAACCCTACCTGTCGTATTTACCGCATCACTAGTAGTTGCAGCATACTGGTTTACAACAATTACACGGATATCACCGATATCATATGCATAGTTTGTTGTCGAAGAATACGCATTCGGCATTTGAGAAAAGTTCCACCCTAGAGGGCCATGAACCGAACTTGTCGCATAGCCTTGATATCGCGTATACATTTGTCTAAGCCGGAGGACATCGGCAGCATTCTCCGCTTCATGGTTACCTTCTGCAAGGAAGAGTGGAATACCCGCCACACCAGCAGTCGATGAGTCATAAGCTCCAACCGCAAAAGCCACAGATGAAGTACCTGACCCTAGTGTGTCATACCCAATATCTCCGTTCCATCCGACCGCATCAATATTCCAACCGGACAATTTTTGCAAAAGGATTTGATCCAAATCATCGATCATTTGTTGCGCAGTAGACCCACCACCATCAGACATGACAGCAATGGTAGTTGCGATTGCTGATACCTGCTTATGAATTTGCAAAATACCAAGAATAGCAACCAAGCCAAATAAAATAACTCCGGCTATTTTTTTTGCCGAAAATTGTTTTTTGGGGAAATTTTGTGCAGAGAAGCCATGCCCATGTTCAGGCGCTGGCATACCAGGAATCGGGATCATGTAATACATATTATATCTTTTTTTTGACAATTACGATACACCCTACACCCTATACTTTTGTGGAAAATACCACACTCTTGCCCCAGGGCTTAATCCCTCTTATTATAGAGATGAATGAAAAACCCCGCCCCCCTATATTTGGAGTAGCAACCCTCGTATTGATTTTCTTGAACATTCACCCTCTGACCCAGCAAACCTTTCAAGTCTTAACATTTGAAAAATATAGCCCTATGAGCCACTTTATTATCTTGACCAATTTTTAGGTTTAAAATTTTCCGAATCAAAAGACCAGCTTTCCTGACTATGAATATTTCGCTCTTATAACTGATTAGTTTTTTACAGATATTGCGAGCGAAATACTCTTCCCTGTTATACCGCTTTACCTCAAGGAGATTGGCTACGGTGTCATGGCAATTGGAATACTCGATGGACGAAATCGCCAAAAAGCGGAGCACGAAATCAAACGTGAACTGACGCAGCGGTACGGGAAGTAAAAGATATCGAAAATAAGTGACAAATCTCGGCCCGAGAGAGCCTGGAGTGGCCCGAAATCTTTAATCCTTATCCCAAAATTCTTTGAATCGCCCAGATAATTCCTAGCAATCCTATGATTGCTGCGACTATTTTGATAATCAAAGGGTGCCAAGTCTTTTTTCTTGCCCAAAAGATAATCGGCAAAGCAATTGCCACAATAATTAATTGCCCTAATTCAATTCCGATATTAAAAGAAAACAGAGAGGAAACAAAATTTCCTTGAGGGACATGTACTTCTTGCAATAATCCTGCAAAACCCAAACCATGGAATAGTCCGAAGAAAAAGACTGTAGCCATTTTGGCCTTCTCGCTAGAAAATATATTCCTGCCCCTGATTTTTTTCTGGGCTAAATAGACGGTCGTAATCGCCACATATGCAATCGATAAGGCAATAATCGGCTCTGTTATCCGAGGACTCAGTGTAATAATACTCGCGCCCGCCAAAATCAAAGTAATGCTATGTGCGACGGTAAATGTCAGTGTCAATTTGAGAATTTCTCTCGCGGAAACGAAAACGAGAAGCAGTGAGAGGACAAAGAGAATATGATCAAGGCCCGACAAAATATGATGCACGCCGAGTTTCAAGAAATCCCAGGCATTATCCAGAAAATTAGTATTCTGACCTCGAAGAATTTTAACCACCGCCTCCTTATCTTTATATTTTTCGGCAAATTCAGGTGCATTATCGCGAACATAAGCTTGGATTTCCTCCGGCGTAGCATTTGGATTCTTTTCCATATATTCCACCAAAGCTTTTGGTAAAAGCTCGTGAGCATATACAGTTCCTCCCCCAGTCAGAAACATGATACCGAAACACGCTGTAAGCACTACTTTTTTCAAGCCATTCTTATTGAATATATTCATATTCGTTTTATTTTATTCTCGGGCCTTAAAATCTGCAACGGCTTTATCTAGTTCTGCAAAAAGCTCTTCATCAGCTTTAGCTATTGCTGCATCACGAGTGGATGTAAGTTTTTGAAAAAGAGAAGTCGGTGTACCCAATCGTGCAATCTTGCCCTTGAAAACTTCGTGCGCTGCCTTCAGGCTGGTAGTAGTATTGCTAAAAATAATTTTTACATCTGTGAGAGCTTTGCAATCGACTTGGCTTTGCTTGAGAATCTCGGCCACCTTGCTTTTAAAGGCCACTTTCGCCGTCATAAAAGAAGCTTTTCTGGCAACCATCGCATCATTTATTCCAGAACGATATATATTTAAAATTTCATTAATTTGCTGATCGTGTTTTTTTAGACTAGCCGAAACCTCTGATTCCAGCAGGGTTATTTTTTCGATCTCATTGGCATCATTTGAGGTCCCTCTTGCCTCTTTCAATGTATCAGCAACTTTTTTACTTATACCGGCATTAAAGGCTTCGAGTTGCTTAACCTGGCGAGCCCGAATGGCTTCCAACTCTTTAAATCGAGCCTGTTCCTTCGTAGTATAAGCCTGTTCAATATCTATGACTTTCTTGGAATTTTGCACCTCAAATACCAGAAGCCTGGTGCAGTAGCTATGGAGGAGCTCATCACTTGGATGTGCTGCCGCAAAATGAGGCAAACAAAACCCCGTGATTGTACAAAAGACAATACCGCCAGCCACTATTTTTTTAATATTTCTTTTCAGAGAGAATTTCATATTATTGTTTTGGCTCTTCATCAAAAATAAAATTAAATTCTTCTATTACCGATTTGTCTGAGTCAATAACTTTCTCCTGATCTTTTTCTTTTGCAATAATTTTCGCTCTTTCTGAAAATTCTCCCTTGATCATTGTAGAGATTCCCTCGACCACTTTCACAACAGCCTGGTTTTCTTTTTGCACACCACCTTCTGTTCCTATCGAGAAAGCAACTTCTTCATTTTTTGTGAATAGTAAATGCGCTGAAATGATAATAGCGACCACTGCTATTACAGCGACAATTATGAGAATAGTTTTTTTAGAAAGCTTTTTCGAAATCTCTGACATTTCTTTAATACAATGAATTATACAGAAATATCTGAAAAAAACAGAGCTCCAGAAGAGCTTTAAAAAAGCCGAAAAAACTGATATTATGAGCGCTACTATGCCTTCGCAACCCAATATCCCCGAAAAGCTTCTCAAGCCTTATGATCCAATTGAGACCGAGCCCCGGATCCAAGCCCTCGAACTCGCTACACCCGAGACCTCTATTTATAATCCCGATGTTTTGATTGAAAAAGGATATATCGATGCTAACGCAGAACCGTTCTGTATTATTATGCCGCCGCCAAATGCCAATGGCCGCCTTCATGTGGGCCATGCTTTGACTATGGCTCTCGAGGATATTTTTACTCGTTATGCACGCATGCAAGGTAAGCGCGCACTTTATGTTCCTGGTGCCGACCATGCCGGTTTTGAGACACAGATTGTATATGAAAAGAAATTAGAAAAAGAGGGCAAGACACGATTCGATCTTTCGCGTGAAGAATTGTACAAAGGCATCTATGATTTCACCATTGAAAATAAAAAGCACATGGAGGCCGACGTTCGAATGCTTGGAACTTCTTGTGACTGGTCTCGAGAAAAATTCACACTCGACCCTGAAGTCATCACAGAAGTTCAGGAAACATTTCGAAGAATGTTCGCTGACGATTTAGTCTACAGAGGCAAGCGAATCATCAACTGGTGCGCAGAACATCAGACTTCCCTCTCGGATGTAGAAACGGAATTCAAAGAAAAGAAAGAACCTTTTTACTATTTCCAATATGGACCATTTGTCATCGCAACTTCTCGCCCTGAGACAAAATTCGGTGATAAATACGTAGTAATGCACCCTAATGATGAGCGATATGCTAAGTACAAGCATGGCGAACAAATCGATTTAGAGTGGATCAATGGACCTATCAAAGCAACAATCATCAAAGACGAAGCGGTGGATATGGAATTCGGGACAGGCGTAATGACCATCACCCCTTGGCACGATGCAGTGGACTTTGAAATTGCAAAGCGACATAACTTGGACATGGAGCAAGTTATTGATTTCAAGGGAAAACTCCTACCAATTGCTGGCGACCTTGCTGGTCTCCATATCAATAAGGCGCGCCCATTGATTGTAGAGAAATTAAAGGAAAAAGGGCTTCTTGTAAAAACCGATGAAGAATACGTCCACAATGTAAATTGCTGTTATAAGTGTGGCAAACAGATTGAGCCTCAAATAAAGGACCAGTGGTTTGTAAAAATGGCACCTCTGGCAAAGCTTGCACTCGAAGCAGTCGAATCGAAGCAAATCACTTTTGTTCCGGATAATTATGAAAAGATTTTTGCTTATTGGATGACGAATACCATCGACTGGAATATTTCTCGCCAGATTGTTTGGGGTATTAAAATTCCAGCAAAAATTTGCCCTCTCTGCAATGCAGGCTTTCTCGACAGCGACTCTCTCACTCATTGCCCAACCGACAATACAGAATTAGTAGAAGAGACAGATACATTTGATACCTGGTTCTCATCAGGACAATGGACCTTGCTTGCTTTGGGATATCAGCACAATAAAGAAAATACAGATGTTGCTACATATCACCCAACAACAGTTATGGAAAGTGGACGCGATCTTATTTTCAAGTGGATTCCACGTATGGTAATTTTTGGTCTTTATTTGAAAAAAGAAATTCCTTTCAAAACAGTTTATCTCCATGGAATGGTGAATGATTCAAAGGGCCAGAAAATGTCTAAATCAAAGGGTAATGTAGTGAGCCCCGTCGACATGGTTGCAAAATACGGCGCGGACGCCTTGCGAATGGGATTAATTGCAGGAAACACTCCTGGAAGCGACCTCGCCCTTTCTGAACCCAAAATTAAAGGCTATAAACATTTCGGAAATAAGATCTGGAATATTACCCGATTTATTCTTTCTGCTATTGATGAAAATCCTGATGCAAAAGATGTACAGTTTGATAGGAATTTCTTCCTTACTGATTATCTCGTGGCAACCGACGGACCAACAGAGCAGGATCAAGCCGTCCTCAAAGAATGGCACGATACGCTCGCAAGTATTTCCGGACATCTCGACGAATATCGTATTCACCTAGCATCAGAAGAGCTCTATCACTATATCTGGCACACTTTAGCAGACAAAATCCTCGAGGAAAGTAAACCAATCCTGAAACCCGGTTTTGCAAATGCGATAGACGGCGTAGAAACTGAAGCGGAAAAAATAATTGAAGCTGACCAAATGGATCCTGCAGATGTTCTGCTCAAAAAACAAGCTGCGATTTCTCGCGCACAAACTCTTTTGCATATTTTGCGCGAAATTTTGCTTACCACACATCCATTCATGCCTCATATCACTCAAGAAATCTGGTCATTGCTTCCAAAAGCAATGCGAGATGAAAGCCGCCATGGTATGATAGCTATTGAAAGATGGCCGCATCACTCTTAGGACTTTCAAAATCTCCTTTCTTCGTAGTCGAAATGTTCGTCTACGCTTTAATTGGCGGCGTCTTGCCCTCCTTGCTCTGGATGTGGTTCTGGATGCATGAAAACTATCAGCATGATGAACCGAAAGGGATCATCTCACTCACATTCATCGTTGGAATGTGCGCCGTCTTCCTCGTATATCCTTTCCAAAAATTTCTCCCCTCTGTATTCGGCCTAACACCTGATAGTTTTGGCACACTGGGATTATGGGCGTTTTTAGAAGAGACATTCAAGTTCGCGGTTGCGTATTTCTGTGTCCTTAGATTCAAAAACTATTTCAATGAACCAATTGATGCTTTTATTTATTTAATGACCGCAGCACTTGGATTCGTCGCAATGGAAAACACCTTCTACTTATTAGCCCCACTACTCCAAGGCGACACAATGGGATCTATTATGACAGGCAATTTACGATTCCTTGGCGCGAGTTTATTGCATGTCGTGGCCTCTGGTTCACTCGCGGTATTCATCGCACATGCGTATTATAAATCAAAATGGATAAAAGGGATTTATTGGATTCTCGGATTACTCGCCGCAACTGTATTGCACACCCTCTTTAACTACTTTATAATTATTACAACCGAAGGGAGCACATTTCTGATATTCTCATTTGTCTGGATTACTACAGTTCTTCTCATCCTGGCTCTCGAACGCGTAAAAACTATAAAGAAATTCTAAAAACTAATCTGCAATTTATGAACCTAAAAAAGAAGCGCTCATTTTTGGATAAGATCACCGGCCGAGGATACGATGAAGAAGAATTGGTTGAATACGAAGAAGACACTGAAGAGAACGACAATGAACGCGGTCAGATAAAAAACCGAGGCGTC
This sequence comes from Minisyncoccota bacterium, assembly GCA_031973395.1. GTDB lineage: Bacteria > Patescibacteriota > Minisyncoccia > Phycocordibacterales > CAIZLB01 > DALYDD01. The sequence goes on along the minus strand of DALYDD010000004.1, from coordinate 20,516 downwards.
TTTGGAACAGCTGGCTCAACATGGGCAGACGAACAGGGAGATGAAGGAGAGCTTTCTATAGATATGTATCAAACTCCCGATTCTATTATTATTCGAACCATGATCCCTGGTGTAAAAAAGGAGGACCTTGATATTGCCCTATCTCGAGACACTTTGACATTGCGAGGCAAAAGAATGGAAGAACACCGCATTGCAGATGAAAACTATTTCCACCGTGAATTATATTGGGGTTCTTTCTCAAGAACCGTCGAATTACCACATGAAGTAGACATTGAGCAGTCTGAAGCTATCGAGCGAGATGGCATGCTCACCCTCACCTTGCCTCGAATTGATAAGGGGCGACAGACGAAGCTCAAGATTAAGTCTTTGTAGACTCCCCCCGACTCTCAGTAAACATAAAGGCGATCGGAACTGGTCGCTTTTATTTTTGCCATTTATTTTCTTAGAGGATTGAGTCAAAAGGCTTTATATGCTAGTATCTAGGCCATGGATTCGGAAATCCAAGGTTTGAAAAATGAGATTGCTGAGCTAAAAACCCTAGCCCAGGAAAACAGCCGTATGCTCCAAGGTATCTACCGAAGAGCGCGAATTAATATGGTTGTGAACGTGGTTAAATGGGTGGTTATCATCGGTATCTCTATCGGTGCCTTTTACTTCATCCAGCCGTTTCTCGATACAGTCGTTGATTCATACTCAAAACTCTTGGGTGGTGGAAATTCTGGTACGCAAGGAAACGGTATAACTGATCTCTTCAAACAGTTTTAGGTTTCAGGAAAGATAAATCCGAATACAAAATATAAAATTCGAGTAGGTACTTAACCCGAGTCTGCCAAGGTAAGCAGTAGCTTCCCTCGGCGGCGCTCAGGTATTGTGAGAAAGTAAACTTTCTCACAAACCTTCGCTTGCCGAGGTAGCTCAGTTGGTAGAGCATATCCCTGAAGAGGATGGGGTCGCCGGTTCGAGCCCGGCCCTCGGCACAAAATACAAAAGCACCCATCTGGGTGCTTTTGTATTTTGTGCCGAGTGGAGCAAGCCAACTGCTTGGCTTGCGTCCGGGCGAGAAAGGCGGAGTCATGTCGCTTTGCGACAGGCGAGCCGGGTGAGCCTTGAGTTTCACTCAAAGCGTAAAACCTTTTGAGAGCTTTTATGAACGAAGTGAAATAAAAGATCCAAAAGGTGTACTGGTCCTGTAAGGACAGCGAACACTTGGGCTTTTTCAAGTGTAGCGAAGAAAAAGACTTAGTGATTCGTGACCGAGCCCCTTATTTAAACCTTTCTTTTCGTATACCTCTAAACTATCTCTCGATCACATCGCCCAATCGATTACACTTTGCACGCGAGTTAAGGACTGCAACCAATGTACTTTCTGTGTCATAGACATTGCATGAAAGCGTATGTGTTTTGCCTGATGCAAACAATTGATTTGCTCCAGTTCCTGCCAAGTGTTCATTTGCTACATTTGTATTTCCAATCATACAAGACATGGTGAGACCTTCGCCAAGTGTCGTGTCCCAGTAAGCGGGACATTGACTGCTGGCAATATCTGGATTAAATCTGAAATATTCAATCTGAGCCGCATTAAAGACACAGTTACCGTCAACGATAGTATAAGGTGCTGGATCGCTTTGAAGTCCTGGAATATTTACACACCAGTCTTGAGGTGCACTGCTACATGAACCAGTCAAGGCGTCATAAGAAGTTCCAGGGGTACAAGATGCAACACAGCTCTCTGTATTATTTTGCCAAGGACCACGACAAGTCCAAGACCAAGCAGGATTCAAACTACCAGAAGTATATGTGGCACCATCAGCACAAAGGGCTGATCCCGTAGTCAGACCACCTCCTTCCGAAACAGTACCAACTCCAGCTGCAGCACCACAAGAAGTTGGACAACCAGGAGACTTTGGGGTACATGTCGAAACATTGACTGAACAATCCGCAGTCTTCGTTCCATCCGCATGAGTTCCGACCAGATGACCATTCTTAGTACCTGGTGAAGAATATGTAGTACTTACATTCTGACTATTGCCCGTTATATCCCCTGTCCAAGCCCAGCTCGTATATGTAGTTGTGTCACTTGGTGAGACGATACCAGCCCAATTCACGGTCGAGTTAAGAGATGCAGGATTAGGTGAAGCTGAACAAGAGAGCGCTGTTGCACCTTCACTTAATGTAATTGTATATTCAGCCCAGGCTGAAGATCCACAAGCATCCGATGCCTTGACCTTGAATGTATGTGGACCTACACCAGCCCAAGCTTTTGACGCAGTGACAGAAACACCCTGTGATTCCCAACCACTCGCAGGAACAGTAACATCTGCAAAACCGTCATTGTCCCAGTCAATCAAATATTTAACACCGTCGTTATTGGCGTCAGTTGAGACAAAAGAGAAATCATTAGACTGTTCGATTAGCCCCGTAGTCGGACCTGATATTTGTGGAAGAGACGGGGCAGCATTTCCGGGACATGTGTCACCAACATCAATATCATAATGAGCCCATACTTCAGGGATTACGACGTTACCACCTGTCATGCTTCCATCCCCAGGTACAAGTTGGAAAACCGCAGGTGTACTTGGAAAAATTGGACTATAGCCCCCTCCCAGATCTTCTTGATAAGTAAAATAAAATCTTCCGAGGGTTTGCCCTAATTTAAGTGAGATAGTCGCAATGCCAGGAGTCGTCATTGTACAGTAGGTACTCTTGGTTGCGGGATCCAACGGATCACAAGTCATACCTGTTATATTATGAAGTGTCCAGCTAGGTGGCTCAGCAGTGAACGGCATGGTTAGAAAAAAATTATGATATTCATCCCAACCCCATGGGTTCCCTGGACCAACCGGAAGATCCATGACGGTACCAACATAATGCGTTGGGTAAACTTCGGTCATGCTGTCGTACCAACCTGGAGGATAACCCGCACCCGCAACCCATGAACCTAGGTATGGTCCTGTTGTCGGAAAGCCATACTGATCAAGACAGAGATTTGGCCCTGAATTACCCATGCTTAATGTGATACGCTTTCCTTCATCCCACCAGGTCTGCCCGTCATCTGGCAAGAATTCTACTTTGATTCTTTCTCCAACAGATATTGCAGGATCAGGCGGTGTTCCAAACATTGAGATATCGTCAAATTCTGCATTTGGATTATCTTCCCTTGTTACCTTGACGGTATAATGTGCACCTATACATGGCCAATACTGAAATGGTATGCCATCATTATAAGGAACAAGTAATTCCACCCTGACTTTATCTGATACATAACCAGACACCGATCGGGCGTCTACGACAGCATATGTACCCATAGACATTGCGAAGACGAAAAAGAAAATAGCAACTTTTGCAAATCTCTTTCTGAGAAGGATGCCTATCAAAATGAGCGCACATAATCCTAGGATAGATATGGCAATTATATTCCGGTATGAATCTCCGGCACCCTGCTTACATGATCCTTCAGATATATTTTTACAATCATATACAATCGACTGATCTGCAATCAGTTTATTGTCCTGAAAAACATTTAGTTTGACTGTGAAATAATCGTAATCCTTTTCCGGGATGAATGAATTTTTGCCATAGAGTAAATCTTTTGATAATGTACCCACCTGTTCTTTTGTAAAAATAATATTTCCTTTACGATCCTGAACAGTAATGACGGTCTTTGAATCCGGAGAATTGCTAACATTTTCAAAATATCTGAGGCAAGAAAAAACATTCGTCTCTTGACCAGCTTTTAGTGGGAATTTATCTACTGCGAGATAATTTATATCCACCTCGTCTATACCTAGGCGAGCAAACTCTACTTTTATTATTGATTTAGTATCTTTATATTTAGCCTCTGCGACCACTTCATACAATGGGTGTTCGTAATTTGAAGCCGTATATTTGACCTTAACCTTGCTTTTAGCATCGATGTGAACCACTTCTGTTTTTTCTTCAATTAGATTTTGCTGGCCAGAAGAATTCCAGGCATATAACTTCCAAACAACCGGCACATTCATTTCTTTTGCTGTAGGATTTGAAAGTGTCGTAGTAATCGAAGCGTCTTCAAATTTATTTATTTTTTTAAGCTGAGGTGTGGGTTTGTATGATGTCCCATTGATCTCAGATGCGAGTGGCTCAAAGCGCATCGATGTTTTTTGCCCTACGATAGGAAAAGAGAAACCTGTACCATTTGGTTGGTCAAATATATGACCAACGACCATATTCGCCTGCTGCTCAGAGATGATAAAAGGCAGTGCTACATATTTACCCGACTCCGCAAATAGTGGCACCTGCCACGAGAAAGCTGACTTGACCGTACTTCTACCTTGTATATTTACATCCTTGACTGCAATAAATTCATCGATAATATCGGCTCCTTCAAGATTGAAAGACGGATTATTATCAACCTTTATTATTCTGACCAGTACAGAAACTTTGGTAAGAGGATAATTATTTGCATTGTAGATCTCACTTTGAAACTCAGCCTTTGTACCCGTAATAGCCGTGATTACTGACGAAGAGATACGAACATTAACAGTACCGGCTCTAGCATTTGGACAACTCATCAAATCGTATCGAGTTCTCGGTGAATCTTGGAGAGGTGGTGTTTGAGTCGTCTGTGCAAAAATATTCTGTGTCGGAATTAAAACAAAAAGAGCAAGCGTAAGCGCTGCGAATGACTTTTTTAAATGATGGGCCATATATTGAGAGGCAAATAATTAAATTGATTCAGCCTCTAAATTATACACCCTCACGGGTATACATTGCTATTAACAGAAATCTCAACTTTTCCACCGTGCCACTATTCCACATGGGAGATATCGATTTGTACTTCCACTTTCTTCAATAAGTAACTCGCCGTACTCGACAGCCCCTCCATATTTCGCCGATAGAAAAGCGAGATTATTTGCATACGATACTGCAGAATATCCAGAAGCATATCCGTTGAGAATAAAGAATAGTGGCTCTTTTGATAATAACTGGTAACACATTTCAAGAAGGGGCAATAAATCTCGTTCGATCTTCCACACCTCACCTTTGGCTCCCCGTCCAAAAACTGGTGGATCCATGAGAATGGCGTCATATGTATTTCCGCGACGTATTTCTTTCTTGATAAACTGAACGGCGTCCTCAAGAATCCATCTGATGGAATCCTCACCGAGCCCAGTAAGAAGCATGTTTTCTTTTGCCCAAGTGATTGCGGCACGAGAAGCATCCACATGCGTCACTTCGGCACCTGCCGCTGCACAGGCAATACTCGCACCACCTGAATATCCAAATAGATTAAGAACCTTTGGCTTCTTGCCAGCAGTTGAATCAGTATTCTTTTTTATGATCTCTTCGCACCATTGCCAATTAGATAATTGTTCAGGAAAAATTCCCGTATGTTTAAAAGGTGTAAGTCGCGCATATAGCTTGATAGAACCCAGCGCTATTGGCCAATTCAAAGAATCAGCATCTTTAAATTTAGATTTAAATTGAGAGGAAATATTCCATTTCCCATTTTCACTTTTAGTATCACCACTGTCGTGTTTCTTATCATGACCACCTTTGACAAAAGTTGCATCGGCTTTTTGCCACACTTTTTCTTCTAACTTTTTTGGCCACAAAGCTTGTGGATCTGGCCTCACCAGAACCACATCACCGTATCTTTCCAATTTCATTTCATCACCCGAATCAATGAGTTCATAGTCTGGTTGAGGTTTTATGATTATTTCTGACATCATCTGATATTACCACAGCAAATGGTTATCCACAGGACCATCTTACACCTTCAATATAAGGCCTATTATAAGGCCCAGGAGTGCGTAGATGTATGTACAAGTCAAGGTTGACTCTAGGGATAAAAAGTTGTACATTTGAATTGGCTACACATGACGATTCCAAGAGGTTCTTTTAAATAAGAACTTTTTGTCCAACCGATTTGGATAAGAAGAAAACCTCCCGTCAACCCTTTTAATTCAGCAAACACCACCACCCACAACAACCATGAAGACCGCAAGTAAAATTGCGGCGTTCTTCGCCGCCGTCCTCATTGCAGGACAGACAACGCAAGCGTCAGAGGAAGCCCTCTCCCTTGTGATCGGACACATGAAAGTCGAGACCCCTACCGGGGGCTCGGACGTCATGGCATACGATCTCAGATCAGTTGGCCCGAAGACGCTAGAAATCGCCGTCCCACCCGAGGCCGCAGCCCGTTTCAGCGGGTTCCGACTAGGATTCGGGATCTCACCCATCATCAACGACTTTCCGACGACACTGTCGACAATCCGTACAACTGAGACGGTCTGTCGCGTATCCCGACTCAATGTCCTGACCGGCATAGAGACACTCGTTGACAATGGGGAGGTGATTCCCGTCATCTACACCCACGAACAGAATCCAAACGCTCGACCAGCAGTCTCCATGCTCTCGGGCGCCGGATGCTCTGGTATAACAAAGAGCGTCCAAGGTTCGCCAATCGCCACCACGACGGTGACAGATGCCGGAACGCTGCTCATAAACAAGCAGCGCGTCACCTGGGGTGGATCAACACCCGCACCTGGGCTGAATGAAGGCATCGTAATTAGGTGGACCGTGAGGTACACCGGAACGAAGAACGACGTGACGTACAACGGAGAAGCCAACGTCACCTTCGTTTACAAGGTCGTGGATCTCGAACGTCCAACGTTCGTCTCCATGACGCCGCCCAAAGCCGGAGCCCACGGCAACATTAAGTTCAGGGGTGGATTCGCCCGATTCGCCACCCTCAAACTCTTGTCCGCTAACGGGACGACCTGGCTTAACCGCCCGAGCTCACCCGATCCGAGCTACTCGCCCACTCCGGTTTACCTGCCAGCAGAAGATGTGTACATGTGGAGCCTCCCAAGCTCCATAGGTGCGCCTCCTAAACTTCTGGCACGACTCGAGTGGTCACCCGACCCACAGGCGATTGGACCATCGCCATGAAGGAATCAGCAAGTAGCCGGAAACGGCAAACTGCAGGCCCGAGCGCTCACGCGCTCGGGTTTTCTTTCCCCTTTTTTACGCAATTAAATAGACCACAAACTAAATACAACTCGAGTTACAAACTTTTTCTTCCGATATCTTTTCTAAACTGCATCTTTTCAAAAGAAATTAATTCGATCGCGGCATAAGCTTTGGTCAATGCCTGAGAGAGAGAATCGCCAATTGCTGTGATACCCAATACTCGTCCGCCTGCAGTTATGAACTGCTTATTTTTTTCATCAAATTTTGTTCCAGAGTGGAAAATGAGAACGTCGGGATTAAATTTTGCATCAAGGCCATGAATCTCTTTCCCCTTTTCATATGAGACCGGGTAACCACCTGAGGCACAGATGACACAGCAGGCATATTTAGTAGACCAAGTAATTTCTTGTGAGGCCAAAGTGCCATTTATACACGCCATACAAATATCCACAAGATCTGTTTCGAGAAGCCGCATATATGACTGTGCTTCTGGATCTCCGAAACGCGCATTAAATTCAATAACCTTTGGACCTTGTTCAGTCAGCATGATTCCTGGATACAATAAACCCTTGAATGGTCGACCTAGTTTTTTGAGAGCTGCAAGAGTAGGCTTCACGATTTTTTCTTCAATTTCTTTCATGTTCTCAGCCGTGACCCAAGGCAAAGGTGCAACTGTACCCATACCGCCAGTATTCGGACCTTGATCCCCTTCTCCAATCCTTTTATGATCTTGAGAAGAAGGAAAGAGTACCGCAGTCTCACCATCACAAAAAGCATGAACTGAAAATTCTTTACCGTATAAATATTCTTCAATCACAACTTCATTGCCAGCATCACCAAAAATCTTATTACCCATCACCTCCTGAAGTATACGATGTGCATCTTCGAGGTCCTTCGCAATTGCCACACCTTTGCCTAGCGCCAGACCACTTACTTTTATAACGAGCGGAAATTGCTGATGTTTTACATATTCGTTCGCTTCATCAAGACTTGAAAAAATTTCATACCTTGCTGTCGGAATCCCTTCTTCTTTCATAAACTTTTTGGCAAACGATTTAGACCATTCAATTTCTGAAGCTGCTCGGGTCGGGCCAAATGCAGGGATACCAAGTGTTTGCAATTCATCGGCCAGGCCTTCTGCGAGATAATTATCAGGAGCGATGACCACGAGATCAACCGGATTGTCTTTTAACCAAAGAAGAATTTCGTCAGTATAGACACAAGGAATATTTGTGGCGATTTGCGCAGTGCCACCATTTCCTGGTGCGACAAAAATATTTTCAACTTTGGGACTTTGTTTCAGTTTCCAGACCAGGGCATGCTCACGGCCGCCACTTCCGATTACGAGGATATTCATGGGTATAGTATAGCAAACTCTGTTTAAAATTGTGCCCCCGGCAGGAATCGGTCCTTACAGGACCAGTACAGGTTCCCTATTTTCTCCAATCTCGCTACGCTCCATTCTCGAAAATAAAGGAGAACCTTTTCGATTCCTGCGCGCAGGCCAAGCAGTTGGCCTGCTCCGTGGCACAAATAAAAAATCGCCTTACGGCGTATTTTTATTTGTGCCACCGGCAGGAATCGAACCTGCATTAATTCTTTAGGAAAGAATAGTCCTATCCATTGAACGACGGCGGCAAGGATTCTTATAGATACTACCAAAATATCCTCAGGAGACCAAGAAGCTGGCTTTTTTAGAAAAAAATAAAAAGCTTCCTTAAGTGCCTCCGCAGGATGACTATGTTGCCATAATCGAAACCGAGGACAGTACAAAGAAAGCTTTTTATTTTTCTTATCGTTTAATATCAATCAACTCAACATCAAAAACCAATGTCGCATTCGCAGGAATGACAACTTCTCCTGTCTGAGGATTCTTCACGCCAGTTGCCCCATAGCCATCCTCTGGTGCAATTGTGAGAGTTTTCTTTTCCCCAATCTTCATTCCGAGAACCCCCTTGTCCCAACCAGCGATAACCATACCTGAGCCGAGCATGAATCCAAATGGCTGACCTCGATCTACCGAGCTATCAAATTTCGTACCATCGGTTAGCTTTCCAGTATAGTGAACGAAAACCATATCTCCATTTTGTGCCACATTTGCGTTTTCCATATTTGTATTTGATGAATTATTAACTTGATTTGTATCTGCTGCCATATCTTTCACGGTAACAGCTCCCACATTTGCTTGCTGAGCTGAATTATCACTTTTTGCATCTTGTGTTGCATACACAGTGATTGCTCCAACTACGACAATTAAAACTATAATCGAGACTATCGCTTTTTTCATATATAATTTATATTTTATTTTGCCTCTTCGACAGCAGGCGCAGGAGTCGCTCCTGTTCCAGAATCAGCAAGAAGCGATGCTAATGTTTCCTCATCAAATCCAACCATGATTTGACCATTAATTTCGATAACCGGAACGCCCATCTGACCGCTTTTGTCGATCATTTCCTTGCGCTTAACCGGATCTGCAGCCACATCGATTTCCTCGTAGGCTACATTATGCTGAGTAAAATATTCTTTTGCCATTTTGCAGTATGTGCAAGTGGGCGTGCTGTAAATTATTACCATAGTGAAAATAGTATAACATTAAGTTATGAATTTTTGATCAAATTTTAATAAAGAAAAGCTGAATTTCCTATTCAAGCAACAATAAAGCGAGCATGGCAATAATACCCACCAAAATAACCATAATATGCCCCGCGAAAGCCTTCCTGTGATTTCGTCGAAGTTCGGGAATCAGGTCCGCCCCCGCTATATATATGAACCCTCCGGCAGCAACGGCCAGCAAGTATGGTAAATAATTCGTGAATAGATGTGAGCTTTTTTCAAATAAGAAAACGACGAGAAATCCGAGAATAGCGGCACAGGCAGAAATAAAGTTGAAAAAGAGTGCTTTTCTTTTTGACCAGCCCGCATACATGAGGAGGCCAATATCCCCAATCTCCTGCGGCACTTCATGCAAGATAACTGCAATTGTTGTAGCAATTCCAATCTCAATTCCCAGACTAAATCCTAGGGCGATGATAATACCATCGATAAAATTATGGACACTGTCTGCAATTGTCACGAGTGGGCCGATATGATGGCCGTGATCATGCTCTTCCTCATTTTCTCCATGCGAATGATGCCAGTGCAAACCATGTTCAAGTAATAGAAAAATAAAAAAGCCAATAAGGATCGAGACACCGACCCATGTCGCAGATGCAGCACTTTCAAAAGCTTCGGGTAATAGGTGTAGGGCTGCATCTCCGAGCAATGCACCCACTGAGAGGCTCACCAGATAGGGTAAAATACGGCTGAGTTTTTCTCTTGATATGAGAAAGAGTGCGCCACCAACAAATGAAATGAGGCTAACGACGACAATGCTGATGAATCCGTACATAAATGATATTTCCATAAAAAATTAATTAATGAATATGCTTTCCATGTGAATGTATATGCGCATGTGCGTGACCATGATCTTCTTTTTTCTCCCCATCAGATTCATGATACTTTACCCTACCACGAAGCATAATAATTGAAAGCATTGTTGTGATTGGTACAGCAAGCACAAGACCAATAGAACCGATCAGTGTTCGAATAATCTCAGTTGAGATATCTTCTCTGTTCAGAATGGCAAGCGGTCCAGCGGCATCAGAAGTGTAAAACAAAAGTAATAAAGGTAGAGAGGCTCCAACATACGCAAAAGCTAAAGTATTTACCAATGCGCCGATATGCTCGCGCCCAATCCGGATAGCTCTTTCAAAAATTTTCTTGATAGATAAATGCGGGGCCGAGCGCAATAATTCCTCCACAATAATAGCTTGACCAATAGCAACATCGTATAGAATACCCAGTAAACCAATCATGATTCCTCCGAGCAGTAATCCATGTAGATCAATTGCTCCATTAGTATTGAATGTCAGATACACAACTTCTTCTGAAGAGACACCTGTGAACCTTAAAACAAACATCGCGTGCAAAGCCATTAATCCAGTTATCAAAACCGTACAGATCATACCGATTACCGCAGAACTCGTGGTTCGATTGAAACCATGCGTCACATAAGATCCAAGCACGATAATAATCCCTGAAACTATCATCGAAATAATGAGCGGTGATGTGCCACCAGCCAATTGTGGCAAAAACAAATAAAAGATAACAAAGACGCTGGCAAATAAGCTAAGTAGACCGCGTATACCCTGCATGCCACCAAAGACCACCGTCAATACGATGAATATAATAAAATAGATAACAAGCCAATTAACTCGATAGGCTTCTGCAGATGCATATTGAGTCTGCCCGTCCGCATGCTTAGTAACCTGTAGATAAAACTTATCACCGGGCTTAGTCTTTAGGTGATCATCTTCAACAAAGACAATGTCGCCTTTATAATCACCCTCAAGTATGCGGACTTCGATCGTCCGGAATACTTGTTTAACATCAGTACCAGGGACATTTTGTTCAGTAGTTGATGCCACCTTGATGAGCTGTGCTTTTACCAATGACACCTCATCTGCCTGCAATTCCTGTGCACCTACATCAAATGTAAAGCCAAATAATCCGAAAATAATAGTAAAGAGAAAAGAGAAAATCCAAGCTTTTTTATGACGATGAATGAAATGGGTCATAGAGTTTATATACTTTTTTCCAAATGAACTGTTTGCAAGTCATCCTCTGCCTCTAAAACTTTTATATAACCTTTTGCCTGCCAATATTCCAATGAACCCGGAATGGTCTTTTGCGTATGCAGATAAATAGTTTTATAGCCCATAGATTGAGCAAATTCTTCGGCTGCACATAAAAGTTCGGTACCAATACCCTGGCCACGATACTCTCGCGCTATATAATGACGCCAGATCGAGGCTGTACCCGCACCGTCATAACGCTCCATGAATTCTGGGTATTTTTTATCATAAGGGCGCAAAGCAATTGTGCCAATAATTTCATTATCTAATTTAGCAACATATACGCAACTACGCGTGTCTGGCATATACACTTCCTCTAAACGCACAATGTCATCATGCCATTTCGGATTAAAATCATAGCCAAAATCATCTTTTATTATTTTCAGCATGAAGGCTTTCGCAGCAGCAATCTCTTCTTTGCCTTTTTCTGTATCTAGATCTAACCTTTCGATAAAAATATTATTCATGGTCATTTTTTTCATACTTGAAAATAACTACTGAATTAACAATTTTATTGTAAGGCACGATTTCCAGAATCGGGCTAAACATTGAGTACACTTTTTTGGGTAAAGGTTGGTACAGCAGTTTTCTTTTACCCCAACTCGATCGAGTGATGATGTGTGTATGGTCTGCCAAGTTTTCTTTTATACTGTCAAAAATTTCAATTTTGCCCTTTGCCGAATCACCCACGAGCGCCGCAATAAAAATCGTATTGAAGTTATGGTATTTTTTGAACCCCGCCGCATCGCCATGCATAATCTTAATTTGTTGTCCCAGGCCAAGTGTATTAATGACTTTCTTTGAGAGCCGTACGGCCTCCAAGTCACTGTCAACCAAAGTTACACTAGTATTATGCAGAGTGGCGAGAATGATCGCGGTCATGGGCAAAGGGCCACTGCCTACAAATAAAACATTGTGATGTGCGTGATCGTGACAAGATTTCAATGCTGCCCATTCAACCCGCGTTAACTCCACATAATTTTGATAATATGGAAAATCCTTAAGCTCGTACTCACCCGATATGATGCGCTTGGCCCAATACACTTCCATTTCATACTCAGCTTTTGAGCATATATTTTGGAGCTTTGCAATTTTCGCCTTAGATAAAGTCTTTTGTCTAGAATGATTCGAAAAGTCTGTGACATAATTTACGAGCGAAGTGAATAGAGCATTTACCTTGTCACTTGGAGTCAAGGTGTCGAGAGCAATGATTTTTTTAAAGATTTTTTCTGGTGTCATAGTATTGATAACAGCAAAGCAATCAGCGAACCGGAACTTCGACACAAACATCACAAGTGCCATGCACAGTGATATCACTGACATGCCGACCCTTAAGTTGACCAACTGAATGCGACAATTCAATGGATTCAACCGTTCCACAATCATCACAAACAAAATGATCATGCGCGTGATCTGCTAATTCATACAAAACATACTTATTGTTTATAACAACTTTTTTGATTTTTCCTTCTGCCAAAAGGTGTTCAACATTTCGAAAAACAGTTGAAAAATCAGCATCGCGTAAACGCGCCCGAATATCATCAAGGCCAAGAAGGTGCTCTGTGCCAAAGAGGGCTATGATTTTTTCTTTATATTTATTGGTTCTCATTATGCAAGTAGTTTGCATAATAGAGCAAAAGGTGTTTTTTGTAAAGTTTTGCTATAATACCACCCATGCAAAACCCAACACCCGCCGGCATGCCGGTACAAAGCTTTTGGAATCGCCTTGGTTCTTATGCCCTATATATAGCTTTTGTCCAATCAATTGTGGCATTCCTGTGGAGTATGTATTACAGCAATATCGCCCACTTCCCTCCTTGTGTACTCTGTTGGTATCAGAGAATCCTCATGTTCCCCCTTGTCCTCATTCTGATGGTGGGAATCCTCAGAAAAGACGCCAGAGTATATTTATACGTACTACCGCTCGCTTGGATTGGTTGGATTATCTCTCTTTATCACAATCTTCTATATTACAAAATCATTCCGGACACCATCTCACCGTGTAGTACAGGCGTATCGTGCACTACAAAATTTATAGAATATTTTGGTTTCGTAACCATCCCTCTGCTCGCATTTATTGCCTTTACCGTGATCATCACCATGATGTACGTACAACGCCGATATGTTAGGATGAATGAAACAAATACCGTAAACCCCGCGTAATAATGAGGCTACTGCCGATTTATTCGCCTTTAATCCTTAATCCAAATTATCTTAATCAATCAATTATATGAGCTCTGAAACAAAAGTAATATCTATCATCGTTCTTATTACCATTCTTGTTATCTTTGGTGGCTTAGCTATGACCAAGGGTGGCCCGAAGGCGCCAAGTGTAAAAATCGACCCAGCAACCCTTGTTTCTTCTACAACCCCTATTCAGGGTTCATCAAACGCAAAAGTCTCTATCGTAGAATTTGGAGATTTCGCATGTCCTGCATGTTCAATGCTTGCACCGAATGTCGAAGCAGCACTCGCCTCATCTTCTGCTGACCAAGTTTCATTTGCCCTCCGCCTCCTCCCGATTCACGGTGCAGACTCCATCAACTCTGCCATGGCTGCATTTGCAGCACGTGAACAAGATCCTGCCAAATTCTTCGAGATGGCACATCTTTTATTTGCAAAGCAAAGTGACTGGGCCAGCCAAGGTGAAGCAAAACAAAAAGAAATCTTTATTGGTTACGCAAAGGAAATTAAGCTCGATGTAACCAAATTTACCGCACGCTTAGATGATGCAAGTTTCAAAAATCTCGTTACAGATATCATGAACAATGACAATGCAGATGCCATGAGAATGGGTATCTCTTCAACCCCTACACTGGTATTCAATGCCAAAAGCGCAATTGTAGGTGTTCAGACCGCACAAACCCTGAAGGAAATGATCGCGGCTGAATTAGCAGCAAGTACAACCGCACCTGCGCCAGCAAACTAAATCTTTTGGCCACGTTTTTCTTTCTCACAAAATCACAATGCCCATCCAAGACAAATTAGTTAAAGCAAAAAAGTTCGGTCAAGAATTCAAAGAATTCATTGCAAAAGGTAATGCCATCGATCTCGCTGTTGGTGTTGTAATCGGTACCGCATTCAATACCGTGGTGGATTCATTAGTGAAAGACATCATCATGGGTGCCATTGCCAACTTCTTCCACAAGCCAGATTTCAGCTCATTCGCATACGGCGCGATCAAATGGGGTTCGTTCATCAACTCGATTGTTAATCTGATTATCGTGGGTTTCTCTGTCTTTATCACAGTTAGATTACTGAGTAGAATTATTAGGAAAAGAGAAAGCATTGATACAGCGACACCGAACCAATAATCGAACAAGGCTCATCATTCTTAGAGAACACTAAAATACAAAATAGCTTGCCTCCGCAGGACGATCGTGTGACCATTATCGAAACCGAGGACAGCAAGCTATTTTGTATTTTAGTGTTCTAGTTTATCCGGCTCCAAGACCAAAACATCTCCCGTCTTCGACAAATCAGCAGGAGCAGGTTTTTTTCCAAACCAGCCACCAAAAATATTGATGGCAGGGATGCGTTTTTGCAAAGTCACCGAGACTTCGTGCATTTCTTCACTCTTTAGTAATTTCAAAATGAGAATCGAAACGACTAGACCCAGGATACCCGCGACAAATCCATGTAGGAAAACTCCGCGCACCGTTGTTAGATCAAAAACCTGATCAAACATATTGAGCCCTATATACGCAAAGAATCCACCAATCACACCGGCTCCAAGTGAGCCGATCCATGAATGCCAAGTAGCTTTGATGAGCGCACCTCTACTGAATTCCTTCTCAAATTTAACCCAAAATGCGATGGCATTGATAATAGTTCCCAATGTATAGCCAAGTGGCAGCATCAGGATTTCGATTCCTGGAATTCCTTCTACACGGAATAGTCTGGCGAAAAAATTACCGAATGCAGGGCTGACATGATAGAGCCAGATAAATAGTATGGGACTTACAATAGTAATGAGCGAAGAAATTAAATTGATAACAAGTGGCTTGCGTGTTTGTCCTGCAGCATAATATGAACGAATAAAAATGAGTTCGAGTCCTTGCGCTACAAGCGATACGACGAAAAGCGCCAAGCAAGCCGCCGTCAACCGTGTATTATCCCAATTGAAATTTCCAGAACCGAGCACGGTTCGCACAATTTGCGCACGCAAAACAACAAAGAATGCCGCGATCGGAATGGACCAAAAAATAATATGCCGAATAGCTCCAGTAATTTGTGCCAAAAATTTATCCCTCTCACCACGAGCAAAATGCGCAGATAGAGTCGGAAAAGCTGCGAGCGCATAACTCACACCGATAATACCAAGCGGTACCGACTGGATATTGAAAGATAAACTAAGAATTGAGATCGAGCCAACGGTTAGTGTCGCAGCAAGCGCTGTAAGCACCACCATTTCGATCATTGAGGCAGATAGTGTGAGCGTTCGTGGAATTGATAATTTGAAAACCTGGCTCACCAACTTCCAATCAATCTTGTGCGGAGATTGCCAGCGCGGCATGAGATTCTCTTTTTTAATAAATGGAATCTGAATAAGAAAATGCAGAAGCCCTCCAATGATCACACCCCAAACCACACCGGAAATTCCCATGAATGGTCGAAGTAAAAATATACCTGCAATTATCGCTCCATTGTAGAAAATCGGTGAAAGCGCATACAGCACGAAACGCTTGCGCAACTGTGTGAGCGACCCGAGAATATTTGAAATACCGAGACAGATTGGCTGGAGCAAAAGCAATCGAGACAAGAAAATGATTTGCTCGACTGCCGCCGCATCACCAATGCCGTTGAAAATCGCTCGTGTGATATACGGCATCGCAATGTATGCAATGATTGAAATGACAATCATCAAAATACTAAAAGAACTAAACAAGGAGTCCATAATATTACGCACTTCTTTATTGCTACTTTTGCCCGCCTGTTCTGCTCTTTCTTCTGCTTTATTTATAAAAGGAATAATTACAGAGATCGACACAAGCGATGCGGCAGTGGCAAAAATTAAATCAGGCACGCGAAACGCCGCATAATAAATATCAAGTTGTAGTCCTGCGCCAAAGAAATGTGCTAATGCACGATCACGCACCAATCCCAAAATCTGTGCAAGCAGTGTAAAGAAACCGAGCAAAAAAGCAGCCTGATGCACACTGCTCGTTTCACTATTAAAAAGTTTGAGTATTTTAGAGACCATCTTCGAGGTGGGTTGTGTGTATCATAGCATAATACATGGCTGTAGATATAGGTTTTTCAATGAAAATCTTGCTGAAATGCAACTCATGTGGTAGAAATATCCCGCTTAGTTCATTGTCATATTTGTGACGAAAACTGCAGGTCCAAACCCTGCTAGGCCCAAAGACTCCTAGATCATCTCTGATCAATGTCTTTTCACTACGTAAGAATCCAAAAATGAGCAATCCACATAGTTCCCTTAAGCCCATTGGCTTTGCAAACGGCGACGGCGGCACGGGCCGCGGCGCAGCACTCGCACGACACAGTATCTTCCTGCGCTTCCCAACCGAAGATGTTCCCGTCACAGTCGAAGCCCGCCTCGAGACCAATGACTTGTGCATCGACACAGCACTCGCAGCCTTCCGCAAGTGTGGTGCCGGCTTCAAAAACAGCACCGCGAGCAATGACAAACGCATCAAAAAGGCTGGCAAGAAAAGTGCCAACATCGTCATGCGGCCGAAAGCTGGCGCGTTTGCGCTGCTTCGGATGCTCCAAGCCGCGAGCAAATATGGTCCCACCTCCGGTATCATCCGTTATGCGCACGGCGGCTTCTACGACGAACGTGAGTTCAGTGTCGTTCAGGAAAAGTTTGGCGGAAGGCGTATCGCACGCATCGTCCAGGAAATGGATGTCGATGCGATCACACCTTATGCCAATTTGGCTGCGGACGTTGCCAAAGAAAGCGGCCTGCATCTCATTCTGGCCTCTAAATCCACGATCGCGAGGTCTGAAGAGTTCTTCCGCCTCGAGGTCGAACGCATCTGGGCTGCCCGTGGACTCAAACCTGGCGAGACCAAAAACCGGGAAACAGGTGCCATTTGGACTGGCGATTACCACTTCGAACTTACGGATGTGGCTCTGGCCAGTCTTCCGATCAATGCGACCTCTGGTGTCTCCTGGGGCCATGCGCCCGTGCTCGGATGCTTCGACAACCCCAACGGCGACTCCGGGAGCGATCTCATGGAGTTCCAGGTGGATGGACGCATTATGGGCTCTCAGGTCTGGTGCGAAAACGAAGACGGATCGCAATACACGTACGAAGAGTTACCCGGCGGCACCGCGGATGGAAAGACAACGGGCCCGCTCAAAGGAGCACAATTCCTGGACCCTACGTCAATCATCTTTGCCATGGCCGCCGCGTTCCAAAAGGTCAATCCAGACCAAAAGGCATTCTTCGATGCGGTCCGTGCGGAAACCCTGAAGTACTGCACCACGACCCCGCGCGAAGATCGCGACACCGAAGCCTTGATGAGTTACGTCACGGAACAGACACAGGGCCTGCTCGTGCTGCCGGCCTGATCAAACCCCAGACCAACAGTCCTTTAACCAAGCCCCGCCGGCAAATGCGCCGGCGGGGTGAACCTTTTTATAGATAGACAAAAAAACAAGAAGCGAGACAAATCCCCTATTTTATGCTATAATATATCCGTATCAGACAATCGCTCGACCAAAGGATTGCAAAAACTTTTGGAGAGAGGAAAGTCCGAATATGGCCTTTGTATTGAATATCAGCAAGTGTTGCAACATGCAGTTGATATGAACAAAGGAGAAAGGTAGCGGGTAATCCCCGCCGGTCTGATTCCGCCGGCAACGTCGCAATCAGATAGAGGTGCGAGCAGTGACGCCCAAAGCGAAAGCCTCGGGCATCCACATAATCTGCGCAAGCAAATAATGCGGATGAATTTGCGGAGTGATCCGCGAAGTGAAACGGCAAAATCCTTACCCCCATGCAAGTCCGTGCTTCTCGAATACGCACACGTGTATATTCGAGATTGAGTGACGCAAAGAATTGCATAGCAATATGCAATCAAGATGAATGATTGTCGCTTCGTAATTCGCCAGAATCACAGAGTACAGAATTCGGCTTATCGATACCAAAACCACTCATGATCGCAAGATTGTGGGTGGTTTTGTTTTATATAAAAATAAAATGAAGAAAAGAAATTCTGTTCATTTTATTGACTTATATTAAATATAATTGCATAATCATAGAAGGTTCGCATTCGCATTGGCGCCTGCATTTGAACCTTGATTTTCACACAGTCTCTCCCAACCAAGACCCCACCACACCATGACCATCCTACAGCCGCAAGACCGTCGCCGATTCAGAAAATGGGCTCGGCCCGCAGAAAACACCCTCGGCCACATGCTTGGCCTCGGACTCATGCAGCCCCGCATAATGAGCGCTGGACCTGCACCTGCCCGACTGCCCTGCCACCTCTGCCCGGAGACGTCATGCCCAGTCCGACAGCGTGCCGTCGCCGCCTTCGCAGCACAGAACCGCCGCCCCTAACCGGGGCGGCGTTCCCTTTTTTACATTTTGACAATCTAATTTTCCAACTTAAAACTCCGCTTTATCCCCAACCTTAATCCCCTTCTCTTTTACTATTCCATCTCGCACCTCAAGTACGTATCGCGCCAGCACAGGTGATTGAAATGTTTGCGGATATGATGCAGGTGACGCATGCTCCACGATGTGCACAATTTTTTTATCCTTATTAATCCAAATAATATCGATTGGAAAATTCATATCCTTCATCCAAAACGGATAATATGCATCTTTTGGAAATGGAAACAAAAGAGCATCACCAGCAGCCAGATCAGCGCGGCCACTTAAACCCAATTGCTGTAGGGCGGGCGTATCAGCGATCTCAATTTTGAAGATTGCACGAGCTACCCGCGAATCAGCACTCCTGATTACCAGGTCATCAGTATCATATGTACCCTCCAGAACCTGCGCCTTTTCGTCAGAGCTTTTATTCTGAACATCTAATTCAGCAACTACATTCTGCTTTTTTCTTTCCGCATACATCGATGACGCAATGGTGAAAAGGACGCCCACGAAAACAATGACAAAAAGCAGGCTTATATATTTATACTTAGCATTTTTTTGTTCTACAGCGATGCTTTGTTGCAATGGATCGTCCATATATTGATGCGGCCAACTTTATTTCATTAGACTCCTGCCAATAGCTTCTGCCTTGGCGAGAAACCGATCTTTTCGTTCATGACTTGACCACGTGCTCTTATCTAAGACTCTGAATTTGCGCAATCGAATACCGCAATAGTACAGAGTGGCAAATCTCCAAATTGACCAAAATGGAAGTGCCATCATGAGGTACAGAATAATAGAGCCGTCGCAAGTAATGAATACCGATGACGTTTTACCCTTAAGCATTGGAATACGTTTTCCATTTCCCAT
>DALYDD010000004.1:0-368 GCA_031973395.1 Minisyncoccota bacterium | reverse complement strand
GACCAGATGCTTTTTCGAGCTTCGTAGCGAAATGCAAATCTTGCAGAAAAGTTTACGTCGAGCCAGTTTTTGAGAATGGCTGGCTGACCCATCCACCATAGAGGATGAATGAATACGAGCTCATCTGCCTCCGTAATCTTTTTTTGCATCGCCAGTTTCGCATCATCGGTTGGTGTTTCTCGAATATTTTCAAACGAAAGAAAACCCTGCTTTATATCTGTTGTATAAAGATCAAGGATTTCTACCGTTGCACCCGCTGACTCAGCTCCCCGCTTATACGCTTGCGCAATACTATGAGTAAAGCCTTGCGAGCTTGGGTGTGCGGTTATAACAAGAGCTTTTTTTGCCATGCAATAATTTGCCGAAAT
>DALYDD010000003.1:61330-70271 GCA_031973395.1 Minisyncoccota bacterium | reverse complement strand
CACCACTTTTACCTTTTACGCGCTTTTCGCATTCCGCCCATGTTTTATCAATATTCAAAACGCCACCAACCATACTTACATACGAATACGCGGCCTTTCCTTTATTTGCACTTTTGCTCGTCGAGGACTTTGCTGCACCAGGTACTTGTCTTGTAGGATCTGCAAAAAAAATATCACCCAATGGATATTCATCAAGTTTTCCTTTATATAAAGAAACGTACACATCAGCTTCGATCTCGCGATCGGATGCATCCGCAAAACTTGTAGCAATTTCATCACAGCGTTCATTGCCCGGTGTGCCCGCATGACCTTTAATTAGATTCCACTCAAACTTCACACCGTTTTCCAAATGCTTTTCTAGCAAGGTATCTAGATTGCGCCAAAGGTCACTATTCTTCACTTCGTCTTTTGTTGAAGTCATCCAATTCTTATTTTTCCAGCCCTTGAGCCATTCTTTTGCACCTTTTAATACATAGGAAGAGTCTATGTATAGTTTGAACGTGATGCCGTCTGTGGCCGCTTCACCCTTCTTATAATACCCCTCCATATTTTGGAGAGCTACGATCAGAGCCTGAAGCTCCATACGGTTATTTGTCGTCTGTGCTTCTCGTCCTCCGAGTTCATCTACATGTAAAACTCCCTTTGAGTCTGGGTATGCGCAAAGCGCTCCGTATCCTCCGGGGCCAGGATTGCCCCTTGATGAGCCGTCGGTGAAGATTGCGATTGTATTCATAGGAATGATTATAAATGGTTTTTTATGAATTACCACACATCCACAATCCGAATCCTGATATCCCCCGCACCTCGGAAATTATTTTTTTCAATATGGCCAATGATCGTACGACGCGCACCTGCATCAGCCTTCGGACCTATGAGCATGTCGCTTTCCTGTCCATCTCCATTTCCATAAAAAAATTGAATAGCTTTTACCGTCCGGCCACCTTGAGCAAATAAACTCTCATCAGAACAGATAAGTTCGAGATGATCTTTTTCTTTTCCAAACATTTTATATTCGACGATTGTGCAATTTGGAAAAGCAAAAAGAGGCTTCGGGTTATCCATTCCATACGGCGCCAGCTTTGCCAAACACGCGGCTGTTACAGCAGAAACTTCTGAAAGCGGAATTACTGCATCGACTTCAAATAGATTTACATTACTGCTCTGATCTTCACTCTCTGTATCTTTTTTCCCGTATAACTCCTCATACGCTTTCTGTAAATGTCCGTCCAGTTCATGAATAAAATCTGGATGAACATTGAAGCCACCAGACTGCGCATGTCCACCACGATTGATGAAAACTTCGTCTGGTGCTTTATGCATGATCGCCACAATGTCGACACCCGCGACAGAGCGCACCGAACCTTTAAATGATCCATCATCACTCTTTCCCCAAACATATGCTGGCTTACCATAGGCTTTGGTTAAAGTTTGTGCAACGAGACCAAGTACTGGCGGTTTCCAATCTGGATTACCGATGACGATGACTCCGCGATCCTTGTCACCCGATTCCAAACTGCGCGCAGCAATGGCTTTATGCGCTTGTTTAGAAATATTCGCAACCAAAGTTTTGCGCCTCTGATTAATATTATTTAACTCCTTCGCAAGCGACATGGCGGTATCGAAATTGTCTGTCGTCAATAAATCAAAAGCGATTTTTGCATCAGCAAGGCGCGATGCAACATTGATTCGAGGTGAAAAAGTAAAAACAATATCGTCCTCGACCAAATTTCGTAGATCAATATTATTTGTTTTCGCAAGAGCAAGAAATCCAGGCCGACGAGTCTTTTTCATAACAATCAGGCCGTAATATGCGAGCAGGCGATTCTCGCCGAGGAGTGGTACCATATCCGAAAGTGTCGCAAGACCGACCAAATCCAAAAGCCATTTTTCATATCCTGCACCGAAACTTTTCGCCACCACAACAGCTTTTTCATCATTTGGATTTTTTTCCGCGCGCTCCTGCAAAGCTGTGATCAAAGCACAAACCACTTTATAAATCACCGCTGCACCACAAAGCATCTTCTCTGGATATTCGCAGCCTTCGAGTTTGGGATTGATGATCGCATAGGCACTAGGTAAAACTGGACCAGGTAGATGATGATCAGTGATTATGATATCGAGATTCGGAAATTGCTTTCGCATTTTTGCTACAGGTTCCACGTCCGCAATTCCACAATCGATGGTAATCAAAAGTGTCGCCAACTTTTTTGTTTTTGCATGAATATCAATCGAAGCAATTTCGCTTGCCGCCTCATGAGCCACCGCAACTTCATCGGGGGTATTCGCGACGAGAAATTCATCCAACACATGCGCATGAATACCAAAGCCTTCGACATGTCGGTCCGGGCGAAAGAAACTAACATGCGGATAAGAAATCTTTCTGAAGAAATCATGGATAACAGCAGCGCCCGGCAAACCATCGGCATCAAAATCTGAATAGATCAGGATATGTTCCTCGGCATCAATGGCCTGCAATATGCGATCCACCACTTTCTGCATATTTTTTAGGAGATATGGATTGTGGAGGCCGGTCTCAAAATCTGGCTTCAAAAACAGAGCTTTTTCTGCCTCGCCGACGCCTCGTAAGCTCAAAAGCTTGTGCAAGAGATCCGCATCAGGATTCATGGGAGCGAGCGGGGTTTTTAGACGATAGGATTTCTTGGCAGTAGAAGGGTTCATTGGTCCCGATTTTAACATGGAAGTAGTAAAAGCTGGTGACCCACTTAGACCTCTTGGTCCACTCTCTATACCTAGATTCATTTTTTATACTATAATCTTATCCATGAACCAATCAACAGACACCCACCACGAAGCACAACATTTCGACCCCGTAGTTGCAAAAGACGAAAACTGTCCATTTTGCAAAATTGTCGCCGGCGAGCTTGCAGCATCGAAAATCTATGAAGATGAAGAAACTATGGCATTTCTCAATATCCACCCAGTAAATCCTGGGCACGCACTCGTTATTCCGAAAGATCACTACGAAAACGTATATTCTGTGCCGCCAGAAATTTGGGCGAGAATGGCTCTAACAACACAAAAGATTTCACTCGCGGTGCGCGAAGCCATGGATGCGGATGGTATTAATATTGATGTAAACAATGAACCTTCTGCAGGACAAGTTGTATTCCATAGCCATATTCATATTATTCCCCGATACGAAACCGATGGGTTTAAACATTGGCCAGGAAAACCAATCTCTGATGAGGATCAGGCAAAAGTAAATGAGAAAGTGATGAGGGCTATTACCACCTTGTAATCACGCTGGGATTGATCGAGTTTCTTATTTATATAAAAAATTTGTAGTAAGAAAGTTAAAATCGTGCTCGCGAAGTTTTAAATTTAAAAAGCAGAAATCGATGATTTTGTGATGTCAAAACGCCGCACCCTCTACGGGCACGGCGCTTTTGAAAGTCTTTTGGCTCAGGACCAGAGCGACAATCGGCTCAAGGGACGGGTGATATGAATCTGGCGAGGTCTTTTGGTCATTACGCAGTCACCTCCCTCGTTTCTTTTGGCAGCGAGCTTTTGAGAAGAGCAAAGGCGCCGATGCATGCGACGATGGCAAACGCAGAAACTGTCCAGAAAAGGTAGTTCAAGGTGCCGTACGCGTTCTTCGCATCGCTTAGCCTCCACACCTTTACGCCATAGATCAGGAGTTCCGGAACACCGCCGTGGTCGTCGAGGGCTTTATTTTCTGCTGCCTGAACCTCGTCTTCCCAGTGTTTTACCACCTTGCTTTGATAATTACGAGAGCCATAGAGCAGGCTGCTGCAAATGACGAGGGTCAAGGCGAAGGCAGAGGCGGCGGAGATGATGAAAACACAGAGGCGCGAATCCTTAAGTTGGATGTTAATTCTCATGCTGAATGAAGGGTTGAGATTTGAAGATCGTTGGCAGTCTGAAAGCAAGTTTCAGTCCAAAAGGACTATATAATCCATATTGATCAATGTCAATTGATTCTATAAAATAATTTGATATGCGAGTTTTTTATTTCAAAACCTCAACCCCAGGCAAACTCTCTTTCATCAAAAATTCAATCATCGCTCCGCCACCTGTCGAAATATAAATTCCACCTTGTTCGCTACCGATCGTATGCCCGAGCGCACATTCTGCAATTGCGGCGACAGTGTCCCCGCCTCCAACCAAACCTTCGACATTCTTTTTCAAAATCATATCAGCTACCGAAACGGTTCCTTCTTTGAAACCACTTTCATATAGACCGAGCGGGCCATTCCATAAAATAAAAGGTTTAGCTCCTTTTTCGCTTGTCGCAGAAACCTCATCAAGGCGTTTTGATAAAGCTTCAGCGAATTTAGGTACCACATCGATGATGATATCGTTTTCACTGATCTCAGTTATTTTTTTTGTCGTCCCAGTATCAGATACATCAGACTTTACAATAACTTCTTCCGGCAAAAGTAATTTTGGGCTTGCGATAATGCTCGACAAATCTACCGGTACTTCGCTGACAAGAGATTTTCCAACATTCAAACCTTTCGCTTTTAAAATATCATTGAGCAAAGCACCGCCGATGACGACTATATCTGATCGATTAATAAATTTTTCAATCAAAGGCAGTTTTGTTTCGAACTTCGCACCACCAAGAATAAAGACAAAAGGATGCTTTGCTTCGAGCCCTTTTTGCATATGATGAACTTCATCAATCAATTTAAAACCGGCATAATGCGGAAGCAACATCGGCAAACCGACAACCGAAGCATGCTTGCGATGACAGACAGGAAAGGCCTCATTGATGTATATATCCCCGAGAGCAGCCAATGAATGAGCAAACGCGGAATCATTTATTTCTTCGCCCATATTATCTCGAAGATTCTGTAGGAGATGCACTTGGCCAGCTTGTGCATAATCCACCTTCGATTTCGAAAGAGCCATGGCTAAATTATCGTGAAAAATAACATCAAAAGGACAAGTGCCCGCTTGGTGCATGGAGTGAATGTGCTCGGCAACAGGATTCAAACCTGTCCCCTCTTTATTTTCAATATGAGAAATGAGGATAACTGCTGCACCCAATGATCGTAAAAATTCGATTGTCTTTGTAGAAGTGCGGATGCGCAAATCATCAAGGACTTTTCCATCACGAATGGCTAAATTATAATCGACACGCACGATAACATTTTTTCCAACCAAACTAAGACTCTGAAGCTCTTTGATTTCTTTCATATAGATCTGTGATGTTTATTGGCTATGTGCGCTTTTTCTTTGATAAAATTTTACCCTTCTTTTTTGCGGCACCCAATTTTGTTTTCGCCTTTGTATTTGTTTTGGTTTTAACCCCAGCTCGCATCCCAGCATTTTGTCCAGCCACTTTAGCGGCCACTTTTTGGCCATTTGCTTTTTTGCGCTTGATAGATGTTTTGATATTACGAATCTTTTGACGAGTCGCCAGTTTATGCGCTTGAAAAGTTGGATAAAGAATTGCTTTGCAAATCTCTTCATAACTCTTCGGTTCAAAACTTGCACGGCCAATCAATAGACCATCTACTTCTCCATTCCAGATGATATCTGCGGCATTATCAGCAGTCACAGATCCACCGTACAAAACTTTTACCACATTTGCCGCCGAATCATTAAATAAATCACGTAGAACTTTTTTAATATAAATCGCCATCTGATGAAGTTCGTGCCCCGACAAAGCGATATTGTCTTTATTTCCAATTGCCCATACTGGTTCATACGCGATTACCAATCGATGAAAATCCCCATTATTCATTCGGGACAGACTTTCTTTCATCTGCTTTTTTACATCTTCTAAATATGAACCTTCTGCATCGCGTACACTTTCTCCGATACACAAAATGGCATTCATACCGGTTCGCAAAACCTGTCCGAGTTTTACGGCCACTATTTCATTTGTGTCACCCATCGCTCGCCTCTCGCTATGTCCAACGATCGCATAATTCGCACCCATGGATTGGATCATGGTCGAAGCAATCTCGCCCGTTTTCGATCCTCCATCAAATTGCGAAACGTCCTGTGCTCCAACTACAGCCGGAGAATTTTTCAAAATATCCTGGAGACCTTGTATAAAAGGATAGGGTGGGCAAACTAAAACCTGCATACTTATGGGAGATTTTGGAACTTTCTGATACTTTTTTGAAATTAATTTGAATGAAAGAGCCTTTCTTCGAGCATCCTGAAGTGTCGGCGGGGTCATCTTCCAGTTTGCGGCCATGAGCAGTTTTTTCTTTTTGTGAATCATATTGAGGCATTATATCAAGAAAAGAGCGCACGGCACACTTTCTAAACCATCAAGTCACCCGCGGATTTGTACTCCAAACAAAATGCAATAACACCTAGGAACCTTGCGGAAGAGCTTGGCTCTGAGCAGGAGCAGCATCTTCAGCAGAAGATGACTGCGTTTCCTAGGTGCCATTGTATTTTGTTAGATTTCCTTCCAACTATTCACATTCCACGCACCCGAGGGACCGTTATTAAATGTAATGCTGGCTAGGCCCGCCTCATATACCAAGCTAGTACCGCCCTCCATTATTATCGCATTAGCGACAGCTGCCTTAGCAGAGGCTCCACCAGAGAACTTGATGGTCCCAAATGGCGCCATGTAGACAACCGCGCTGGTTCCACCCTCAGCCTCGCCTGCATATACTCCACCAATATTCGCACTATCAGCAACTAAGGTTACATAACTACCAGCCGTACCACTACCATTGAGCGTACCACCACCTGAAAGTTTGAATGATTGCACAACGATAACCTCATCTCCTGTGCCGTATGAGCTTGCCAATTTGAC
The DNA here is from genome assembly GCA_031973395.1 of Minisyncoccota bacterium. Taxonomy (GTDB): domain Bacteria; phylum Patescibacteriota; class Minisyncoccia; order Phycocordibacterales; family CAIZLB01; genus DALYDD01. The sequence continues at coordinate 63,499 of DALYDD010000003.1, read as the reverse complement.
TCGAGCACCCCCCTCGATTTTAAACCGGCCAGTTACATATAGCGGCCCGGTAATTGTCAAAGTTGCACCATCTCGGACCGTTAGGTCACCTACGATCTTCATTGCACCGGGTGTTGATGTTGATGTATCGTTTCCCAGATCCCAAGAAGAATTTCGAATAGTTCCACTCGAAGCCTCATCCTTCCAAGCTTGAATATTCGCAGAAGAAATTGGCATTGGCTGTGATGATGGTAGGGGTTGTGTATCGTCACAAGCCTTATTATTCGAAGTACCGCTCTGGCAATATAGATTGCCGTTTACTGTAGAATTATTAATAACTGCGGCATTGGCACTGCCTTGTATTGTAATTCCGCTAATCGTGCTCACAACCCCTGTGGTCATAGAAAAATAGATATCCTTTGTGCCCGGAGTTGCATCATAATAGGCACCCCATGAACCACCTGTCTTATTCTTCAATTTCAATGAACCTGCACCGTATGTATTATCATTCGCCCCTAATGTATAGTAATTAACATTACTTCCCTGGTATTCAAATGTTAGCCAATACGTCGTATTTGCAGTGAGTGTAATTGGAGCAGTTGGATAGATTTCAATCCAATCATATTGTCCATTCACGAGCGCAGCACTCAATGTCCCCGAACTACCGATCTGTGTTGTGCCCACATTTGAGCCATTTGAATTATAAATTTTAAGTGTTCCATTGGCGGGGGCCCCGGATTTTTTTACATATATATTAAATGAAGTGATCGAAGATGTGACAGGAACTTGGAAACTCTGAGCTATGAGCTGTACATTATTTGTTTTTCCCACATCGACAGAGCCCCAAGGTGTCACATCTGTACCATTGCTGATTAGAGGGCTCGCGCTTAAGTACGCAGCCGCACTAGCGCTACCTGTAATAGTGGATCCTCCCGAAGCTGTAATATTTCCATTTGAGTATGCATTTCCATAGATAGTTGGTCCACCATTCATAGTGAGGCCCCCATTTCCCACCTGCAATCCATAGCTGATTGAGACCCCGCTTCCTTGTGAGAATGTGGATTTCGAAACTCGTTCTGTATTACCGAATTCACCGATGGAAATAATCTGTTTGGCCCCTCCGACATCAGTAATTTGCGCTGTAGAGGTAGAGTCATTGAGAGCTAAAACCATTGTCGCGGGCAATGTTCGACCAGAATTTAATCTGTACAGTGCATCATCATTCATGGTTTCTGCCGCAGTGACACTTTTTCGGGTTTGTAAAACAAGTGAGCTATTCCTGATTTGAGATGCAATAGGAGAAGAAATCCCAATAACCACAACAAGAGAAAGTGTGAGGAAAATGAGGGTTGCTGCCATCACCACTTGCCCACCTGTGTATTTCTTTGCTGAAAAGCTTTTCATATTTGTTTTGGACACGATAAATTATTGATAAGTCCCCCTGAGCACCACTGTTGTATAAAAATTCTTGGAGATAATTGCAGGGGTTGCTTCATCGGCTTGCAAACTTAATTCAATCTTGAGTCCTTTCGAGTTCGAAGATGTAATTTGATATACGGTAAATCCGAGTACGGACACACTTTCTTTTGTGAGAGGACCTAGATCAATGCCATTTTCAGAAATGCGCACCTTGCCATTTGATACAAAAAATCGAGTAGTGGTTGATTGCCCGGTCGTCGCATCAGTTGAAAGCAGGGCAACCGCTCCAGGCGAAACCAAGAAGGTTGATGAGGCAGTAACGATATCATCGGCACTGCGGGCTTCACGAACAAGTCTATCGAAAACGGCGATAGCAGAATCTTCAATATCTCGAGTATTTCGTACTCCTCGATAATGAGTAGAGAGGATGAGCACTGATTGGATAATGGCGCTCAGCAATACTACGAGCATCGCCATATAAATAACAAGCTCTACAAGCGACATCCCTCGTGATTTATGAGCTGAAACATGAATTGTATTTCTTTTTCTGATCATTTAATTATTGAATGTTTTAAAAATATACATATCGACCGATTTTGTCGTAGTACCATTTTTGGTAAGCCAATCAACGCTAATCGTAGCCTTTCTCGTGCCTGTATCTTGAGAACCACCCGACGTAACAATATTGAAGCTCGCATCTCGGTTAACATTCGCAAATACGATTGTGCGTGTAAAAATATCCACAATCTGAGGAGTGGTTGTAGCTTTCCA
>DALYDD010000003.1:43747-61320 GCA_031973395.1 Minisyncoccota bacterium | reverse complement strand
GACCATGAAGCATCGCGCATAACTCGAACAGCCTCTACCCCTTCTTCCATGAGAAATGCCGCTTGAATATGCTCAGTATTTTGAAGAGACATTCTAGCCAGTGAGTGATATACACCAACCACACTCACAATCACAGCCACCATAATTGCGGAGGCAATCAATACTTCAACCATCCCCGATCCTTTCTGTTTTTGTAATCGCATCGCTTTATCTATTGTACCTCAACTAAACCGCTTCCGTATATATTTATCAACTTTTGAGTGGTGCTCGCTGAGGATAGCCGATAAATAATAGTACCAGTTGCACTTGGAGCTCCTGAAAGTTTCTTGAAATAAACATCATACACACCACCGGTCAGGTTGATCGAGTGCATATATGTCGGATTACGAAAATTCGAAACAATATTACTTGTCGTGGCGGAATTATATGTAGTTCCCTTAAATAAAGTGACGGAAGTTGAGGCAAAATGAACACCGTATTGCAATCCATCCTCACCAGTGATGGTTTGATTACGAGCACGGAGGAGATATGAACCCGCCGTTTCAACGTCTCGATCCAAACTCTGCTGTTTGGTCATAGCTTGAAATATTGTCATTGAAATACCCAATAATAATGCCAGGATGGCTATACTGATCAGTACTTCAATAATAGTAAAAGCTCTTTTCATATTTATAAATTATCCATAACCGAATACATTGGCGTGATCATCGATACGGCAAAGAATCCAACTGCCCCTCCAATAATAACCATCAAAAACGGTTCGATGATGGTCGAGAGGTCTTTTGTTTTTTGTTCGACTTCGTTTTCATAAAATGTAGCAACGCCGATGAGCATGGTGGCCAATTTTCCAGTTTCTTCTCCAACGCTTACCATTTCGCTTACGAATACAGGATAGAGCTTTGTCTCTTTTGCAAAAACAGTGGAAAGAGGTTCTCCTTTTTCAACAACCTTCTCCGTAGCTTGCATCACTCTCTTGTAATATACATTTTGCATCACTTCACCTGTGATTTTGACGGCCTGCAATAAATCTACACCAGCAGAGAGCAAAGACGAAAGAGTTCTGGCTGTGCGGGCCGCATTCGACTCTTTAAGAATTGGTGCCACAACCGGGATTCTCAAAACAAAATAGTCCCAGGCTTTTTTCCCAATCTTTGTTTTAATTCCATAGACAAAGCCGAAAATCACCGCAATAATCATGCCGAAAGCAAGAAGATAATAATGCTGCAAAAACGAACTGAGGCCAAGAATAATCCGTGTCGTGCCCGGCAACTCCACCTTCAGATCAGTAAACGTTTTGGTAAGACCAGGTACCACGAAAATCATCATAAGCACCCCAACCAAAAGCATCACACAAATAATCACCGACGGGTACATCATTGCCCCGCGTACTTTTTTATTAAGCAAATAGCTTTTCTCCATTTGAGTCGAAACATGCTTCAGAGATTCAACGAGATTTCCTGACTCCTCACCAGCTCTCACCATAGAGGTAAAAAGCGTCGAAAAGACTTTTGGATGCTGCATCAAGCTTTCATAAAAACTTTTTCCTGCCGCGATCGAGCTATTGAGAGCACGACAAATTACCTGCATTTTTGGTTTTGTAGACTGTCGTTCGATTACGCTGATTGCACGAGAAAGCGAGAGTCCTGCTTCGAGCATATTACCGATATTTCTGGCAAAAGTGATTTTGTCGATAGGTTTTATTCGACCAAAGAGACTAATATTTCCAGATTTTTTCTCTTTTTCATTTTTAACTGAAACCAAAACATCTCCGGTCTTACGAAATTCCTGATAAAAAGCGCCCTTATCATTAGCTTCCAAAGTATTGGAATATTTAGTGCCCTCTTTGCTTATTGCTGTATATGCGAATTTCATTTTTGTATAAAAAGTTTCTACGGCCGCACACCATTTAATCTACTGAGACCACGCGTAAGATTTCTTCGATTGAAGTCATGCCTTGTGCCGCCTTGAAGAGACCGTCTTCAAACATAGTGAGCATACCTTCATTGCGTGCCTGTTTTTCGATTTCGTCGGAAGTTGCGGCTTTGATCACCATATCTTTGATTGTTGGAGAGATCTTGAGTGTTTCGTGAATACCTACTCGGCCTTTGTATCCATCTTCTGATTCTGAATCTGGCACCGGTTTATAAAAAGGAATATCAGCCCACTCCGCTTTCTTTTCCACAATTCCTTCCTCACGCAAAGCCTTCAAAACCTTATCCATATCAATATGCTTTGAGATCGACGCGAGTTCTTCTTTTGTTAAATTATATTTTTGTTTTGAAGTATGCAAACGGCGAACCAATCGCTGCGCTACAATGACGCGCAAAGTTGATACGAGAAGGAATGGCTCGCATTTCATATCAATGAGGCGTGGAATAGCACCAGCAGCTGAGTTGGTGTGCAATGTTGAAAGCACGAGGTGGCCAGTGAGCGCGGCATTGATTGCAAGAGCCGCTGTTTCATTATCTCGAATTTCTCCCACCATGATGACATCTGGATCTTGTCGCAAAAGTGATCGCAATCCATTGGCAAATGTAAAACCAATTTCAGGCTTTACTTGCGTTTGATTGATGCGCTTCATTTGATATTCCACCGGATCTTCTACAGTCGAAATATTTACATCAGGAGTATTCAAAATATCGAGCGCGGTATACAGCGTGGTTGTCTTTCCAGATCCAGTCGGACCTGTTGTCAAAATAAGCCCGTCGGCAAGTTTGCAAGCCTCATGAATGATTTCCAAGTTTTGTCCGTGGAAGCCAAGTTTTTCCAAAGTAAAACCAGAAACACCTTCGCGCAATAATCGCATTACGGTTTTTTCACCAAAATATGTGGGTAGAATAGAAACACGAAAAGAGATCTTTTCTCCATTGAGCTCAATCTTGAATCGTCCATCCTGCGGCAATCTTTTCTCATCAAGCTTCAAGTTAGAAAGAACTTTTATACGGGCCGTAATACTTGAACCAACTTGTTTTGGCAAAACCATGGCATCATGAAGAATTCCATCGATTCGGTAACGCACCACGACCTCGAGTTCCATTTGCTCGATATGAATATCAGATGCATCCTGCAAAACCGCATGTTTCAATAGCGTGTCTACAATTCGAACCACCGGCAAATCTTCCGCAAGTTTTTTTAGATCTTCTCCACTCGCTTCATCACCTGCCTCCTGTTTCACTTTCAAATTACTTGCTTCTTGCTGGATGATATCGCCGAAATCAGCCTTCAATGTTTTTTGATACTGAATGAGCGCAGACTTCATCGATTCTGTATTTGTAAGACGAGGCAAAATCTTGAAGCCGGTTTTCTTTTTTATAAAATCAATAGCCGATAAATCATCTGTGTCGAGCATGGCCACTTCGAGCGATTCGCCCTTTTTCGCATAGGCCACAATATTATGATTTCGGGCAATTGGCTCAGGGATCAATGACAAGATTTCGAATTCTAATTTCTCATTTTTCAGATCCACAAAAGGCACACCGAGGACATGTGCAAGAACGCGGCGATAGTCATCTTCATTTATTTTTCCTCCAGAGATTAAAATATCTCCAACTTCTACGCTTTTTTCTTGCGCAGTTTTAAAAGCGGCATCGAGATCACTCTCGTTTATCTGCCCTGCTTCGAGCAAGGCTTGTTTTAATTGGGATGATTCGATGAACATTCGGGTACGAGCGCGTTTTTATTTGTGCATGCGAATATAATTTAGCTTGCACAATTAGGTCGCGATGTACTGCTATTATAAACTATTTTATGAAAAAATTTCTGTTTAATTGCGAGTAATGTTGAAAAGTCATTTGATGATAAAAATTCTGATAAAAAAATAAACAGCGCATATTACACTGAATGAAATGTGTAGAAATGGAAAGGCCGGTCACCTGCGTTTAGAGCGCAAGCAACCGGCCGAGGTGGCGATATGAGCCTGGGTGCCAGAAAGTGGTGACCCGTTGGCAATGTTCGCCGAATCTAGGGGGCGGGACTTCCCGCCGAACTATTCAAAATGGGCATGAAGCCCAGCAACCTTAGACTATCCGAGCAACGTGCTCTTTTGTCCTGTCTAAGTAAACCTCAATGAACGTGACTGAACTTCCTCAATCTTAGCAATTGCGGGTTGGGCCAAAATTGGCCGTATCCCCGACTTTACCACCTTCTCGCCATCGAGTTAGTGGCCATCCTGTGACCTTATCGGCCACGATCTGCAAAGGCGCTATGGCCCCAAACAATGCTCGCAGGGTGCCATGGCACCGAGAGCCCAAGAATGAGCAAAGGACCTGTGTCCCAGCAGACTTTTTATAAGAGTGACTTTGCATCCTAGAGATCTTTGCAGCCATGGCCACTTAGATCTCGCTCTTTTATCGCGATGTCTGCTTATTGCATCACGATAACAATACCGTAGCACACCCCTTCAGATCTGTCAAGAAATTTAACCTGGATTTTTCATTTTCTTGGCAATCTCCCCATTTTGAGCATATTTATAGGCCGTTTTAAGACCGCCAAAAAATGACCCTGGAGCAGGACTCGAAACCACTACGCTATATGTCCAAATCAATTGACACTCTGCTCAAAAACACATATATTAGAAGGGTGAAAGGTTCGCCCAAAAGGCGGGCTAAATTTTTTGCCAGAAATCCGTCCCAAAACGCTATTTTACGGCCTAAAATATAGATAAATCACAATTTAATACCCGTCCATCGGCCACATGCCGACGGGCCGCCTCTTTATCCCAGATATTGCGCTCGGCTAGCTCAAAACATGACTAACCAGCCAATATAGGGCTAAGAATAAGGCTAATAACAAAATCCATATGTTTGACCTCAAAGTAATCCACTCAGTATTGGATCAGCTCGAAGAAGAGCGAGGAATTCCCAGAGAGCGCATCATCGAAGCTATCGAAATGGCTTTGGCGACTGCATATAAGAAAGAATACGGCCGACGTGGCCAGTTTATTCGCGCTACTTTTGATATCACAAGCGGCGATACACATTTTTATCAGGTAAAAACAGTTGTTGATCCTGACACTATTATTTATGAAAAAGAGGCCGGAGTAGAGATTCCGGAGGACAAGATCTTTTTCAATGACGAACAGCACATCCTCCTCGATGATGCTCGAAAAATCAAAAAAGATATTCAGGTCAATGAAGAGCTCGTCTTCCCACTTGAATCAAAAGAAGATTATGGACGAATCGCGGCACAAACTGCGAAGCAAGTAATTATCCAGAAAATTCGCGAGGCAGAAAAAGTTTCTGTTCTTGGTGAATTCGGAAAGAAAGAAGGTGAGATTATTTCTGGAACCGTAGAGCGAGTTGAACGAGGAAATATTTATATCAATATGGGCCGAGCCGTTGGTCTTCTTCCATATGATGAACAAATTCCTGGCGAACATTTCAAACAAGGAGAAAGAGTGCGCGCATATCTCGTGCGAGTAGATGAAACTCCTCGTGGTATCTATTTGCGTATGTCTCGATCAAATCCAAAGTTCATCGCCGAGCTTTTCAAGGCTGAGGTACCCGAACTTTCTGCGGGAACTGTAGAAATTAAATCTATTGCACGTGAAGCAGGTGCTCGAACAAAGATTGCTGTGTACTCTGCAGATCCGCATATTGATCCGCTCGGATCTATGGTTGGTCAGCGTGGTACGCGAGTAAATACAGTGACAAGCGAACTTGGCGGCGAAAGAATTGATGTTATCGAATACTTCGAAAATCCTGCCGAATACGTTCGTGAAGCACTGAAGCCTGCAAAAGTAGTTGATGTAAAAGTAAATGAGGATGATAAAACTGCAGTTGTTGAAGTAACTGGCGATCAGCAGAGTCTTGCCATTGGTAAAGGTGGACAAAATGTACGTCTTGCTGCGAAGCTTACTGGCTGGAGAATTGATATTCGCTCAGTTGCAGGTGACACGCTTGCTGATGCAGAAAATGATGATGCAAGTATTGGTGGTGCCGGAGAAGCTGCTGAGACGAATGAAGTCGTAGCGGACGAAAAAGATTTCAAGGATATCTCTAATCTCAACATTGCAGATGACGTTGCTGCAGAATTCCGAGAAGAAACAACTGAAGAAACTGCCCCTGAAGCAAAGGCTTAAGAATTATCTGAACCTTATAGGTAAATAGTGAATATTCGATCTTATTAATAAAATTAATTTCGTAAGATGCAAATTCATAAACTAATATTTATGATTTGTGTCTTACGACACAAATCATGATAAAAGTTTTTGGACACATATCTCCTGATACGGACGCAACAGTGAGTGCGATTTTGTGGGCTTGGTATCTAAACACTCATACTACACATAAGGCCGAGCCTTTTGTACTGGGCGCACTTAATAAAGAAACACAGTTCGTGCTCAAACGATGGAGTGCATCTGAACCAGCATTACTCGAAGCATTAACCGCAGATGACACAGTTGTGATTGTCGATACAAATAATCCGCAAGAATTACCTGCAAATATCTTGGAAACAAATATTATGCAGATTATCGACCATCATATGCTGACTGGAGGTATCTCAACTCGAAAACCAGTTGATATCACCATGAAGACTGTGGCCTCAACCGCAACTGTTATTCACGATCTCATGGGTCCCGAAGTTACAGAAAATATGCCAGAAAATATTGCTGGCCTTATTCTGTCTTGCATCCTCTCTGATACACTCGCATTCCGTTCTCCGACAACCACTCCTCATGATAAAGATGTTGCAGAAAAGATCGCAGCCAAACTTAATCTTGATGTTCAGTCTTATGCCAACGAAATGTTTGAAGCCAAGTCAGACGTTTCAGACTTCACCGATATCGGACTCGTACACTTGGATAGTAAGAAAGTCTCTCTTGGTGAAACAAATATTCGTATCTCGGTTGTTGAAACTACAAACCCTGCATCAATCCTTGCAAGACGAGAAGGTATCATCGCTGCGATTGAACAATTGAAAAAAGGTGAAACAGACGTAAACGATGTTCTCTTTTTCATTGTCGATATCTTTAAAGAAGAAGCGACAGTGTTCACATATAATCAACTGACAAAAGATATCGTTTCTGCATCATTCGGCGTTGGTGCCGAGAGTGATATAGAAGTCCTCCCTGGTATCGTTTCTCGAAAAAAGCAGATTATCCCTTCTCTCAAGTTGCCTAATTAAATAGCGCGCAAATTACATACGCACATTTTTTATCTAAAAATTTAATCCCTGAATACCCATGTCAAAACCATTCAAAATTACAAAACAAGAGCCAGTCAAAGACGCTGAATGCGAGATTGAAGTTCATGTTGAGATCGAGCCAGAGGAAGTCACAAAGTTCCGAGATGAAGCCGTAAAAAGTCTCGGTGCAACTATGAAAGTAGATGGCTTCCGTGAAGGCAAAGTTCCCGAGAAGATCTTGATCGATCGACTTGGTGAAATTGCAGTGCTTGAAGAAGCAGGACAACTCGCGCTTGAAAAACATTATGGCGATATCATTGTTGCCACAGAATTAAAACCAATTGGTTCACCCCAGGTTTTGATTACAAAAGTTGCACCCGGCGAAGCTTTTTCTGTAAAAATTAATGTGGCAACTATGCCAGAGTCTAAAATTGCAGATTATAAAAAGTTAGCAAAAGAAGTTTTTTCTCTGGATAAGAAAGCACAGGAAGAAATGGATGCCAAGCTCACTGCCACCGAAGAAGAAATTGATGCTGCGGTAAAAAATCTTCAGGACCAGATCGCACACCAGAAATGGCACGAGGATCACCCAGATGATCATGGCCACGATCATGGAAAGTCAGAGGGTAAAGAACTTGAACTTCCGGAAGTAAACGAAGACTTCATCAAGAAGTTTGGAGATTTTAAAACGATGGAAGAATTCCGAGCGCAAATTTCACAGGGTATCAAAGAGAAGAAGGCTCGCGTAGAAGTGGAGAAGGCTCGATTAACTTTGATGGAAAAATTGATTGAAAAATCTGATATCAAAATGCCGCGCATCATGATTGATTCAGAACTCAATCGCATGATGAGCGAGATGTCTGCAAATATTTCTCAGATGGGTCTCAAACTCGAGGATTATTTGAAACATATCGGGAAAACTATAGAGGATTTCCGAAAAGATGCTGAGCCAGATGCCGTGAAGCGTGCCAAAACTCAGATCATCATGACTCATGTTGCAGTTGAGGAAAAACTGGAGCCCACAAAGGAAGCCGTAGAAAAAGAAGTGACAGCTCTCATGAACCATTATAAAGATGCTGACAAGATGCGGGCCACTATCTATGTGGAGCAATTCTTGACTAATGATTTGGTGTGGAAGTTTTTGGAATCGACAAAGTAATTTACGTTTATCCCGGCAAACAAAAACCACTTCGCGATGAAGTGGTTTTTGTTTTATCTATTCCAATTACTAACCTAAAGAATCTTGAAATTGTCTACAAATATTTTTGTAGCTTTATCAAAATCTGCTAAGGCAGCTGTATTTAATTTTTCCTGATCATCATATGCTGTACCTTCCAAATTATTCGGTCTTGTTCCATGCGTCTGCCCTACGACACAGTATTTCTTTTTACCATTTGAGATAGCATAAATTCTCAAGTCTTCATATTGCCCCATTGCGGCATCTCCCCAGTTCCTCTGAGACACAGTGAGATCATTATTGTTTTTTCTAGGCTGAATAGAACTAGAGGTACTCAAATCTTTTAGACATGTATCACTGTTTTCCTCCTGCCAGACAACAATCCAAGCTTTGATATTACTCGTTGTAAAAGCATTATATACATGTACTAATTGTGGAGTGACACCTTTGTAGTGAGTTGAATATTGTAGGTCGGAGATCTCTCCAGCAAATCCATTGATGCTTAAGCGTGAAGAAAAGCCAGCTCTAATATCTGCGTAAACTCTATATTCAGGTGGGGCAGAAACAATTGTTGTGTCTGGTGTATTGCTGGCATTATTATTTGTATGTGTAGTTTGTGATGGTTGCTGTGGCGTGGTACTTGTAGCACCAGTATTTGTATCGACAGATGCTGTTGGTGGATTTATATATACAGTGTTTAGGGGCTTATTCTTATTGGTTAAAAAATACCAGCCCGCAAGCCCTAGGGCAAGCACGAAGACGATGATAACTACGATTTGTGAGAAGCCTTTTTGTTTATTCATATAATTTATATTATGCGATTAATTATACTCTATATAAAAAGACGTGAGGCAAAACGGCCCAATCGGATTTCTCCAATCGGGCCGTGCGTTTTGTTTGCGAATTGCATCGCGATTACTTCTCGAAGACCAGAAGGTGGTGTGTGTCCTCAATGACTTTCTGATCGACGCCAAGATCGACACTCACAGTAGATCGCCACCCATAATCCCGAAACCGATCGATCCAGCCTTGTGGCGTCTCGTAGGTTCCAGGTGTTGGGATATCTGCTCCATAGCAGAAGAGTCGATTGTAGAGGAAGTCATTCATGAAAGTCCGAAGACGGTCATGTCCAACCTCCTCAGGCGTCGCCCCGATTGGTACGGTCTCGATGATGACCAACTTGCGCCGAACAATGCGCGTAAGCTCGCGAAGAATATTTTCATTTTCGGCTTCGTGGTGAATCACATTCGTAACCACAGCAGCTTCAAAGAAATTATCCTCCACGGGCACATGTCCACCATCGAAGATATGAAGTGGCACAGTGACACCAGGCATTTGGTATGCCACAACATCGTAGCCGACGATATCGAGGCCGCTTCGATCACAGAGAAACTGTGCCACCTTACCATTACCACAACCGAAGTCCACGACAGGACCTTCCACATCTTTGAGGTATGGGCTGATTTGGTTATAGATGATTTCTGAACGTCCAATCATTGCCTCATTGAGGGCTTGGACCATATTAGTTTTGGTACCTTCAATAAAAGTCAGCATAAACATTGCATAGGCCATCTGTTCCTGAATGTCGAGAGGACAGTCTCCCCCCAGAAGCTCAATCAGCTCTTGAGTAAGAGTAGACGCCTGATTGTGACTAATACCTGTACAGAGAAAAGTCTTCATAAAGTCAGCCCGCACGCGTTCAATTGTTGGAGGATCCCCCATGGCGGCAGCAAGAAGTTTTTCAATGATCTGCGTTTTTGGATTTGTATTCATTGGTTAATTTCAGGTTTGAATGGTTTGGGCAGGAGTAGAATTAGTACGTGGAGACAGCCTTGGATTAACTATCTGGCAATAGATTATCATTCTTGTCTATAGTTGTATGAATGTTGTCGAAGCTCGACAACCAGTAAAAATAGCCTATAATAGAGCCATACTATGGTAAAAATGGATATCGATTCTGGAGCGGATTCTAATATGGAGCTATTGGAAGATGTCCTGTCTTCTATTGATATTCCGCCTATTTCCCAGAAGATTTATGCCAAGCTGCTCGGAAGCAAAAGCCTTACGGCGCGCATGTTGGCAGAAATCGTTAATGTCCCCCGCCCTTCGGTGTATGACCATATCCGTCTTTTACAGAAAAAGAATTTAATTCTATCGAAAAAGCAGGATGGAAAGCTTTTTTTCACGGCAAATGATCCAAATGCCATTCAAGTACTGATCGATCAGCGAGAGGCACAATATGAAAAAGCGAGAAAAGTATTTAAAGAAATTTTACCAATGCTTCAAGAAGGGTCTGGCTCAGTAGAACCCAAAGTTCAATTTTTCAGCGGTGTTGAGGGAATTAAAAGCGTGCAGAATGATATTCTCTGGTCTCGCGATATCGAAACATATACGGTATGGCCCACACAAAAAGTAATTGATCTTCTTGGATACGAATATATTAACTGGCATAACCGCCGTCGTATTGAGCAAAATATTAGTATCAAAGTAATTCGCCAGGGTACCGTAACCGAAGAAGCAAAGCATCCATATGTTATTCCAGGACCAGAAACCTTGCGTACGGTAAAATATTTACCTGATGATTTAGGAATTGAGATGAGTTATTGGGTATACGGAGACAAAGTGGCCTTCTTTGATTCATCTCCTGAATTATTTGGATTTATTGTGCATAGCAAAAGCTTTTCACATTTAATGAAAATACACTTTGATTTTTTGTGGAAAACATTAAAGTAAAAGCTTATATACTACCCATATGCGACAACTCATTTTTATCTTTGTACTTTCGGTCCTTGTGAATATTGGCCTTATCTATTATGTCTGGGTAAATGTGCGTGATGATATCACGACCGTCCCCCAAACAATTTGGCAAAAAATTACTGGCAAAGGCGACAGCCAGAACCTTTTGCAAAAACCAATTTCTTCACATGTTTTCAAGCCTGTATATCCAGATCGTCTAGAAACATATAATGACGTTGCATATAATTCAGACCTTGGTGCGCCGTTAAAAGAAAAAGATGTCGCCATTGTCTCTCTCGATAAATCTCAAACAGATCGTTGGGGCGCTGAGGGTTCAGAAAATGAATGGCTCAAAACAAAATTAAGTGTTGATGGCAAGGAATATTATATTGTTAAAGATTCAGGACCAAGCGGTGATCCGCATTTGGAATATTATATAAAGACTGATAAACCAGCGAATGATGGATCGCTCTTGGAATATAAGGGCTCAACTCCGACCGGAGCAATTATCCAAGGCAATGGGTTTATTTATACTTCTGCTCGACAAAACGAAACCTTTACTTCATACCGGAAGTATCAGGTCTTGGCTAGTGGAGAACTTAGAGAAGTTATCCAACCATTCCTCTATGCCGGCATTCCAACGAAAGCATTAAAAGATGTAACACTCTTTAGCGGTAATATGACGACAGTTATCGCCAACATTGCTGCAGGTTCGCCTGTAGAAATTGTCTTGATGGAACAAGATCATAAGCCAAATAATGATTTTACAGATTCTCGATATTTGATCCGTACTCAAAATAATATTCTCGGTTGGGCGAGTGGCGAACAACTTAATCACAATAATCAATGTGGTACAGAAGGAGCGGGTCTCACATTTGCAGAGTTGTGCTTTATAGGAGATTAAACCTTAAACTCCGCACTCGAATTCTCTTTATCTAAGACAATTATCTGTGTCTTCGCTCCACAATATTCCTGCATCTCGGCTGCCAATTCCTCTGCAATTTTCTGCACATCAGCTGCTGTTTGCCCAGGCAAATCTGTCAGTGCATCAATATTTACCACGAGCGTTTTACTCTCGGGTAACGTGATAGACATTTGCGCTTGTCGCCATACCCAACACCTAGTGAAAACATCATTACCTTCAGCGAGAATTACTTCTCCGGCTGCCGGAGATTCAACTGTCTCAGAACCAAAAGCGGTAAAAGTTTCGCTACCGGTTGCGAGGCGTAAAGATAACTCAGACTTTACCGCATCAAGCGGATGCACACCAATCGGCATCAGATATTTGAGTGATGCAGCATTTCCAATATCTACTGCAGTATTGATATTGGGCAAACTTTTTCCTTGAACTGCACGACGAGACATTGCATCATGTGCAGGACGAAAATCTCGAGGGTTCATTCCGAATTTTCTAAAATGTTCTTGCCATGTTGTGAGACGTGGATCTGCAAGCAAGGTTTCCTGGGTAAAAGTATCTGCAATATTTTTCTCGGCCGCCTTAAGTTTTTCTACTACCACCTCTGTACTCGGCCCATTTTGGAGATCAGTCACAACCACAAGCGCTCGCATATAATATGGAACCTGCGAGAAAATAGCCTGGTCAATATTATATGTGATTTTTTTCATGTGATTGAAATTATTGGGTTAAGGGGCTAATTATAACATGAGGGTATAATGAAAAGGCCGAGCGACATGCCCGGCCTTTTCACTTTTATCAAGTTTTAAAAAAAATAAAATACCCAATAAAATATTGGTGAATTACTATCTACCACTCGTCTCTACCCTGCCGTTTCCAGAGGCGTCCATACCCCTATCCATCATACTGTGTTCATCCTTCATATCACCCATAGGCATATCACCATGCTCCATATCCATCATATCGCCCTCCATCATCATATGATCCATATCTGATGCAGGGTATTTCCACGCAACAAAGACAGTACCCAAGATCAAAATAATTGCGATTCCAATGAGAATATTAAAAATTGTATTTGATTGATTTTTCATGAACATTAAAGCAAAGGCTTTTTATATTGATAAGTTTGTATAGCTTATATTATATCAGTTCCTGTGTTCCGATTTGAGCTTTGTGAATAATCGATCGGATACAGAGATAGCGAGGCCGTCGAAATAATTAGCGATCAACCATTAGTTTTCCCATTCCAATAATGGCAGCAGTTTCGGAGCGAAGCACATAATGTCCGAGAAACAGCGCCTTGACCCCCTCTTTTCTAAAAAGCTCTTTCTCCTCAGCACTCCAACCCCCTTCGGGTCCAATAAATAAGGCTAGTTTTTTGCCCGGAGTCTTATGGTCTTCAGACGCACCTGTGATATCTGCAAAAAATATTTCTCCTCCACGTTTCTTGGCGTCCTTGATTGCTTCAGCAAGATGCATGATTGGTGAAATTTCAAATGGATCGATTCTGCCGCATTGCTCTGTGGCCTCGATAATAATTTTATTTAATCGCTCGAAATTGAGATTGGTTTTAACCGTATGCTCCGTGATGACAGGGACAATACTCGAAACACCGATCTCCACTGCTTTTTCAACTACGGTATCAAAATTACTATTTTTGATGATCGACATATAAAGACAGAGATCTCGAGGCGGGGACATTGTCTCCATAGTCCACTGCTTTTGCAATAATCGAATGATGACACCGCTCTTTTTGTCGATTGATTTAATCTCCGCGAGCCACTCCCCCGCACTTTGATTAAAAATTAAAACTGGAGCAGCGGGTTTCAAACGAAAGACATTCAACAATTGATGAACGAGAGCCATGTGCTCTGTTTTGTCTAACTCTACCTCTGCCTCTACCCCTTCCTTAAATTCTTTTATGTAAAATCGATGTATATGCATTACGCCAATTAGAGCATAAAATTTGCGTGAGTTCAATTTTTGCCCTTTTCACCTCTTTACGCTACACTAAACTCCACATTATCAGCCTTATTCCCATACACTATCCCCATGTTAATACCAACAGTTATAGAAAAATCACAGTTCGGCGAGCGAGCGTATGATATTTACTCTCGTCTTCTCCGGGAAAATATTATTTTCCTCGGTGGCCCCATTGACGACAATGTGGCAAACATCGTTATTGCCCAGCTTCTTTTCCTACAATCCGAAAACCCAAAGAAAGACATCAGCCTCTATATCAACTCTCCCGGAGGCTCCGCTTCTGCCACTTTGGCCATGATCGATACTATCAATCACATCAAAAACGATGTATCGACAATCTGTATTGGTATGGCAGCATCAGGAGGCGCATGGCTTCTCTCGTCCGGCACAAAAGGCAAGCGATACGCTCTCGCAAACTCTGAGGTAATGATCCACCAACCACTTGGAGGCGCAGAAGGTCAGGCGACAGATATCGAGATCACTGCAAAGCACATCTTGAATCTCCGCAAGCGATTGGCAGAAATTATGTCAAAAAATACAGGCCAACCTGTAGATAAAGTTCATAAAGATATCGAACGAGACTATTACATGTCAGCTGATGAGGCAAAAAAATACGGTGTAATCGATAAAGTTCTGAGTTAGCCACCCAGGGACAAACTATATATTTAAAATTTTGTCTGATGACAAAATTCTGTATGCTAAAATTAATCCGCTTATAACCGAGCGGTTTAATTTTAACTTTTAATTAATGAAAAAAGGAATTATTGGAGTTCTGGCGATCGCCATCATCCTTGGTGCAATCATCTTTATCGCATCACGATATCCATTCCAGAAGAGCGGTGCCACAGCAGGGGCGCAAGTCGCAAAAGGAGTTGATGGCCTTAACTTAAATACATATACAAAAGATCAGCTTGTTGCCATTATTAATTGTCTCGTAAATAACAGAAACTTCAGTCTTCAGGATTGCGTCGATATGGTGGTGAATAATCAAAAACCTGCTCAGGCGATCGTCACAATATCATCTGCCGTTCCAGCAATTCAGCCGCAAAATCACCAGATAAAAACCTTTGATGTGACAAGCAATGTTCCGATGCTTAATTTTGAGCTTAGAGCATCTTCAAATAGTGCATCAATCGTCTCGGTATCCGTTATCGCTTCAGGAACTATGCCAACCGCCCTTCATCTATATGACGGCACCACCCTCATCAGCTCTCGAACCGGTGCAGGTATTGTGAAGTTCGAAAATATTGCAATTCCAATTGCCAAAGGCGCCAAGAAGACTCTCACTGTCAAAGCGGATTTCGGAAGTAATATACCATCAGGATCAGTCGCCATGGTTGGATTAACATCAATCAAATACCAACGATCTAATGGTTCCCTCGTAGAGATCACGCCGTCTAATAATTTCTATGCCGGACCATTCCAACACCTCTACACAGCAGGAACAAACTTTACTCCCGCATCTTCGACCACTATGACAACCGGTGTTCAACAAAACGGAACCGGTAGTCGAATTATGGCAAATATCAGAGTACTCACTACTCCATTCGGAGGAAATATGGACATTCCAGCTAATGCTGATGTTATCGTGAAGTTCACAGATGGCTCAAATTCATTTACGGCACCTGCGGTAGGTATAACCGTTGATGGTGGCATGACCACTATCAGCGAAGGCACAACTGTCGGCCTCAATATCATGGCCATAATGCCAACCACACCTCCATCAGGAATGTATAAAGCGCAAATCGCTCAAATTAGATGGAAAGTAGGATCGCAGACCGTAACACAGACATGGGGGTTTGACGGAACACTGTCTTCAAATTCGGCGGTATGGAATAAATAGCCCAGAAGCTTGAACCCAAAGAGAAATTAAGCAAAAAGCCCTGCCACTCGGGGCTTTTTGTTTTTCGAAGCAAAAAGCCGTACAATAGCCTCACATGATGCCTACACCTCGAGAACTCGTCCTCCTCATCGCCGCCTGCCTCTCTTTGGGCTTTATTTTTGGCTATATATTCCGAATCGTGGCCTCTTTGGCACGCAGAAACTCAATCGAATTAGAGGTAAAGAAAATCAGGGCAAAAGCCGATGAAAAATGTCAGGGTCTCGTCCTACAGGCCGAAGAACGCGCTGCAACAATCTTGGAGTCTGCCAGAGAACAAGTTTCGGAGCGAGAAACAGATTTACGCAACCAACTTGAAAAGATTGATCAGAAAGAAAAAAATCTTGGTAAAAAAGAAATTGAATTAGAAACTGAAATCAATCGTGCAAAACATAGAATTGAAGAGGTAAAAAATATAAAAGCTGAGGTTGATGAGAAAGCAAAAGAAATTGAAACACGATTGCAGGATATTGCCTCTTTAACAAAAGAAGAAGCAAAAAAACAAATAATTGAACAAATTGAAAAAGAAGAAGCCGACGCTCTCATGTCTCGCATGAGAAAACTAGAACTCTATGGCGAAGAACAGTTGGCGGAGAAAGCTCGCAATATCCTCACAACAACTGTCCAACGACTATCGAGTGCCGTGAACGCAGAACTTCTCACCACAAATATTCCTGTCACTGATCCCGAGACAAAAGGTAAGGTCATTGGAAAAGAAGGTCGCAATATCAAAGTCTTCGAGAGAGAAACAGGTGTTGAAGTACTTGTCGATGAGAGTCCAGACAGTATCACCATTTCTTCTTTTGACCCTATCCGCCGTTTCATCGCAAAGCGCAGCCTCGAATTATTGATCGAGGACGGTCGTATTCAACCAGCAAAGATTGAGAAGACTGTTGAAGAAGTAAAACTCGATGTTCAAACATTAATAAAACAACACGGTGAAAGAGCGGTGTATGAAGTTGGTATTCCTAATTTAGATCCGCGCATCGTGCAGATTCTCGGTAGATTACATTTCAGAACCAGTTATGGGCAAAATGTTTTGCAACACTCAATCGAAACCGCACATCTCGCAGGAATGTTAGCAGAAGAAATTGGTGCAAATGTGAGAATTTCTAAAACAGCGGCCCTTTTGCATGATCTCGGAAAGGCTTTGGATCATGAGGTGCAAGGCACCCATGTAGAAATAGGCAGACAAGTTCTTCAGAAATTCGGCATGGAAGAAGCTGTAATTAAGGCAATGCAGGCCCATCATGAGGAATATCCGTATGAAACCCTGGAATCTCGCATCGTACAGAGCGCCGATGCCATCTCTGGTGGCCGCCCAGGTGCCCGCAATAATGGATTAGAGTTCTATATAAAGCGCTTAAATGACCTTGAGAATATTGCCCTAACTGTATTTGGGGTCGAAAAGGCATATGCCCTTCAAGCTGGCCGAGAGATCAGAGTCTTCATCAATGCGGCTACTACCAACGATTTCGAGGCCAAGAATATAGCTAGAACCATTGCCGAACGCATTGAAAAGGAGCTCAAATACCCAGGGGAGATCAAGGTCACCGTTATACGGGAGATGAGGATTATAGAGACAGCTAGATAGGGATTCCTCATCCCAGCAGGGTATCAATTGTGCTTTGAAGCACGGACTACATGTGGGGTTTTCTAGCTCCTTTTTACCCGTCATTTACATGCATTGCTTGAAAATATGGCTTCATATATAATCATATTGAAACCCGTTCCGGTCGATTTATAAACAAAACTTA
>DALYDD010000003.1:0-43737 GCA_031973395.1 Minisyncoccota bacterium | reverse complement strand
GTACAACAAAGGTTCAGGCTGAATCTATTGTTGACTTGGTATTCGATACTATCGCTGGCTCTCTTAAAAAAGGAGTTGAAGTATCTGTTGCAGGCTTCGGTATTTTTTCTGCTAAGCAGCGAGCAGCACGCTCAGCTCGAAATCCTCGAACTGGCGAAATGGTAAAAGTTGCCGCTATGCGCGTTCCAAAATTCCGAGCAGCAAAGGCTCTCAAGGACGCAGTAAAATAATTCAGAAGTTTTCAGACGTTTGTGATTGTGAATTTTCTCTAGAGACACAATCAAACAAAAAAACTCCGACACCACGCGGAGTTTTTTTGTTTATTGGTATTTTTTAAACAATTTAATGTGACGCGATAATCCCCTTCACAGAAATAAGAAAACCAACAAAAACCCACAGAAGAATAGTTAAAAGAGATTTAATCCAAGACCATTCCTTTTCGCTTTTATTTTCAAAATAAGAAACAATAAATGTCGGGATCCAAACGGCAGAGACAGCCATGCCGATTAATTTTGCAGAGTTTTCGTTGAAATCAGATGTGCCGTATGTGACCCAAATAACTGCAGCTACACTAATTAAAAATAAGATCGTCCCTAATGTAAGCACCCTTCTGCGTTTTCTCACTTGGTGCGGGATAAGGGAATCGAACCCTTGTCTACTGCTTGGAAGGCAGTCATTCTACCACTAAACCAATCCCGCTATATTTATTCGAGTTCGGAAACCAAAAGGCTACCAA
Organism: Minisyncoccota bacterium; assembly: GCA_031973395.1. Lineage (GTDB taxonomy): Bacteria > Patescibacteriota > Minisyncoccia > Phycocordibacterales > CAIZLB01 > DALYDD01. The sequence goes on along the minus strand of DALYDD010000003.1, from coordinate 43,001 downwards.
ACCAACTCGCCAACAATATCACATAGAGGCACGAATTTCAATTTTCGTCATTTCATATATACTGTCATCAATATGGGCAAAAGGGATGAGGGGCCATTCAAGGTGCATACACATATACAAATCGCGGCGATCATCGTAGCGGCATTTTTCATCCTCGTGCTCGCCAATATCTATCTTGCACAACTGGATGGACACAATCTCAAGGCAGCCAGCAATAACGCGATAAGCAATCTTGTTGACGAATCAACCAGGAAGACCGCCCCCATTCAAAAATCCCGTTCATTCAACCTCTTCTACGTTTCCCCAGCCGCACAAATCAGATTAAATGCACCCGTATTCACTCTTTTTAAACCAAATACACAGAAGAAAGCAGAGCCCAAAGCTGTGATTAAGCCTAAAGCCTTTGCACCCATCGCCTTAAGCAAGCTAGTGGCCCCACAACCCATCGTGCAAAGCCTTCCGACCATCACCACGCCTGCTGTTACACCGAAGCCAGTTTCCGACACATCTTCTACCCTTCTAGCCCCAAAAAAGATTGAAGACATCATTAACGCAATTCCCACATACGATATTGCCAAATCGGACCCCCGAAAAGCGGTTGTACAAATTCTTTGCAAAATAACTGAGGGTAATACAATTAAAAATATTTCAAGCAGCGGTATTATTATCTCTGACACCGGTCTCATTTTGACCAATGCACACGTTGCTATTCACCCTTTCCTCGATCAATATACAAACAAACCCATTATTTGTAGTATCCTCGCCGGTTATCCAACCTCGTTTTCTCAAACCGTATCGCTTATATACATCTCTCCAGAATGGACTGCACGGCACCCGGGAGAGATTCATGGATCACTTGGCCAAGATACCGGCGAAGGTGATTTTGCCATCCTAAAGACAAGTCCCCCTTCCACACAGTCTGGTTTACAAAAAATACCCCTACGAATTCCAGACCACACTTTGGTCTTTGCAGGAAATACATCAGGAGCAAACAGTAATATCAACAATATTTTCACGAACCAGCAAATAAAAATCATTGCCTACCCCATCACAGGCAACTCTTCTGCTCTGCCACAGAAAGAAGAATTACTTCGTATAGAATCTATTTATGGATTTTCAGGAGGAGAAACCGAGCTTATCGAGACCTCTGTAAGTTCCGTGGGAAAGAGCGGAGCTTCAGGTGGGGCCTTGATTGATGACCAGAAATATCTTGTGGGAATAGTGGCAAATATCGTCAGCGCAACCCAAAGCGGCTCTATGAGTCAAAATACCAAGGTTCACGGCATCAGTTTGGATCATATCGATCACAAGCTTCGTGCCCAGACAGGGATGAGTCTCTACTCTATCCTAAACACAGACGGTAGCTCGCTTAAGCAATACTTTGAAAACAATTATGCAGGGCGAGTTAAGGGAAATCTAAACTAGACGGACAGATCTCTCAGCTTTACCGCCTCTTTGGACTTCTGCCAGCTTCCTTCATTTTATCTGTCTTTTCCTTTATTACAGCAAGGATTGCATCCTGGCTATCATCTACAGCAACCTTATTTGCCTTTATATGGCCGCACTTTTCACACCTATGAATGATCCGATACCCGTCTGTTGTTCCCCCTTCGATTGAAGTTGGCTTCATCATACCTTTGCATTCTGCTGCCCTATCCCCTGGTCCAATATCCACATGCTTACTCCATAGGCACTTTGAGCAATGGTTGGTATATCCAGTCCCCTTCATATCGAAGCCACAATGCTCACAACGAAAATCCTCTACATTTTTTGAGAATCGCTTGGGCTTTATATTTGATTTTCCCTCTTTAGTATCCTCTGACATTATTTGTCGGGGTGCCGGGATTCGAACCCGGAGTCACCTGTTCCCAAAACAGGAATGTTAACCGTTACACCACACCCCGATTGCCTGGACAGCTTATCACATAATTTTCCATATCTCAATAAAAGCTTTTAGAATACGGCTTATTGGCACACTCTAAACAGAGAGACTCCGTACTTTGTTTCTGACTTTATTCTGACATCAGCAATATAAATCTCGAAATCCGCACTTATGGAGTTTGTGGACATATAGCTGCTGGCGCAGAGGTTTAGTTTGAGAAGTTTTTTCGCAGGCACCCTTTCGGTTATGGGCCAAGTCTGAATTCCGTATTGCCCAGAGTTTATGGGTGAATAACTGGATTTTACCTCTATAAATAGCCATCTCCCAGATCTGTCCTTAAAAACAAGGTCTATTTCCCCCACCCGCTTGATACGAATATTTTTTCCTATAAACACATAACCCTCCCTTTCCAAGAATCTCATTACCATAACTTCCCCCAACCTTCCTACTTTCTTGTACACTCTGTCTCTTTCGGATTGTGTCCTATCTTCATCGTCCATTTACTTATTTTACTGAGTTACACGTGAAATTTTGATCAATTTTAGATAAAAATACTTAATACTGGGCATATTTGGCTGGCTTTCACGGGAAACATGTATCACGTGAAACATTCTGTACTCCAGGGCGATATAAAGGTCTTGAGGTTGATTTTCTATAATAGTCATATTTATGGCCGTATAGTAGGGAATTGGGCGCATATTACCCTGACTTTTAATCAAAAAGACCTGTCCTTTATACACATATCCACTTAGTTATCCACAGTTTTGATGATTTTTGTGAAGAAAGTTTCATTTCAGGCTTATTATTAGCCAAAGTTAAAAAGCCAGAAAGTGGGTATAAGTCAGAGTTTGCCTTAAGGGGGTAGGGAGAATCGGTCACAAGTCTCGGACGAATCGTCCTCGCTTGCGGTGCTTACAGGACCCGTATACACCTTTTGGATCTTTTATTTCACTACCGTTCATAAAATCTCTCAAAAGGTCTTGCGCTTTGGGCCCCTATCCCAAAGCTCACCCGCCTCCTTCGCGGCAATTCGCCCTGCTCATATAGCCGCCTCAGTCCGGCTTTCGATTCTCTCTATATACCTTCAGCAAAAATCAAAATACCCATAACACAGTTGTGCTATGGGTATTTTGATTTTTGTGCGGGTAGGGAGAATCGAACTCCCGTCTCGTCCTTGGCAAGGACGCATTCTACCACTAAACCATACCCGCATTCTCTATACTTTTATCAAGCTAGATTGTGCACCTACCAGGATTCGAACCTAGAATAACGGTTCCGAAGACCGTTGTGATATCCATTTCACCATAGGTGCAAAGTTCACATTGGCCCATGTGTAAAGCGCCAATACCAGCTGATATTACATTATAAATAGCAAAAAATCAAAATATATACTAGTATTTCGAGTAAGACATACATTTCCTTCGACGCAGATACTAAAGAGATGAAAAAAAATACCCCTACACATATCCCCGAGACAATCCTTGGCAACCTAAAAACTCTGAAAAATGCAGGTTTTGAAGCTTTTTTGGTAGGAGGGTGCACGAGAGATATCTTTCTTGATAGGGAGCCCAAAGATTGGGACATCACCACAAATGCAACACCAGAGCAGATCCAGGGTCTTTTTCCAAAGACATTTTATGAAAATACATACGGCACTGTTGGTGTAGTAAACGAAGGGGAAGGGGACAAAAAATTGGCGATCGTTGAAATCACACCATATCGGATTGAATCAATGTATAGCGATAACAGACATCCGGACGCTGTGCGATTTAGTGACAATATACACGATGACCTTAAGCGGCGAGACTTCACAGTCAATGCAATTGCCTTCGATCCTATATCGGACATCGTAGTGGACGATTTTGAGGGCATAAAGGACATTGAATCAAGGACACTCAGATCTGTAGGGGTTGCAGCCGAGAGATTCAGAGAAGATGGCCTCAGGGTCCTTAGGGCGGTGCGACTTGCCTCTGAATTAGGTTTCACGATTAACAATGATACCGAAAAAGCCATCCTTGAGCATGGATCAGTACTAAAGAGTATTGCAAACGAGAGAATTAGAGACGAGTTTACTAGACTTACAGAGTCAAAGACTGGTGGGGTGGCAATCACTCTTTTACAGAGACTTGATATTCTTAAATATGTGATTCCAGAGCTTGAGGAAGGGTTACATATGAAACAAACCCAGGCTCATAAGTTCGGAGTGTTTGAACATTTGGTAAGGAGCTTTCAGTGTGCAATAGACAAAGAATACTCTAAGGAGGTCAGAATGGCAGCCCTTTTTCATGATATTGGCAAACCTAGAAGTCGCCGATTTTCTGAGGAAAAGAAGGATTATACCTTCTATGGTCATGAAGTTATCGGTGCAAAAATGACTAAGACCATCATGGAGAGGCTGAAATTTTCACGTGAAACAATTGAATTGGTTACCAAGCTTGTCCGGTGGCATATGTTTTTCAGTGATACCAACCAGATCACTTTATCAGCAGTACGAAGAATGATTGCAAACATTGGAAAGGATCATATCTGGGATCTGGTGAATCTAAGAGTATGTGATCGGGTGGGAACCGGGGTGCCAAAAGAAGACCCTTACAGATTACGTAAATATATAGCCATGATTGAGGAAGTTTTGCGAGATCCAATCTCTGTGGGTATGTTAAAAATTGACGGAAATACACTTATCAAAAGCCTGGGAATTGAGCCTGGGCCGAGAGTTGGTTTCATGTTAAACATTCTATTGGAAGACATCATTGAGGACCCAAGCCTGAATACAGAGGAGTATCTCGTTACACGTGCAACCAAACTAAACGAACTCGATATAAATGAGTTAAAGAGACTTTCTGAGGAAGCAAAAAGTAAAAGTATGGAGCTAGACCAAGAGCAGGTGAGCATAATCCGTGATAAACACCGGGTCAAATAGAGTTATCAGACCAGACGTCTAGAATCAGACAATCAGTACAGAGGGGTTACACGGGAAACATTCAGGTAAACAAAAAGCCGCCAGTGCGCAACGTTGAAAGAACTGGAAACAATTGATTAATTAAGTACCCTACCCGTCCCAAAAAAATATGAAGTTGTGAGTTGCGAAACTCGGCGGCTTGTATTAAGCCAGCTACCTAAGGGGAGTCAAAGAAGGACTTTAGCGATACTGAACCGCTAAAAAAGATGATTGAGGATTCGAATCGCGAATCCTTCCTTAAAGACATCCTCGGCAATGCTGTCAATGAACCTATGCCCGAACTGAACGGCGCTCCCTGCACATTATTGTACTTGTCCTTTATAATATGTAAAGGACAGATTCTGCGCTTTTGTGGATAAGTATTGTCTTTTATAAAATTTTACAGAAATTACTGTATTTTATTTAAAGTACAAAGTAATAGGGCAATGATCTGACCCATAGATATCATCATTTATCTCTATGCTTTTTATATCTTTGGCGATTTTTTTAGTAGCAAAAAAAGTATCTATTCTCCAACCAATATTTCTATCGCGCGCAAAACTTTTCATATCCCACCAGGTATAAGCATCTGTTTTATCGGGATAAAACTCACGGAACACATCAACCAAACCAATCTCTATAAAAGTATCGAGCATAGCCCTCTCCTCGGGTAAAAAGCCAATATTGCCCTGGTTTTCTTTGAATCTCTTGGCATCGGCTTCTTTGTGAACAATATTAAAATCCCCACAAACAATGAGTTCTTTGCCGCTCTTCATTATCTTCTTTATATGTTTAACAAAGGCAGTATAAAATTCTAGCTTATAAGCAAGACGTTCTGGTGCACCTCCTCCATTTGGGAAATAGCAGTTGATAAGTACGAACTGTGGAAATTCAACTTGATAAAAACGTCCTTCTACGTCTAGGGCATCGGGGGATAGAGGAAAAGCATCGAGACTTGATACGGGCTCTTTTTTTGTATAGATAACGACACCGCTATAGCCTTTTTTTAGTTTTGAATGGTCAAAGAAGGAAGAGTAACCTGTCGGCTTTGCGATTTCTGGGGCGAGCTGGTCGGGATGAGCCTTTGTCTCCTGGAGGCAGATAATATCGGCATTTTGGGCCGTAAGCCAATCGAAAGAGCCTTTTTTAACCAAGGCGCGTATACCGTTCACATTCCAGCAGATAATTTTATTAGGATGAGACATTGTGGCCTAGATTATACAGTGGATGAGAATTTGCAGCTATTTTCATATCTTTATCTCTTCCTGTGGAAATTCTTGTGGATTTCTTTGAGGTGGCGATCAGTGACATGGGTATAGATCTGGGTGGTCATAATATTGGCATGACCTAGGAGGGCCTGGACGGATCGCAGATCGGCACCATTTTGCAAGAGGTCGGTGGCGAAGCTGTGGCGGATGACGTGAGGGGTGACCTTCTTTGAGATTCCGGCCTTAACGGCGTATTTACCGACCATCCTCTCTACGGTCCTAGGGATTACATTAAATAGAGTAGGAGAATCTATATTCTTGGCCTTGGCTTGATAGGCTTTTATGGCCGTCTTGGCGGCATCGGATAGGAAAACCACCCGGACTTTTTCACCTTTTCCTCGAACCGAGACCTCATCCTTGCTTAGGTCCAAATCCACAGGAAGGGCACATATTTCGGAGACACGGAGACCTGTAGAAAAGAGGGTCTCCAAGATAGCCTTATCTTTCAAGGATTTTTGAGGGTCTGTCTCTTTTAGAGGGGCGTCGAGGAGGCGCATCAGCTCATCGTGACTAATTAGATCCAGTGAACGTTCTGGCACTTTGGCCAAATCAATACTGTCTGCCGCCAGTGTTTTTATGCCTCTTTTGGCAGTTGCGTATTTAAGGAAAGAGCGCAAAGCGATCAAATAGTAGTTTTGGGTGCGTTTTTTGAGGGTAGGATGGCCCAAAACAACGGTTTTTGGCATTTTAATGTTACCTAGCTTCTTGCGATTTAAATGAAGTCGATACTCTCGGAGCTTTTCGTCAGTAATTTCTTCTACATTCTCTATATTGGCGAATTTAGCAAATTCATTCAAATAACGGCCATAATTATCGATGGTTTTGAGGCTTCGGCCTTTTTCAATCTCCACATGTTCCAAGAACTCTCTCTGTAATTTAGCAAAATTGTGCGACATTTCATTCATAATAACATAAGGCAGGTATGTAGGAAGAACATAGGGGTCAAACTTCAGCTAAGGGCTTATATAAGGGCTGAATTGGGTCTAATTGGTTGCGTAATCAGACCTAATATGCTATCCTTTGTCATCATGTTAACAAAGTCTAAAAAGCAAAAAGTTATCAAGAATGTCCAGGTTCACACAAAAGACACTGGCTCTCCTGAGGCTCAGATCGCTCTCATTTCAGAGCGAATTGAAGAATTGACTAAACATTTGAAGAAACACGAGAAGGATAATCACTCTCGACGTGGTTTATTGCAACTAGTTGCTAATCGACAGTCTCATCTGAAGTATCTTCAGAAGAAGAACCCTGCTCGATACACCGCTTTGATCGAAAAACTCGATATTAAGCGAAAGGATTCGGCTTCTAAGGCTGAAGCTCCTGCAAAAACAGTGAAGGCAAAGTCAAAAGCAGCGAAGACAGCAAAATCTTCAAAAAAGTCTAAGAAGTAGAAGGTATTAATCCCTTATATTGCTCTCCTCGGCTTGGACATGAGAAAGAGCACTTTCTCATGTCGCTCGCTCTACGTCGGCAATAGAGGTTTTTAAGAAAAAACATGTCCAGGAGACATGTTTTTTCTTAAAACTGAATCTAGCCAATTAGAGTTCGTTATCATGATACAATTTAGAGGTCCAATTTATTATTTCCATACTCAGAGTAGGGAAAGACTTCGCATTTAATTTTTATATATATGACTGTTATTAAACACAAAGAACAGCGCGTTGGTATTTTTATCGATACACAGAACCTATACCACAGCGCAAAGAATTTATACCGAGGACGCGTTAATTTCGGCGCCATCATGAAAGAGGCGGTTGCTAACCGATCCCTTATTCGTGCTATAGCCTACGTAATCACCACAGACTCAGGAGATGAGAAGAACTTTTTTGAGGCGCTTGGGAAATTGGGTATTGAGACCAAGACCAAAAACCTTCAGATTTTCGGAGACGGAGCAAAAAAAGCAGACTGGGATGTCGGATTGGCTGTGGACGCGATCAAACTTGCACCAAAACTCGATACCATTATCATCGCATCCGGAGATGGAGACTTTATTCCCCTTGTTGAATACCTACGAACAAATCAAGGTTGTCAGGTTGAGGTGATTGCATTCGGCAAATCTTCTTCTGGAAAATTGAAGGAATCTGCTGATGACTTTATTGATATGTGTGAAAATCCTCGAAAATTCGTAATGAGGCAGGGTCAACCTCAATCGTAATTGGTAATTAGATTGTGATCGGGTTTTTAGACTGTATAATACGTATACATGAATAATGAAGAGGAAAAGAAACCAGGCTTTAACACACCCCACGAGACAGTTAAATTAACTGATGCATTGCAGCAGACTGCAAAATCAGATGGTAAAACGAGCACCGTTCGTACTTTTCAGAGTGATATTGCTGGAACCGTAAAGACAGATAATGTCTCGATGATCAAAATGGCCATGGCCGAAAAGACCAGGCAGGAAAGACAGGGTTCAACCTATGCAGAGTTTGATGTTAAAAAACCAATAAAAAAAATATACGTCTTTGCCTTCATTGCCGTTCTTTTGATTGGTGGTGCAGTAGGTTTTGTGTATTGGTATTTTAATCAACCCGCAAAACCAACACTGGAGGACATTGTCGCACCACAGGAACCAGAAATTGTTTACTCAGAAATACAGGTTGCCGTGAACGTAGATGGCAAAGATTCCCTGACAATCATGCAAGATCTGCGCAAAGAAACATTGTCAAAACTAGATTTAGGGACAATTAAACGCATACTTATCACGACTGGCACAAGTACGGTTAGAAACGTTCAAGCAAAAGAATTTTTAGGGCTCATTCGGAGTAATGCCCCTGATGGATTTTTGAGAGCACTAGAACCCTATTTTGTAATTGGGGCATATTCATTTTCCCCTCATGATGTATTTATTGTATTCAAGATTAACTCATACGACACAGCCTTCCCTGGCGCACTGCAATGGGAACAATTTATGGAAGTTGATCTTGGAAAATTATTTATAGATGACATTCCTCCTGCACCCCCTATCACGCTTGCCACAACAACATCAACTTCTTCAACTGAAAATATATCAACAACCACTACAGTTCGTACAACAAATGATACGAATAAAGCGGTATTTAAGGATAAAATTGTACAGAATAAGGATGCCAGAGTATTGGTGGGACCCGATGGTAAAATTAAATTACTGTATTCGTTTTTGGATAAAAACACTTTGGTTATTGTTTCAAGTGAAAAAGGTTTCAAAGAATTAATCACACGAATGACAACAGGCAGAATCCGGCGCTAAGTAAATCAGAGGCAATTTTCTCATGAGATGAAGAATACTTGATCTAAAATTGATCAAAATTTAATGTTGAATCCGTAAAATAATTTGGGTGAATAAATATCCAAATAAAAAACGAGCTGTGAGATCCCAGATTGGCCTATGCCAAGCCATGTATTGGAGTAGTAATGGATACGAAACAATGCATCTCGAGGTAGATATTGCTCGAGGTTTATTTTGTTTCAATATAGTTGGTCTGGCAGATAGAGCCATGACTGAATCCAAAATGCGTATTCTGGCAGCTTTGAAAAATTGCAATTTCGATATTCCTCAGAGAAAAAACGAGAAGGTTATTGTGTCCTTGCTTCCTGGAAATCGCAAAAAAGCTGGAATCTATTCCGATCTCGCGATTGCTTTTGGATACCTAAGAGCATCTAGGCAAATTAATGATTTCAATGGCATTAAACAGATTTGTTGTATAGGTGAGATTCAATTGGATGGAACCATCTATATCAAAGAAGATATTGTCCACCTATTGCACGCCGCCCATCAACAAGGGCTAAAGAGATTCATTATCCCAAAACAAAGTAGTGAATACTTACACCTCATTCCTGGTATTGAAATTATGGAAATTTCTACCTTACATGATCTACGCAATATACCCATGTTTACATTGAGTCAATATCTTCCAAATACAAAAAGTGGCGGAACTGGTATACATGACGAGGATTTCTGGCGAGAACAGACGGCTTTATTCGAAATAGATAAATTAAAAGGTTTACAGTCTCAAAAGAGGGCTTTGGCAATAGGGCTAGCCGGAAATCACCACATTCTATTCTCGGGACCACCCGGCTCTGGCAAAAGTGCCCTAGCACAATGTGCGGGAGAGTTATTAGACCCTCTCACCGACAAAGAAGCAATAGAGAGTTATTCAACATATCAACTAGCTCCGCATATCAGTGCAACTAGACCGAAGTCAGATTTTTTTATCCGCCCCGTCAGACGTCCTCACCATCTCATTTCAGCCCACGGACTCATCGGCAACGGCGTCCATTCACCAGGTGAATTATTTCTCGGCCACAACGGAGCGGTTATTTTAGATGAGTTATGTGAATTTGATCGCGAAAGCATAGAAAGCCTTCGAGAGCCACTAGACAGAAGACATCTGTTTATTAGAAAAAGAGACATTTCTACTCGGAATGAATTAATTACGACAATTATTGCCACAACCAATACCTGCCCCTGCGGAAAAAAAGGGATGAATACCGTAAAAGACATCTCGAGCTCAAAGATATTTAAAAGCGAGGGCGAGTATTGTACTTGCACAATGTATCAGATTAAGAAATATCAAAACAAAATCTCAGAGCCACTACTCGACAGATTTCCCATTGTCTGTAACTTTTTGTACGAAGATCAGTCCTCCAGTTCTTTGCAAAAAGATCAAAATAATTTGCACGGCAAATATCTAAAGCAGATAATCTGGAATGCAAGACAAATCCAAAGAAAAAGAAACCCTGGGGGATATTACAACCAATACATGCAAGTAGATGCTATTTTAAAATTTGGCATTGCTGATGAAGCAAAAAATGTACTGACTGAACTCGAAGCTGTATTTTCTTTATCAAAAAGAAAAATCGAACATATCATAAAAATCGCACGAACAATTGCAGATATGGAAAATAACCAAACAATAGAATCCATTCATCTAATGGAAGCGGTAGGGTATGTAAAAACAAAACCATTTAATTAAACCGAACAAGGAGACTCATCACTTACTAACAAGGATTTGCCGCACCTCTAGTTTCAAAGTGAACATGCGGACCAGTCGATCGTCCAGAGTTACCAATCTTACCAATGATCTGACCTTTAACCACATCATCCCCAGGAGAAACAAGGAGTGCGCTTGCATGGCCATATAGAGTCTGTGTGCCATTAGGGTGAGAAATAATAATCATATTTCCATATCCACCGTTATAACCCATTCGAGCAACTAGTACCTTACCACTAGCCGCTGCAATAAATGGAGTACCAATTGGTGCACCATAATCTACGGCGCTACCATCGTGAATACCCTGAGTTTTCTTTGAGTTGATAGGGCAAGCATAATACCCCTTGCTCGCAACATTTTTGACTGTAACTTTAATAGCTGGTTTTTTGGGATCAGGCTTTTTGGGATTTACCGCGATGTTGGCATGAGGACCCACCACACCCTCTCCTTCAGGGATAATAATGGTTGTTCCGACGGCCAAAACCTGTCCTGGCTTAATATCATTGAAATCAGCCAGAGTGGAAACATCAGATCCTGATACCTTTGCAATAGAAGCCAATGTATCACCTTTCTTTGTTATATATTTGAAGCTTGGAACTGGCAGGATTACCAAAGTCTGTCCTGGCTGGATAGGGGCCGTGCCCAAGTCGTTTGCAGAGACAATTGTTGATTTAGTCACACCGAACATATCAGCAATGACACTTAGACTATCTCCTTCTTTTACTACATAGACACTAATCTGATCAGAAGCTTGCTTGAAGTCCGCAGCCGAAACCTTTGTTCCGTCTACCCCAGTATTCTCATTACTCAACGCCGAGTCGTCTACAACCAATAGTGCAGGCTCTTCCTTAACCTGGGGATCAATGTTGATAGGGGCCTTTAAGAGAGGAAGCTTCTGTACATTATTAGGCAAAGAAACAGGCTCATATTTGGGTTTTGCGTCTTTGAGTCCAAATATTGAGCCTAGGAGAAAATATCGTTCATTTACTGGGGTATTTTTTTTATTCACCGTACCCATATCAGCAAAAGCTTGCCGGCCGAAAATATGCCCATTTATGAGGGTGATAGCCAGGGTGGCCAATGAAAGGGAGACGAAAAGGAGCCCTTTCTTTGTCGCCAGGAGTTTCTTAAGTGATGAAACCCTTGGGTCTTGAGGGGAAATTAATATAGATTTATCTAAATTTAGGATGATTATATCGAGTTTTCAGGTTCATGCACGGCTTCATGATTCAGTTTTACCCTTATTATTAGCCATTTACACCTATATGATATAAGGTTCTTATATTTTATGTCAGTGGCCAAGGAAGTCAACCACAGAAAAACATTAGACCATGATGGGCTTTTTTACCCTGGAAATAGGCCACAGATCGGGGGTTATGACGATTTAGAATTCATTCATTTCTTATGTATAATGAGTCTCTAGATGTCCGACCTTCCAACCACACATGAATCAGAAACTTCTCCCAATGAAGAGAAATCCTATTTGAAGGCTCTAAATAAGGCCCAAAGAGAGGCTGTGCTTTGTACCGAGGGTCCATTATTGATCCTTGCCGGGGCCGGAGCAGGCAAAACTAAAACACTTACGCATCGCATTTTGCACCTTTTGCATAATGGAGTAGACCCGGAAACAATTTTGGCCATCACCTTCACCAATAAAGCAGCAAAAGAGATGCGAGACAGGCTGATCCGATTGATTGAGTCAGACAAAATGCTCAATTTCCCTGTGGCCGAGAATCGTTTTCCTTTTGTATCGACTTTTCATGCACTCGGGGTATATATTTTGAGACGTCACGGGGAGCTCGGTGGGGTTCCAAAAAATTTCACTATCTATGATCGAGGTGATTCAAAGAGCGCAGTCAAAGAAGCTTTGGTAAGTCTTGGTTATGATCCAAAACAATATGATCCGGCCAAGATTCTCTCTGCCATTTCTCGAGCCAAAGGAGATGCTATGACTGCCGAAGAATTTAAACAGGGTCGTCCGGATTATTATGGATCGATCATCGCAGAAGCTTGGGAAAAATACGAAACAACCCTCCGAAAAGATAAGGCATTGGATTTTGACGACCTGCTTCAGAAAACTGTTTTGCTTTTAGAAAAATCTCCAGAAGCGCGGGCTTTTTATCAAAACCGTTTCAAATATATTCACATTGACGAGTATCAAGATACAAACAAGGTACAGTATCGTTTGGCAGAGATATTCGCAGAACATCACCAGAATATTGCAGTGGTTGGGGATATTGATCAGGCGATCTATGGTTGGCGTGGTGCGCGGATTGCGAACATGCTTCGATTTGAAAAAGATTTTGCACATGCTAAAACAATTTTGCTCGAAGAAAATTATCGTTCAACAAAAACAATCCTCGACGCCGCAAACGCAATTATTGCCAAAAATATTTACAGAAAAGAAAAAAATCTTTTTACATCGAACGGAGAAGGGGACAAAATTTCTTTGTATGTTGCAATGGATGAAAATGATGAGGCGGGACATATCGGTGATACTATTCAGGATTTATTGAATAAAGGAGTTTCAGGAGACGAGATAGCTATTTTGTATCGAGCCAACTATCAAAGCCGTGCACTAGAAGACGCGTGTTTGTTTCGAGATATTCCATATCATGTTCTGGGTACAAAGTTTTTTGAGAGAAAGGAAGTAAAAGATCTACTTTCATATATTAAATTAGCTTTGAATTCTGACTCAGGTGCAGATCTAAAAAGAGTGATCAATACACCAACTCGTGGTATCGGCAAAACAACGGTGCTTAAAGTCATTGCAGGACAAACAGCCGAACTTCCTGATTCATTTAAAATAAAGGTTCATGCATTCAATACTATTATTTCTGATATCCGCAGTTATGCATTTCACAACTCTCCGAGCGAAACAGTAAAATACGCATTGTCGCGATCTGGACTCGAAGAAGATTTAAAGAGCGATGATGAAAGCGAACGGTTGGATAATGCGCGCGAATTAGTTTCACTAGCCAAAAGATATGATGATCTATGGCAAAAAAAAGCTGAGGAAAATGAAAAGAAAGACGCGGCCGAAAAAACACCAACTGATGGTCTTACTGCTCTCGAAAAATTTATTGAAGATGCATCTTTGCTCGGGGAGCAAGACACCATTGATGATAAAAACAAACAAGGCCCTTGCGTAAAACTAATGACTGTTCATGCATCGAAGGGGCTTGAGTTCGATTATGTCTTTATTACTGGCCTCGAAAAAGACCTCTTCCCTCATGTGCGGCATGGAGATAGCGGTGAAAATAATAAGGCTGCACCAGAGGACGCAGAAGAAGAACGTCGATTATTTTATGTGGCATTGACGCGGGCGAGAACTAAACTACATTTATCGTATGCGCTTATTCGGACTATTTTCGGAAATAAAGTTTTCAATCATGTCTCGGAATTCGTCGAGGATATTGATCCGGCACTGATTCAATCAGAAAATCCTGGTGGGGAGATAGGTGGGGGATTATTAGGAAGATTGATCGAGTTTTAAATTTAGAAAACTTTTATCTTAAAATAATATCTATGAGCTATTATCTCGAAGCAAAGAAAAGTCTTGGTCAAAACTTTTTAAAGAACAAACATATCATCGACAAAATTGCCGAGGCAGGAGAAATTTCAGATAATGACATTGTTATCGAGATCGGTCCGGGTACCGGTGAACTAACAGCAGGGCTACTGGAGCAAATAAAGAAAGTTAAAGGTGCGCGCTTGATCGCCATAGAAAAGGACAATCGCGCCATTCCTATTTTAGAAAAGCGATTCGTAGACGAAGTGCACAATGGCCAGCTCACAATCGTTGAGGGAGATTTTTTGGAGATGGACATAAAGAGGTTTTTAGAAAAAAACTTGGTCGGCAAAAAAACCAAAAATAATACTAGCTACAAAATAATTGCCAATATTCCTTATTACATTACTGGAGCGATTATTAGAAAAAGTCTCGAAGCAAAACAGAAGCCAAGTCGCTTGGTATTATTGGTACAAAAGGAAGTCGCTGAACGCATTGTGGCTCGAAATGGAAAAGGGAGTATTTTATCGCAAAGTGTGCAGGTGTATGGAGATGCAAAAATATTGATGACTGTTAGTAAAGGAAATTTCGTGCCAGTTCCAAAGGTTGATTCAGCCGCTTTGATTATCGAGAATATTTCCAATAAACAGTTTGATCGAGCAAAGATAAGTGAGGAGCACTTCTTTGATATCATTCATGCTGGTTTTGCACATAAACGAAAAAAACTTGCCTCAAATTTGAAAGAACTCTTTTCAAAAAATAATTTAATTGAAAAAAAACAAAACAAAAAAGCTGCCAAACAAATTGCGGAAGAAAGAAATATCGAGGAAGTGTTTAAAAAACTAAATATTGATCCAAATATTCGAGCAGAAAACCTATCGATAGATCAGTGGGTACAATTGGCGTGCGCAATTCAATAAATATATAGAAAGTTGAGTATTTTTTAAATTTAAAAGTGTTATAATAAAAACACTTTGACCTCAAAAGTCCCAAGCAATAGAACCCTTATACTAGGCGCCGTATGTCTCTCGATCGTGGCGGTTATTGGTGCGTATAAAATTGGCGAGGCAAGACGATTGGTATTGCAAGCAAATCTAGGGCAAAGCGCCGTATACATTGATTTACAAAAAACAAATTCAGAAGCTGCCACCTTGGCTGCAGCCCTCCAAAACGTAGATTTAGCAATGGCTACCGCCACTTCTGGGGAAGCCAACCCTTTTGCGCCGTCTTCAGACGATACTTTGACTGATTCCCTAGCCAAAAATCTCTTTCTCGCCTATGCAGAACAGCAAAATGGCTCTGATACCCGGACAGATGATGAGGTGGCGAGCGGCATCATATCTGGAATTGACACCTCTAAACTACCCGTATCGGTATATTCCATAGGCAATGTCAAAATCACCAATCCACGTACCACTGAAGATATAAAAGTGTATGGAAACAGGGTCGGGGCTATAATTAAGGATAATTATACTTATATTGCGAGCAAAAAAGACACTATTCAACTCAAAGAAATTGCCCAAATACATAAAAAAATAGGAGCTGAGATGATTGCCGTTGAAGCACCGGCGCCTGTGGCCCAAATGCACCTTGCTATAGCCAATGATTATGCATTATTAGGCGCATCTTTTGAGATCATCGCAAATGAAGATAAAAAAGATCCTCTAAAATCACTTCTAGCAATCCGTACAGCCAAAGATGCTGCTGAAAATTTGGATCAAATGTACAAAGAAATCAACAGTTATTTTGCCAAGAATGCTATACTATTTACTAATGAAGAACCAGGTATTGTCTGGTCTCGCATTGTCCTTCAATAAATGCACCGTCCTCTTTTTTCGCTATCAAAAAGAATTGTAGTTGCAACGTTAATTGGTGCAATATTATTTACGTCAGCAGCGACACCGCTAACGACTTATGCTCAGGTGCCCGATGGGTACCACTATGACGGCAGCACCCTTGTTCCCGATGATACCAGTTTGTTTCCGCAACCAGGCGGAGGTGGTGATTTATTACCCCCTTTAGATCCAATCCCAGGTGATACGCCTCCATCGTTGGATGGAGGCGCTACGAGCGGAGGCACAACAGGTGGCGGTACTGCTGGTGGGGGTGCAACAAGTGGGGGAGTAAATCCATCTACGGGTTTATATACACCAGGACCAGCCAGCCCTCAAGCAGGGTCAGTTCTAACTGGTGGGAGCACTACGCAAACGGGTGGTGCCCAGAATACGACCGACTTGGCAGCACAAGGGGTTAGTTGCTCCGCAGGACAACTTCTCGGGCAACTTCTTTCTGGCGCTATTTCAAGCGCTATTTCTGCTGTGATTGGCGCCGTGACAGGAAGTGTGGCACAGAGTGTGGGTTCTACATTTATTACTGTTCCAACTAATTCCACTTTTGATGCAGCGGCTCAACACGCCTTAGGAGAAGCGCGCCAACGAGGCGGAGGATTCACCTTGTTTGGTATTTTCATTAGTGTGAGCTGGGACAGCATTGCATGGTGCGTCGTCAATGCCATGATTGAATATATTGCCAATGCAACTATTGCTTGGGCAAACTCTGGCTTCAATGGTAATCCTGCGTTTTTGCAAAACCCAAGTAGATTCTTCAAAGATATGGCGGATTATGCGGCCGGATCAGTTATCCAAGATATTGCATATGGTGCATCGAGCGGTAAATTGAATATTTGTAAGCCATTTAGAATAAATATCGCTATTGGATTATCACAGAGCTATGGCCGAAATAATTATAGAGGGATGCAATGTACGCTTTCTAATATTACTCAAGGTAAATTCTTTGGGGGAATTAGTGTGAACACAAAGACCAATACCCGGACTCGAAAGAGTACAGGTATTAGTTGGTCTGATTGGGTGGAGGTAACGCAGAAGGATCAAAATAATCCATACGGTGCGTACATTCTCGCAAATGAAGTATTGTATACATCGATACAGACTAGGCAAAATACTTTGCAATTTGAAATTGGTCTAAACAAAGGATGGTTGAACTTCAAAAAATGTCCACCTGGAGAAAAAGATCAAACAAAATGTGACACAGTGACACCTGGCTCATTGATTGAAAACCAACTCAACCAATCACTTGGGCTTTCGAAGCAGAGATTGGTACTGGCGAACAAATTTGACCAGATGATCACAGCGATTGTAAATAATTTGATCAAAGTTGCTCTAAACAAGATCCTCTAAAAACATGAGAACTTTATTCCCATTTTCAAAACTGAAAAAAATACTATGTATTGGTATATTGGGATTTTTGTTGTTTAGCTTTGTTGCACAGCCTGTTTTTGCTCGAGAATACTCAGAATCTGTAATCGACCATACAGAAGATTTCATCAATGACCTCGATAGTGACATTGAGACAAATGGGGACGAACATGTCGACGGATCAGACTGGACAGCGCTCAAAGAAACAGCACAAAATGCAAGTGATGCCTTTGATGCGATGATCAACAGCGGGTACGTTGATGTTGATATGGATGGAGCAGGTGATGATGAGGCCGGCGATGATAATTGGGATGATGCCATTGAAAATTTGACAATCAAAGATCAACGAGGGGCTGCGCTTTTAGATAAGTATATGAAAGCGATGATTGCGATGTATAAAGTTGAAGTTGGCATACTTGATAAATATCCCGGCGCGGAAGATGATGATGATGACGCTCGAATGAAGCTGGCGGCCTTTGGTAATCTATTGGCTAACGCCGGGGGTAGCTTTGAAGACCTTCAACCCGGACAGCAAATTAAAGATCAAGGAGGATTAGAGGGTTTGATTGATCCCACTGGTTTCGATTTGGCAATTACAGACAAAACCGGCGAGAGTGAAATTGTCTCAGGGGCTGACGACAGCGGACCAATTAAGTGCGGAATTACCAGCGGACAAGAAGTAATGGGTTGCGTTGCTTGGATGGTCTACACAGTCCTTCTTAAAGGAAGTGCATTGTTGCTCGCATTGGTGGGAATGATCTTTAACATGTCTCTCAACTTTACTCTCAATATTGGAGAGTTATTTCTACCGGATGCGGGCTTTGGTTTAGGTGGAGCAAGTGGAGCGGTGTATGTGGGTTGGAGCACTCTTCGAGATTTCATAAATGTCGCCTTCATTTTCGTATTGCTCTATGTGGCAATTATGACCATTCTGCAATCCGATAAATATGGTGCAAAGAAAATGGTCACAAAGATTGTTCTTGCCGCAATGTTATTGAACTTCAGCCTATTCTTTACCAAAGCAGTTATCGATATGTCGAATATCTTAGCACTGCAATTCTATGCGCGTATCCTCGATGCAGCCAATCAAGCGAACACTGAGGGCAAAGGGGATATTGACGGTGGATTATCTGCCGGAATATTAAATGCCGTAGGTTTAAGCACGATCTGGTCAGGGGGTGGAAAGAGTGCAGATCCTGCAACCACGGACGCAGATAATTTTTCACGCACACTAGGACTTGGTTGGTATAAATTAATTGTTATTTCTATATTTGGAGGAATGTTTATTCTTATCCTCTCATTAGTATTCTTTATTGCCATAATTCAATTCTTCATACGTACCATTATTCTGCTATTCCTGATGATCACTTCTCCTGTTGGGTTTGTAGGAGAAGCAATTCCTGCGCTTGGAGGTGTCGCCAGTGAGTGGCGTAAAAAATTAACCAACCAGGCTGTTTTCGCACCTGCGTATATGGCAATCTTATACGTCGTCTGCCGTATCATTTTTGGTCCAACAAAAGAAGGTATTGTAGGAGATGCAGGCTTTGCGGCATTATTTGTGGGACGAAATCAACAAGTGGGTTCAATCGGAATCATGTTCTGGTTCTTTTTGGTGAGCGGGCTTTTGATAACCGGACAAGCGGCAGCAAGAACTTTTGCTGATAAATTCGGTAGTGGTTTTGTTAAGGGTGCAGAAAAATGGTTCAAAGGCGGTGGATTTATTAAGACTCCGATGAAATATACAGGTGGGAATGCATTGGCTCGAGTCGGACTTGGAAAAATGGGACAGACTTTGTCTGAAAACAGGTTTATGAAAAAGCTTGCCACTACTCCAATTATAAAACAACTTGGCGGCCAGGCTTTATACGACAAAATGCGAGGATTGAAAGATGTTAAGGTCGGTGGCAAAAGCTATAATGACGCTGTTAGTGCAAGGACAAAGCGTGATCAAGCTACATTTGACGCCCTTGGAGAAATGAAGGGTATGCGAAGAGGTCAAGGATTTAGATTTGGCGAGACTCAGGCAGAATTTGAAGCGAGGCAAAATATTGAAAAAGCAAAGATCAAGCGAGCTCAGGCTAAATTTGCAGGCCTTGATATTGAAGAGAAAAGAAAGATGGGTCCGCACATGAAAACTAAGTTTGGAAGTATAGACGATACAGAAGTGGAATTCAGAATGACCGAAGCAGATATCGAGCGCTATAAACAAAGAAATGCCTCTCTGTTTGGGCAAGGCCGCCGAAAGGCCGCTGGTGATATCTTGAAAAGAGCAAATCCTGCAAATAAAAAGGGTGACGCAGATGATATTGCAAAGAAAATTAAGGCGTTGGAAGACGAGCTTAAGGCGGGCAAAGCAACTCATGATTCCGAGCTCACAATTTACCAGAGAGCACTTGATTCATTCATGGCCACAGCCGATGGAATCGAAGTTGCAAACGGCAGAGGAACCCCTCACCAGATCGAACAGTGGGATAAACTCAAAAAAGCTTTGGCCAATCACAAGAATTCTCGTAAGTCTGACGAGCACAACCTGGAAAATCTACAGAGGCAACTTCGTCAGATTGAAGCTCAAGACAAAAAATAATTAAAGAGGTAAAATTGTTAAAGTAATTCACATGCACGATATCATCCAACATAGCGAATTTGAGAAAGCCATGAACGCTGCCGATCCGCGCATTGTGGATTTTATTCTGAATTTAGATCAGATGGGCTTCGTCGATTCTCTTGTTAATCAACATATTTCTCAATTCGACGCTGAGCAAATTCAGCTCGAGGCAGAGTACGTCGCATTAGGATTAACACCCAAAGCAGAATTGCTCGATAACATCGTCCTTAATACTGACGGAGACGAGGCACTTATTTCTCTCGCCGCGGAATTTGTAGACAAGAAGACACTGAATAGCATCCTGGATATTATTGAGCGCTATCCCATCAATCAATCACGTAAGGCTACAGAAAAGACTCCCAATGACGTAAGTCTTATGTCTATCATTAATGATCCCCAGGCTCAACCTTCAGAATTTTCTCCTTCGAGGGCTCATGTATTGGACGAAATTGAAAATCCGACCGAAACTGTAAAGCCGGCAGATTTCGCCCTACCAAAATCTAAACCTATTACCATTGATGTCTTGAAAGACCTGGCAGAAAAAATGGGACAGAAGCAGGTAGAAGACATACCTAAAGAAGAAGATCTCTCTGGTATTGTTGATCCATTTAAAGAACCAAAAAACAAACCTCTACCAGCAAAAATAGAATCTAGTGTCATTTTTAGCAATGATCCATCAATTGTTCCAACACCAACAACCGAAGCTTCAAAGATTCAGGGTAATTTTGATGCAAAACTAAATTCTGTAACAGCCACAGGGGTAAAAGAGAGCTTCAAGGTTGCAGATACAGGACCCAAACACGATCCTTACAGAGAAGCAGTTGAGCTTTAATCATAGCCCTGGAATCGGGATTACGGCGAGAAATGTGTTAGAATATACAGCATGAACAGCCTCGAACAACAAACTGAGCGTTTTGCTATATTGCCCCCAGATTTCCAAGAAGCAATCAGAAATTTTGATTATGACAAAAGATTGCAACAGATTGATAAGAAATTTCGACTCCACATTGATCAACTGGTCGCCTTGGAGACCGCTTTAGCGAATATCGTCTTTGGGGAATTGAAATCTATGGAACTCACCTCATATATCGAAACTAATTTGCGAGTAAACCGAGAAAAAGCAAGTGAAATTGCTTTGGACGTGAACGAAAACATCCTCATGCCACTCCGAGAAAAAATAAAATTAACCCAGGATAAAAATAATGGTGGCAGCGGTGAATATGTATAGAAGTGTAGTGGCGATATAGGGCCCGAAAGGTGTATACTTTAATCATGAGATATCAAGTTCCTCAATTTATTGAGGTCGAAGACAAAATCTTTGGACCTTTTACTTTTCGTCAGTTCGTGTATCTGATCGGAGCCGGCGGTGTTTGTTTTATTGTCTACAAGACACTGCCATTCTTTCTCGGATTACCCATCATGGGCGTAGCTCTCGCGGTGGGCGGGGCTTTGGCTTTTTATAAGGTAAATAGTAGACCTCTGATTGAAACAATTGAAGCTGCTTTCAAGTACATGCTCACAACGCGACTCTATATTTGGCAAAAGAAAGATAAGTACCCCGACAAAACAATGGCAGAAAAAATGCTGGCTGCCAGTTCTGGAACATTAACTGTGCCAAAGGTGTCCGATAGCAAACTCAAAGACTTGGCATGGAGTCTTGATATTAACGAAAGCATTTATTCTAAAGAATCAAAAAAATTGGAGAGTAGGGGTGGTTTGGGTGAAAATCTGAGAGTCTAAAGTGTTTTTTCTTGCGCCAGCAATGTTTGTCGCACAAAATCTGGTAGTAGCAACCTATGCCCATGAGGGTGTATACTATCGTATATATGGCGACCACCAATGCACCAGCAAAAGCAAGTGCGGCTTCGGCACAAGATTTTGTTCCTATTAGAGAAATACGAGACGGCGTAGCGATACTAAAAGACGGCAGTATGCGTGCGGTTCTTTTGGCCTCTTCGATCAACTTCGCCCTCAAATCACACGATGAACAACAGTCGATTATTTTTCAATTCCAAAACTTTCTCAACTCGCTTAACTTTTCACTTCAGATCTACTCTCAGTCACGCCGTCTGGATATACGGCCTTATATAGCCCTCCTAGAGGAAAGACTCCATAATCAGGTAGGGGATTTGATGAAAATGCAGACCAGAGAGTACATAGAATTCATCCAAAGCTTCACCGATTCAACCAACATTATGACGAAAAGCTTTTTTGTGGTCGTTCCTTATGCACAAACCATCCTCGGTTCTTCGAAGATAAAGTCGGGTATGTTTAGCAAAAAATCAAAAGAAGAAAAGAAACTAGAACAAGAAAGTGATTTTGAAGAAAAGAAAAGTCAGTTGCAGCAGCGAATCGAGGTGGTCGAACAAGGATTGGTTCGATGTGGTGTACGTGTTGCATTACTTGGAACCGAAGAACTAATCGAATTATTTTATAAAATATTTAATCCAGGAGATGTTGATAAACCAATTCATGTTGGTTAATCCACTCACCAAAGATTCTGAATAGACTCTGATATAATTGATATAATCACTTTATGGGACTTTTTGATATTTTTTCAAGCAAAAAAAAGCCGGGCTCATCTCTGAATCCGAAAATCACCTCTATTCTCCCGCAGGAGATTTATCAGGCGGGCGTGCTTGAACTTCAGGATGTTATAGCCCCATCTGCTCTCAAAATTACTCCACGATCATTGAATCTTGGTGATAAAATCGTGAGAACTTTTTTCGTCATTTCTTATCCGCGCTTTTTATCTGAGAGCTGGTTTTCTCCCATCATCAACCTCGACAAGATTTTTGATGTTTCTATTTTCATCCATCCAATTGATACCGCTTCCGTTTTGCGAACATTTCAGAAAAAAGTAGCCGAGGTACAAAGCCAGATTCACCTCCGAGAAGAAAAAGGGTTGGTTCGCGATCCGATGCTTGATACCGCATATCAGGACCTCGAAGCATTGCGCGATCAACTCCAGCAAGCACAGGAGAAAATCTTCGATGTAGGGCTCTATATCTCGATATATGGGGATTCAGACCAAGAATTAGATAAGATTGAATCAGAAATAAAATCAATGCTCGAATCGAGTTTGGTATACCTCAAACCAGCACTCTTTCAACAAGAACAAGGATTCAAAAGTGTCTTACCAATTGCAGACGATTCACTCAGCGTACACTCAAAATTAAATTCTTCGCCACTTTCAAGTGTCTTTCCTTTTATCTCATTCGACCTAACTTCTGATAAAGGAATTCTCTATGGAATCAACAGACATAACTCTAGTCTGATTTTATTTGATCGATTTAGTTTGGAAAACTATAACTCCGTAACATTCGCAAAAGCAGGTTCTGGAAAAAGTTATTCTACAAAGCTCGAGATTTTGCGAACACTCATGTTTGATACTGATGTAATTGTTTTGGACCCAGAGCGAGAATATGAATACATGGCGGAAGCAACCGGTGGACGATATTTCAATATCTCACTTACATCAGAACACCATATCAACCCATTTGATTTGCCGCTTGCCCGTGAAGATGAAAGCTCTGCCGATGTTCTACGGTCAAATATCGTAAACTTGGTGGGACTTTTCCGAATCATGCTCGGTGGCTTAACTCCAGAAGAAGATTCAATTATTGACCGTGCTATCACCGAAACATACGCGCTCAAGGACATCACCCCAGAAACAAACTTTTCTGCTGTTGAACCTCCACTTATGTCTGACTTTGAGTTAGTACTTGCTGGTATGGAAGGAGGGGAGTCGCTCGTACAAAGGCTTACTAAATATACAAAAGGTACTTGGGCAGGCTTCATCAACCGACCAACAAATATCGATATCAATAAGAAATTCGTGGTATTTTCACTCCGAGACATGGAGGATGAATTGAAGCCAGTTGCCATGTATATCGTCATGCACTTTATTTGGAATGCTGTTCGAAAAGAATTGAAGAAAAGACTTCTTGTAATCGATGAAGCATGGTGGATGATGAAAAGTGAAGATACGGCCTCTTTCCTATACAGTTTGGCAAAACGAGGCCGAAAATATTATCTCGGACTCTCGACAATCACACAGGACGTTGAGGACTTTTTGCGCTCTCCATACGGCATGCCCATCATCACCAACTCCTCAATTCAAATTTTGCTCAAACAGAGCCCTTCTTCGATTGATATTGTCCAAAAAACTTTCAACCTCACCGACGAAGAGAAATATCTTTTACTTGAATCTGATGTAGGCGAAGGGATCTTCTTTGCAGGACTCAAGCACGTAGCTATCAAAATCATTGCCTCATACACCGAAGATCAAATCATCACCTCAAATCCTTCACAAATTTTGGCTATTAAAAAAGCAAAAGAAGATTTGGCATCACGAGGACTTATCGGTCAACCAAACCAACCAACCTCAGAAGCTGATGCAAACAAAGCTCGAAACATTGGTAGCCTTCTCGCTGAATAAGGTTTAGAATAAGGGAAATATGGCAGATAACCGTCGTGGCGACTTTTCAAAATCTCGGCCTTTTTCTTCATTTACAAACATCGATGAGGAGCCGAGCAGCAGTCCAACTATTGATGCCATAGAGGAAGCGACCCAACAAAGACAGTTGGCTGAGGAGGCCCAATTTGAAGCCGAAGTTATAGAAGCTGAGGAGATGGAGCAGGAAGAAGAGCTGAACCGACAGGAACAAGTTCGGCAGAGACAGGCGCAATTTCGTGCCCAAGAGGAAAATGAGCAGCGATTCAATGAAGAGCAGTCTCGACAACCATCGAAGCCAAATGCCAAATCAGACAAGCAAAAAGGTTTTTCTGACAAAGAAAAAAAATTAGACGCCGAGAAAAACCCTACAAAAAACACCCTCGACTGGGGGTGGTTTTCAGTCGCACTCCTCTTGGCTGTTACATGCGACCTACTTTGTTTTGTGATCAGTTTTATTGTCGGCCCAGGGCAACTTATTGCGTCTTTTGTTATTATGCCAATTGGCATTGGATCTATTTGGCTGATCCATTTTATGGGTGGGATCAAGTTTGATAGAAAGATATTAGCAAGATTTGGGGGTACGGCATTTGTAGAGTTTATTCCATTCTTTAATATGCTTCCATTTATGACCGGCTTGGTTATCGTAAATAAAGTAATGCCCAAACTCGAAGAGGCTGCTAATAAAACAGCACACACTGTCGGGGGCGAAGAAGGTGAAAAAGCTGGTATGATTGCTCAAAAAAGTGGTGCTGCTGGTCAATTGTAGCGACGAAGACTTATGTTTGTATTTCTTTTGCTATAATACTGAGAGTATATGTCTAAACTAAAGCCTGGAACCAAAAAACTAAAAACCCTCCTCTTACTTTGTAACGCTGTACTGCTTTTCATTGTCGCTTTTTTGATTGGTAGTCAGATGGCACGCGCTCAATCAAGTACAAGTGTACCGACAGCCGCACAACTCGAAGCTCTCCGAGACCGACCATACACCGCACAGTATCCAGAATTTCAGGATCAAATCTCTGCGACGGTCATCCCCGAAAATCCAAGCCCTAATGAAATCGTTCAGATCAATCTCGAGGTATATAGCTATGATATTAATAGTGCACTAATCACATGGAAAGTTAACGGCAAATCTGTAGCATCAGCGATTGGACAAAAAAGCTTTTCTTTTAAGGCGGGAAAAGCAGGGCAGACTACAAAAATAGACGTGACTATTAATCCTCGAGACCGACCAGCGGTTTCGCAAACATTTACTTTTACACCAGGAGAAGTCGATCTATTGTGGCAATCTGATGTTTATACACACCCTTTTTATAAAGGTAAAAAATTATATACCCCGGAATCAACCCTAACTTTTGTGGCAATGCCGAGAAATGCGCGCGGAACCATTCGACCAAGTGAAACGGTTTTTAACTGGCGTGTAAATGGCACGGTTCAAGGAGACAAATCTGGATTTGGAAAAAACACATACGTGTTCGAAGGTCCAATTATTATTCAACCTGTAGAAGTCCAGGTAGAAACCTATTCACCAACACCAGGAGCGGGGGATCAAAAAGAAACAGCGACGTCGAATATTACTGTTGAACCAAAAAGCCCGGGTATTCGACTCTATGAGAATAGCGCCTTGTATGGAATCCTTTTCAATAAAGCCCTTCGTGGAAATATAACCATAAATAAGCCCGAAATGAGCATTTCAGCATATCCGTACTTCCAAACAATTCCTGGAAAAAATTCAGGAACAATATACACATGGCTTGTGGATGACTATGGAGTACCAATACCACCAAACCAAAACACGGTAACCTTGCGGAGGACAGAAGGGGATAGGGGCGAGAGTTACGTCGCAGTGCAATCAGAAAACCCTATGAAAATACTACAGACTGTTGAAACTGATCTCAAAATAAGTTTTGATAAAAGATCAGCTGCTCAAAGTGGACAAGGTTTTGGACAATAATTTGTGGAGTAATGCTATAATAAAAAAATATGAAGAATCTGCCCAAAAGATTTCTTAAGTTTTTCCTTAAATGCGGTGTGGTGCTAGCCCTCATGTGTATTGTAATTGGATCGTTCTCGGTCGCTTCCGCCGCCACTACTGCCAATGATTTTTTCAGCACTAAATGCACAGGTGATTCATGCCCTTTTACTTTTTTGGCACCAATCGATTTTCCTGGATTTAACATCGAGGATGGACGAACAGATGTTGCCAAGGAGGGTGCCGCCAGATATTTGGAAGGTTTGTATAAATTTGGAATCGCGATTGCGGCAGCCCTTGCAGTAATCATGATTACTATTGGGGGTGTGCAATATTCTTCAACCGATGCTATCCAAGGGAAGAGTGATGGCAAACAAAGAATTACAGCCGCACTTACAGGATTGATCCTTGCCTTACTCGCTTATACTATTTTAAATACTATAAATTCAAACTTTGTAAGCAACAGATTTGAACCTGTAGTGATTGCGGTAGACCCCTCTATAGCAGGGCGTACACAAATCAATGCAGAAAATGCTGCGGTTACAGCGATCACAGGTGCAGCGGGTGCAGCGGGCGGGGTTGGCACTCCAGGTACCCCGGCACTTGGTCCATTAGGATCTGGGTCAGCAACAGACGGAACCCCAGATGCCCCACCAACACGTACGGGCACAGGGTGGGCTTTTGCAACCAATAACCCCTCTATTGATACCGACGGAACAGAGCCGCCCCCTTTTAATGATCCGGACTATCAATCACAAACTTCATTAGCAGGACTTAACGCCAATACCGATTTCTATGTAGTGGTACCAATTGGCTCAGATATCCCGCTAAACACACGAGTTACCGTGGTCAATAACACCACAGGTCAATCGGCCCAGGCTATTGTGGGAGACCGAGGGCCAGTAGGGAGCAATCGTGAAATATCCCTCGCTCTGGCACGACAACTAGGTGTTTGGGAAGAGGGAATGGGTAATGCTGCGAAAAGACATAGTCTATCTTTCACTTATGGCCAATAAACGAGGTGTTATTGATTTTTGTACAGCGGGTAAAGTGAACACAAATTGAGTATAATGAACCATAAAAGACAATAAAAAAAATGAAACGCTCTACCATTATCGCTATAATCATTATTTTTGTGAGTATCGTGGCGGGCGGAGTACTTGGTTTTTATTTTTACCTAAATAGTTCATCAACTGCACGTAATCAATTTGGTCCACAAGGAGTAAATACAGGAACCGTAGGTTCTCCTGGGGTAAACACATCCGTAGTATTCCCTGGCAATGCGAGTAGTACACAACCAACCCAAACACCAGAAATCACAGCCACCTCGAGTACCAGCACATTAGCGGCAATACCGGCGCTTAGACATATTTATACCGAGCCAACTGCAGGAATGCATTTCTTTATGCGAGACATATTCGCAACCACAACACCTCTTACAGAAACCATTGTGGTCGCAAACGGAACAACAACTGCAACCACAACAAGAACAGTAAAACCGACAACACCCAAGCTGATTGGCAAAATGGAAATAATGGAATTTATGGATCGAGGAACAGGACATATATACGAAACTGCATCCAATACATTAGCGATCACAAAAACATCAATCACCACCCACCCCAAAACATATGAGGCTCTCTTTGTTGGCCCAGGATCAGTGATCATGAGAGGTCTCCATGGTGATTCCGACACCATCAAAACTCAATTTGGAAACCTACGGCTTACCACACCAACATCTAGTGAAAAGACTTTGGTGGTGCAAGATTTAGGGGACGGAATGCAGCAAGTTGTGCTTTCTCCAAACAAAGCCCGAATGTTTTATTTACAGAACAAAAAACCGATTGGTGTTATCTCTAACTTGGATGGAACCGGGGTGGCAAACACCTTTGATTCACCCTTCAGAGAATGGATTGCTTCGTGGCCAAATGATAAGACAATTACCATCACCACCAAAGCCTCGTCATTTGCAAAAGGGTATATGTATACCATTAATACCGGTACCCAAGCACTCCAAAAGGTTATCGGTGATAAAAACGGCCTCACAACCCTAATGTCCCCTGATGGCAACAAAGTTATTTACAGCGAAAGCAAAGGGGGTACACCAAATTTATACGTATTGGATGTTCGCACAGGCATCGTTATTAATTTGTTCTTCAGAACTCTTTCAGAGAAATGTGTTTGGTCTAATCAAGAAACAGACGTGGCTTTCTGCGCTGTACCCCAAGATGTTGCCTTTGGTGATTATCCAGACGCCTGGTATCAAGGACTAATCTTCTTCAGCGATGATATATGGAAAATAAACACCCGTACCGGAGAAACAAGACTCTTGGCAAAATTAAGCAAGCTTTCAGACCAAGCCATTGATGTTGTCAATCCGGTACTCAACCCAACCGAAACGCTTCTTATGTTTAATAATAAAATAGACCTCAGTCTTTGGGGGCTTCGAACAGTAAACGATTCAACCGCGACCAGTACAGCAACCACAACACCTGCGAGATAGCAAGAATTAGAAAACCCCCAGGACTAGCCTGGGGGTTTTCTAATTCTTGTTATCTCTTTTCGATTCCTAGTTCGCGCCTTTTTTGACAGTCCTTCTAAAATATAATTCCTGACCAATAGTGAACGAGGTACTTATAATCCAATATATTGACATGGCGGCCGTAAACCCAAGCGAGGCAATGAATACAATAACAGGCATAACAAAACGCATCTGAACATTCATACTGCGTGCAAAATCATCTTTGAAGGTCGCCGCTTGACCAACCTCTTTCTTTTTGTATGCAGGAAGAGAATATCGAATTTGAATAAACTGTAGAACACCAGCAAGTGCACCAAGTACAACACTTTTTTGACTAATATCCAACCAAAAGAAAGTTTGGTTTACAAATGCCGGTGCTGATACAAATGAATACAAAAGATCTGGGTTAATCACAGCTAGTGTGTTTTTTGAAAACATGAGCGCCAGGGCGATGAAGATAGGGATCTGAATGAGGGCCAGGAACAGGGTTGAAAACGGGTTTAATTTATTGTTTTTGTACAACTCCATTGTTCGGCGTGCCAACTCCTGTCGATCGTCTTTATATTTTTCTTTGATCGCCGACATTTCTGGCTCAATCAACTTCATCTTCATCTGCGTCACAACCGCTCGCTTAGACAAGGGCATCAAAATAAATTTGATGATGAGTGTCAAAATAATAATAGACAACACCAAATAATGTCCTGGAATATGCGCAGTTATTCCAACCAGTGCATTGTAAAGGGGGTTATAAAACAGATTTGTAAACATAAATTTAAATAGCTTTCTTAATTATTTTTTTTAATTCTTCAAAGTCAGCCGACAAGACACTTATATTAGCATGTATGCGCAGTGGTGTGATTTCTTTTTTATTCATTTCTTGTATGACTAGGCGATAGGCTTCCTTGATCCTTCTCCGGGCTTTGTTTCGTGAGACAGCGGTTTTAAACACTTTTTTACTTACTAGTATAGTGAGGGGGGTTTTTTGAGGCTCAGCACCCATATACGGACGAAGCAAAACTATAGGATCGGTTTTTGGCATAATATGCAAAAAATAGGGGTGTGTTTATTAATTCAACCCCTATGGAGGGGTTGAATTAATGGGCTATATTAAGGTTAAACCGAAAGCTTTTTGCGGCCTTTTCGTCGGCGGGCAAGCAAAACACGTTTGCCGCCATGTGTGGCAAGGCGGGCCCGGAACCCATGGGTCCGTGCGCGCTTTACTTTACTTGGTTGATATGTTCGAGACATGAAAGGGATCATACATTAAAAACCTAATTTTTTCAAATGATTTCCCAAAAGAGAGCTTTGTATAAGGTTTTGCTAAAAAGTTGTTAAGTTTTCTTTTTCAAAAAAAACTTAAACAATTTATCAACATATATCTGACACTTGTGCAAGTTCTCTAAAAAACCGTTGAGGGTATAATGTCTCAACATGGATATAAAACAACTTTGGGATTCAGTGCTTGTACAACTTGAACTCAGTATCACAAAGGCCAACTACTCCACCTGGTTTAAAGACACCTTCATCTCAAAAATCGACGGAAATGCCGTATACCTTGCAGTCCCTAGTGTTTTCGCCAAAGAATGGCTCTCAAAAAAATATCACCGAGAAATTATGCAGGCATTCCGAGATGTCGTAGAAGAGATTCGCTCTGTTGAATATGTTATTTCTCATCAGAAACCCCGAAAAGATGAACCTGCACGTCCTGTTGAAATAACAAACAACAAAGAATTGCCGATGAACAATTTGTTTATAGACCCGGAAGACAATCTAAACCCTCGATATACCTTCGAAACCTTTGTTGTCGGCCCCTTCAACGAGCTCGCTTATGCGGCCACCCAAGCTATTATGAAAAAACCAGTGGTATACAACCCACTTTTCATCTATGGAAACACCGGTCTTGGCAAAACACACCTAATGCAAGCTGTGGGTAATCATTTTAAACACGCAAGCACACCAAAACGTGTTCACTATGTAACCTCAGAGAAGTTTACAATTGACTATATCAACTCCGTTCAGGCCAACCGCGTCAACCATTTCAAGGAAAAATATCGAAAGTACGATGTTTTGATCATGGACGATATTCAATTCCTTTCCAACAAAGAGAAGACCCAAGAAGAGCTCTTTCATTTGTTTAATTCACTCTATGATGGCAATAAACAGATCATCTTTTCTTCTGATGTCCACCCAAACTACCTCCCAAACCTCGAGGATCGCCTCAAGTCGCGTTTTTTGGCGGGAATGATCATAGACATCTCTCCAGCCGATATCGAGTCCAAGATGGCTATTTTGCAGGCCAATGCTAAGCAAAACAACTTCGACCTCTCGTATGAAATAGCCTACCACCTTGCTTCTAGCATCGACGGCAGCATAAGAGAGCTTGTAGGGGCCCTAAACTCGATTATTTGTCAGACTCAACTCAAAGGTAAGGAACTTAGCTTGGCAGAAATCAGACAAACCACCAAAAACTCAACCAAACCACACAAAACAGTCTCAGTTAAGGATGTAGTTAAGGCGGTCGCCTCTTTTTACAACATAGAAGAAGAGAGTATTTATGATAAAACCCGAAAACAAGAGGTGGTTAAACCCCGCCAAATGACCATGTATATCCTCAGAGAGGACTTCAATGTTTCCTTCCCTTCAATAGGCCAGAAGTTGGGTGGTAGAGACCACACTACTGTTATCCACTCTTGTGAGAAGATCAAAAACGAGCTCAAAAACAACCAAGACCTAGGGACTGAGCTTAATCAGATTCGAGCACTTATCTAGGACCCACCCCGCGCCCAGGCTTATATATCTCAAAGTCAACGGACTTGTCCCAAAGAACCTTATTTATAGCCCTATAATTGACCCATACGACCTATACACATGTGTACAACCCTGTGGATAACTTGTGGGAACTATTATTTTAAGTGGGGAAAAAACTCGGGATAAGTATGGGGTTAGGTTGGGATAAAACCGTGAGGCAGATGAGCAGCCCTTAGAATCCCCAACCCCGTCCACCAAACAAGGTTAGGTTGTCCCCCATGACACACCTTTAAAATCACAAGAAAACCTTTATTTGTAGCCACAGACCCAAGTTCTCCACATGTCCACAGCCTATATAGTATTAATAGTATTTCTTTAAAAAATAATAAAGATATATAATGCGGCTATGAAAATAGAATGTGTTAAAGACAAGTTAACCGAGGCTGTTTTTAGGACAGAGAAGGTGGCGAGCAAAAGCGCAACCCTCCCCGTCCTTAAATGTCTTTTGTTTAATGCTGATAAAGGAAATCTCGAGATAAGGGCCACAAATCTAGATGTGGGTGTTGAGTGTATTGTTCCTGTTAAGGTTGAAGAAGGTGGTGTGGCCGCGGTACTCGGCGGTGTCCTCACTAGTTTCTTAAGCAATCTCGGTGAGGGTAAGGTTATAAAAATCGAAAGCGTGGGCGAGGCGGGGATTCAGGGTTCTTCTGATAAAAAAAAAAACATAATTAATATAGATACAGTTGATTTGATAACAGGTCTTAAGTCTGTTTGGTACAGCTCTGCGACAACAAGTATTAAACCGGAATTATCTAGTGTGAGAATCTACCAACAGAACGGAGATTTGGTTTTTGTTGCCACAGATGGCTTTAGATTGGCAGAAAAGAAAATAAAAGCAAAATCTTTGCCAGAATTTAATCATATTCTTATTCCTGTTAAAAATGTTGGGGAGATTATTCGGTTGCTTGAGGGTGTTGATGTTTCTGCGCAGGTCTCGATTGATCAGGGTCAGATTGAAATATCCACAGAATCAATGAGAATTGTCTCTAGGACGATCGATGGTGTGTTTCCAGACTACCAAGCCATTATTCCAAAAGAATTTGCCACAGAGGCAAAAATCCTTAAACAAGACCTAGTAAACACATTGAAACTCAGCAATCTTTTCTCAGATAGTTTTAATCAGATTAGTTTTCTTGTGTCGCCAGCAGACAAAAACATTGAAATTAACAGCAAAAACAAAGATTTAGGAGAGCACGCGTCAAAAATAGACGCCTCGGTAAAAGGGGAAGAGATTGGTGTGCAATTTAACTTCAAGTACTTAAACGACTGCCTCTCTTCTATCAAGCAAGACAGTATCAAGTTTTCTTTTGCAGGAAAGCAAAAACCAATCGTGGTTCAAGGGGTTGAGGACAAAAACTTCCTCTATTTGATGATGCCAATGAATGGATAGTTGTGTACTAATCTTATGTTTAATCTAAAAGAGCTTCTTGAAAAGTTTAAATCGATTCAGGATCCGCGCAAAAGAAAACAATCTATCTGTGATGTATTAAATCAGCGATTAAAGATAGAAAATTCTGACTTAGCGGTTCGTCCCGAACAGCTCGAGGTGAGAAAAAATATTTTGTGGTTAAGGATCAATCCAGCCATAAGACAGAGGGTTTTTATGGACAAGAGTACTTGTTTGGAAAAGATAAACCTGGCCCTGCCTGAAGAAAAAATCGTTGATATTAAATAAAAAAACAACCAAGCGCCACCGGGTGCCTGGTTGTTTTTTTATTTAACTATCTTATTACTGAGAAGTTGATTGTTGACTCCTGGCTTTTACCAAGCTGATCAAAAGTGACGGCCTTGAGTGTGTTTTCGTCCTGAATACCTTGTGTTTGATTGGGGACAAAAGAGTAGGAGAAGGGTCTCTGGTTCGCCCCACCAATCAAAACATCGTTTACGAAGTATTGAACTTGGCTCGTAGACTCTTTTGTTCCTGTGACAAAAATAGAAACTCTATCCAATCCGTTCACCACACCATTTGGGGCAGGGGAAATGATTCTAAAAGCCTCTGCACTCGGATTGATTGGCTCGATTGTTGGAATAATTGGTGTCGTTGTCGTGCTTGGGTTTCTAGGGTCTACCACCACACCGTTGCCGCCCGTATATACTCCATTGTAATTTTGAACACCAGCCTCGAAGTTTCTAAACAAAGGGTCACGAGAACCTAAGCCTGGTTCGTTACCGGTGATATTGTTTCGGTCAAGCCAATAGAGCTCTGAGTGGACTTCTCCGTTTTCTGTCTGCCATGCTCCTCTCAAGTATGGTTTGAGGCTGGTTTTAATAGGGTCTGGTTCTTCAAATGTCTCGGTGGGTACGTGTTCTAGTGCATAATCCATTATTTTTTTCCACATCGGACCAATGATTCGGGCTGATGCTTGTTGGGCCATCGGTGTATTGTCGTTGTTTCCCATCCATGCGCCAATTGAAATACTTGGGGTATATCCAATAAACCAGGCATCACGCGAATTGTTTGTGGTACCAGTTTTCAGACCAACTTGCCTTGTTCCAAAATAATTTGATCCAAAAAGAGGTGCCCTGGCATATCGATCAGCCAAAACGTCGTTCATAAGTCTGGCAACCTGGCTGTCGATGACTTGTTTTGGATCTGGTTTGAATTCTTCTACAATGGATCCATCCATTTTTTCAATCTTAAGGATGCCTACAGCAGGGTTTCTAATGCCGTTTTGGGCAAATACCCCATATGCACTGGTCATATCCAAAACAGATACCTCTGCTCCTCCTAGGGCCAACGAGAGGCCGTATTGGTCTGCTCCAGCGAGGTTACTGATGCCCATGGCGGTTGCCATTTTAATACTATCTTCAACACCCGCGAGGTATAGTGCTTTTACGGCGGGAATATTGCGTGACTCAGCAAGTGCTCGGCGAACACTCATTAATCCTTTGTAGCCACCCTCGTAGTTCTCGGGACTATAGCACTTTGCTTTGTTTGAAGAGTTTCCTCCTGGGGTACAAGAAGAGTTAAATTCTGTGGACACATCAAAGAGCGGTGTTTCGGGTGTAAGACCCTTTGAAAAAGCGGTGGCGTATACAAAAGGTTTGAATGCTGATCCTGGTTGTCTCCTCGCGGTTGCTACATTGAAGTTGCCACCTATTTCCTTGTCAAAATAGTCTCTCGATCCAACCATAGCCAATATTTGCCCAGTCTTAGGGTCGAGGGCTACCACGGCGCCGTTCGTAGCTTTATATGTTTTGATGCCTGTGGTTAAAACATATTCCTTTACTGTGGTTTCCGCCATAGTCTGCAAGTCATAATCAATGGTTGAAATGATCTTGAAACCACCCTCCTGGAGTAGTCGCTCTCCATATTTTTCCTCCAAATATTCTTTGATATACATTACAAAATGGGGGGCTTTGATTCCAGCTAAAGATCTTGGTGCGAACTCAACAACCTCGGCTACAGCCTCATCGTGTTCTTTTTGGGTGATTTTGCCGTGCTCGAGCATCTTTGCTAGTACCAAATTCTTTCGATCGTCGAGGCGCTGCCTATTTTTTCCATAAGGAGAAAGTCCGCTCGGGGATTGGGGAAGTGCTGCTATGTATGCAGCTTGTGCCAAACTCACATCGCTTGATTTTAGGTTAAAGAAAGCTTGGGTCGCTTCTTCAACTCCGTAAATATTTCCACCGTAAGGGCTTTCGTTTAAGTATAGATTCAAGATCTCGTTTTTTGTGGCATTCTTCTCCAGTTTTACAGCAAGGATCCACTCTTTTACTTTTCTGGATATGAATTTTTCATTGGTCAAAAGAGAATTCTTTACGACTTGTTGGGTAATGGTTGATCCACCTTGGCTAAAGCTCAAGGACGTAAGATTGGCTAAGATGGCTCTGATGATAGCTTTGGGTCGAATACCTTTATGGTTATA
This sequence comes from Minisyncoccota bacterium, assembly GCA_031973395.1. Classification (GTDB taxonomy): domain Bacteria; phylum Patescibacteriota; class Minisyncoccia; order Phycocordibacterales; family CAIZLB01; genus DALYDD01. Next base: position 6,980 of record DALYDD010000003.1, on the reverse strand, counting down.
AAAGTCTGCGTCCTCAATAGCGACTGTTGCGTCCTTGATATATGGGTTAATACTCTCAAAAGGGACAACTGTGCGGCGGACCTTCTGGCTAAGGTCATAAAGAAGGATGGTCCCTGTCCTATCGTATATTTTGGCTGACTGTCCAAGAAGGCGTGTGTCAAAGGACTCAAGGTCAGGTGTCTTTAAGCTTGAGGCCCATAAAATGAAAACTGTGCACAAAAAGACAAAAGCAATACCGCCCACCATAAATATGTCCTTTATTAAAGCGCGACGAGTTTTCTTATTTTTTAACCTGTGGATAAGTTTTTCGAACCAGGTCACAACACCACTGGCCATCTTTTGAAATAAGTTTTTGTGCATGAAATATTATTAAAATAGAAATTACTCTTACTAGGCGGAGTCTTAGTGAAAGCATACCAAAATAGGGGGATATATGCTAGATTTAACGACATATAATTTAGCAAAAATATGAAAGACCAAATCGATCAGCTTATACATGGAAGTGTTGAGGAAATCTTCCCCTCAAAAGAATATCTTGCTAAGCGTCTAGAAGAGGGTAAAAGATTAAAAGTCTATCTAGGTATTGACCCAACTGGCCCGTCTCTACATATTGGGCACGCGATTACAATCAAAAAACTGAAAGAATTTCAGGATTTAGGACATCAAGTTATTTTGCTGATGGGCGACTTTACTGCCCTTATCGGAGACCCAACTGACAAGGCGGCGGTCCGGAAGACTCTCACAGAAAAGGAAATAAAAAATAATTTAAAGTCATATAAAAAACAGGCGAGCAAACTCATTAGTTTTACGGGTAAAAACGCCGCCAAGATCGCTTTTAATTCAAAATGGTTGCGCAAATTAGGAATGAAGGATGTTTTGGAACTCACTTCACTTATGACAGTAGATCAAATGTTGAAACGAGATATGTTTGCAAAAAGAATGGAGGAAGGTAAGCCAATCTATATTCACGAGTTTATGTATCCGCTTTTGCAAGGATATGACAGTGTAGCAATGGATGTAGATGTTGAAATTGGTGGCAATGATCAGATGTTCAATATGTTGGTGGGCCGCGATTTTCAGAAAAAACTTCATAATAAAGAAAAGGTTGCGATAACTATGAAGTTGCTCACTGATTCGACGGGAAAAAAGATGGGAAAATCAGAAGGGAATATGGTTTCTTTGGCCGATTCAAATACAGAAATGTTTGGAAAAATTATGAGCTGGACCGACGGCATGATCGCCATTGGCTTTGAGTTGTGTACTTTTGTGGGTGATGTAGAGCTGGAAAAAATAAAAAACCAACTCAACTCACCTCAGACCAATCCAAAAGAACTCAAGTCTCGCCTTGCATTTGAAATTGTAAAAATCTATCACGGTGAGGAAGCTGCAAAAGAGGCAGTCAACTATTTCGCCAAAGCTTTTTCTAAAGGAGAGATTCCTACCGATATCGAAGTGTTCTCTGTATCAAAAGGTGAAAAACTTGGTGCCGCTTTGCTCGCAAAAAACATTGTGGCGTCGATGACCGAATTCAAACGCTTGGTTGGTGAGGGTGCGGTCAAAATTAACGGAACTGATGCCGTCTCAGATTTTAATTTTCTCATTACCCAAGACCTTGTCTTGAAAGTTGGTAAAAAACGATTCGTCTCTTTCAAGGTGCAATAAGTTTGTGAAAGAGTTCACATGCAACCAAAAATAAATACCGCAAATAGTATTCGCGTCATTGCTGTGGATCCTGGCTATGACCGTTTTGGGATTGCGGTGATGGAAAAGATTCCTGGCGGGAAAGAGAAACTCCTTTTTTCTGACTGCATACAAACTTCCGCAGAAGATTCATTTATTACTCGGTTGGAGCAAGTCGTTTCTTCTTTTCATGAAAATATAAAAAAGTTTTCCCCGACCTTTTTCGCAATCGAGACTTTGTTTTTTTCATCTAACCAAAAAACTGCAATGCGTGTCGCTGAAGTGCGAGGAGCTTTATTGTTTGCGGCTCGCTCTGCCAGGCTTCAGATAATGGAAATTAATCCGATGCAAATTAAATTAGCGGTTACTGGTGATGGCAAAAGCGACAAGGCTCAGATGATTAAAATGATACAGCTCATTACGGGTATTAATAAAAAGGCTCGCGATGATGAGTATGACGCCATTTCAACCGCGGTTGCTTTTCATGCTTTATATAGGCCCGGCATTACAAAACTGGACTAAAAAACGTCAAAATAATAACTGGACCCGCTGGGAAAAAAACTTATACACAGTTTTTTGGTTTAATTAAAGGTTGCGTAATTTTTTGTATGTGTTAAATATATTCGCATACATCAATATTTAACAATTTCTACAAAACACACATGACAGATGATTTAGATCCAGCAGATGCTGCAGATGAGGTTGAAGAAAAAGATGAAGAAGCTATTGAGGACCCTGACACAATAGAAGATCTACCACCCCCAAATATGGGTGAAGATGATGACGATGAGACAGATGAGGTAATCGCGGCCGAAGAACTAAGTCCAGTAGAGGGCGCCGAAGAGCCAACAGAATTTGATCCAGAAGACCCGGATGCATATTTATACACACCACCAGCGGTGAAGTATTCAGATTCTGCCGAAGAAGATGAGAGGGACTATATTCAAGCTGAGGAATTTTAATAATAAAAACATCCTTTACTGGGACCGCAGTTATTTTCTGCTGAAAATACTGCTTCTGCTCGCAGCCAAGCTGCTCCGCAAGATCCCTATAAAGGATGTTTTTATTATTAAAATTCCTTTATCGGATTGGTGGTTCTGCTCCGATAATTTTATACCCCGTATCAGTGAGTGTGCGTCCTCGTGGTGTTCGTTCAATGCATCCAATTTGAATCAAATACGGCTCATTGTATTCTTCGACGGTGGCTTCGTCTTCCGAAAGCGAGGCGGCGATCGTGTTTAGTCCAACGGGCCCACCGTTATATTTATTGGCAATAGTTTCTAAAATTTTAATATCTGACTGAGTGAGACCTGATGGATCGATGCCAATCAAGGCGAGTGCCTTATCAGCTGTTTCTTTTGATAAAGAGAGTTTGTGCACCTGGGCATAATCTCGTGCGCGCTTGAGCAAATAATTGGCTGTACGAGGTGTTTGGCGACTCCGCTTGGCGATTTCTTTTATGGCACCATCTTCTGTTTCAATATGATGCTTTGTATTAAGTAAAAGAGATGAGCGCCCGATAATTTTTTCAATCTGATCATTGCTATAAAATTCCAATCGAAAAACACCACCTGAAAAACGAGATCGCAAAGGAGAAGAAATCATGGCAATACGCGTCGTTGCCGCAATTAGTGTAAAAGAGGGAAGTTCAAGTTGGATGGTTCGCGCCGACGGTCCTTTTCCAATAATAATATCAATATGTCCTGACTCCATCGCAGGATACAAAACTTCTTCGACTGCTTTGTTAAGCCGGTGGATTTCATCAATGAATAAAATATCTCCTGGAGATAAGTTTGTGAGAATAGAGGCGAGGTCACCTACACGCTCAATGGCAGGTCCTGATGTGGTTTTGATTTGTGCACCAGCTTCTTTTGCAATCAATAAAGCCAAGGTTGTCTTTCCAAGTCCGGGTGGGCCATAAAATAAAATATGTTCAGGTGCGACACCGCGTTCTTTGGCTGCACCGAGTAGGATTTTCAAATTCTCTTTGATCTGATCCTGTCCTACATAGTCTTTAAAGGCTTGTGGACGCAAAGCTTGATCTAAAACTGTATCGAGGCCTGTTTTCTCAGCCTCAAGGACCTCATTTAGGTCGTTTTCTGGATTTGGGGTGATGGGGTTGGTAGGGCTTGACATAAAAATCTTTGCATGCTAGTATATTATTCAGAAATCGCACGAAAGTGCGGTTAAATTTTTCTCCGAATTCTAGCAGGGACTAGTTGTCCTTACCCCTGTATTCTAACAGATAACTGAAACAGCGCATTAAATCTCTAAGCAATACGACCTTTGCGGGTTTATCGGTCTCACTTATAGGACGACTTGGTGCAATCGCTTGCGATTGTTCCTGAGTCTATCCTTGAAGGGTGATTGGGCTTCTGAACTTAGTTTCAAAAGCATTGCTTAGAGATTTAAGGCGCTGTTTTTCTTTTTAAGCAGATTACACTTTTTGTGTTCTCGCTCTAAATTCTCAACGTTTTTCACAATACCCGCCGAGGCTACCTGTGTCAAATGATCTATACACAGTAGACATTAATCGATTGGTGTGTCGGTTGTTGTTCCGGGTGTATTGTCCAGAACGCTGTCTGGGGGATTTGTCGATATAGCTGTATCAAGTGGTGGAAGTGGATCGAGTGTCGGTAAGGCCGTTGCTAGTAGAGGATCAGAACTGTTTGCACCACTGTCGTACACATCCGTTTTTTCCTCCATAGGTGCTTCATCCAAAGTAATATCAACAACACGTTCCAATTCATCAAATGTGCTCGTACCTCGCAAAACTTTTAATACTCCATCTTGTTTCATATTGAGAATACCCTGATGTACAGATGCTGCGCGGATTTCTCTTTCACTTGGATTCTCACGAACTGTCTGTTCGATCTGTCGATCAGACAAAATGGCTTCATACACACCAATTCGTCCTTTGTACCCGATTTTATTACATTTTTCACAACCCACAGCCTCGTATACCTCTGTTGGTCGCACTGGAAATTCGCTTGCTTCTGCTGCATCGGGCATATTCTTTTTGAGTGAAGACAGAACTTCGTCAACCAGAGCAATTCGGGATTCTGGCATCGGCCCCTTTTTCATACAATCAGGACAAAGTTTTCGGATCAAACGCTGGGCGATGGCAACACGAATTGATGAGGTGAGAATTTTTGGATCTGCACCGAGGTCGATGAGTCTTGTGAACGTTCCTGCCGCATTATTTGTATGAAGGGTAGAAAATACCATGTGTCCGGTAAGCGCCGCTTGCAGGGCTGTATTTGCTGTCTCACTGTCTCGAATTTCACCCACCATGATAATGTCTGGATCTTGTCGCATCGCTGCTCGCAAACCAGACTCAAACGTATATCCTTTTTGTTCTTCTACTTGTGTTTGCACAATGCCAGGCAAATGATATTCAATAGGATCTTCGATTGTGATCACTTTGAAATCTGGGCTCTGAATAAATTTCAAAAAAGCATACAGAGTTGTTGTTTTTCCGGAACCAGTCGGACCTGTGGTCAAAATAAGACCATTTGGTCGACTGATTTCTGTTTTCAACACTTCGAGTAGTCGCGGAGCCATTCCTAATTCTTCGAGACCTGCCGCAATTTCCTTTGGATTCAAAATTCTCATTACGATTGATTCTCCATAAGCACCAGGAATAGTTGAAGTACGAATTTCTATATCGCTTGTATAAATTTTTACCGTAAAGCGCCCATCTTGCGCGCTGGCTTTTATATTTAATTTCAAACCAGAAAGCAATTTGATTCGCGAGAGCAATAATTTATATGTTTCGAGATCGAATTGTAAAGCTTCAACGAGTACACCATCCAATCGATATCGCATTCTTGCAAACTCGGCCTCTGGTTCGATATGCACGTCAGATGCTTTTGTTGCGAGTCCTCCCGCCATCACAATTGCGATGATATGTGAAATGCGATGACTCTTTTTTATACCGAGTGCTTCTTGGATCAAAACAGATACGTCGGCGATCTTTTGCGTCTTCTCAATTAATTTTTCAATTTCATCATTAGAAATATCCAACGAGCCCGCCTCGGTTTCAAAAGCAAAAGAAAGATCTTTGTAACGATCCCAAGCTTTATTCAGGCTTTGTGCGGAGGTCATGTACAAAAAGATTTCGTATCCATGATCTTTGAGCATTTTGATAATCGTTTCAGTTTCAGGAGAGGTGGAATCTTTTACAGCGAGAGAAACTTTTTTTCCAACAATTTCAAAAACTGCTACATGTGCTTCGCGTGCATCTTCTTCAATCACCAGTCGCAAACCGTCTGTGTTAATTGGAATTCTGGTGAGGTCAATATATGGAAGTCCTAGTGACTCAGCTTTTATCTGGGTAGCTTTTTCTTCTTCCTCAACAAGAAGTGCGCGCAGTCTTTGGTTTTGTTTGTCTTCGTCGAAGTGGATGGTCATAGATGTTTTGTGCTGATTATTTTAGCACATGCCGGTGTTTTTCTTTACTTTTTTCTCGGGAAAAAGGTGTTGGCTGGGCCCAAAAAAGGGCTGTAAATATAACGGAAAAGATGCCCTGGTGTTTAATAATAGGGAAAGGTCGCATATTGACAGTTATACATTTTAGGTGTATAATATTGTTGTAAAAGTACCTTCACAAAGATGTTTATCATCTTGATTTTGTGAGTGATATAAGCGTGGATTATGGCTCTAATTAGCCTTATATTCCCCAATTATTCATTTAAACTTAAAGTGGCTTATAAAGCAGTGGTTTGTTATCTGCGTTTATACCACTCACAAAATCACAATATCTCGATTAGTGTTAGTGGCCTCGGGTCTTTTTGGACCTGATGCAATCATCACCATACCAAACTCCCAAATAACTCAGCTCCCATGAACGCACCAACTCTGAAATTCCTCCGTCTTATCCTGACCGCTTTGCTCGCCACATTCTTCTGCTCCTGCCAATCGGCACCTCCTCGTCGCCATGCACGTGGCCCTGGTGGTCCTGGTGACATGATCGCCGCTGGTGCCCATGGTCTTGTGGACAGCGTACTCTGCAACCAGGGTGGGCCCGGGCGTCGCCCGAGCTATACCAGCCGGGATCCTAAACCCCGGGTCATCTACCGTGGGACTGAAAGAGTCCAACGTCCCGGAACTGGGACCGGCGAGTGGACCCTGCGGGTAAATCGCCGGACCGGCGAAAAGGTCTGGTTCCACGGGGATCAGCCCGCGACGCCGACCGCAAAAGTCCTGGCGATGCACGCCGGGACATATCAGGAGCGTCCAGCCCAGCACATCCCGGTGTATAATCGGATTCCAGATCCGAACGGTCGTGGCGACAATCG
>DALYDD010000002.1:71484-79378 GCA_031973395.1 Minisyncoccota bacterium | reverse complement strand
TGATAATCCTACGAAGGTTAAAGACTGGCTTCTCAAGAACGTCAAAAATCGAGAAGGTAGTATGGGCACATTCTCCTTTGATGAAAAAGGAAATTCAGATTTAGGATTTACAATAAAGGTGATTAAGAATGGAAAGGCTAGAGAGGTGAAGTTTTAAATTCAGATTCACTTCACCTTCGTCGCATGCTCCCACATGAAATCATGGAATTTGAGGAATGTCTCATAGATAGCAGGGGATTCAATGATGATTGCGTATTCCTCGCCATCGACTTCCGAGAAGATGGCAACTTTTCCTGCATACAAATCGACGGTACTATCAAATAAAAATTTACTTGGAATAGTACGCGTCTCGCGCCACTTACTCGTCCTGTATGCCGTTTTATAAATATCCGTGTCACTTTCATACGTAATGAATTTAATGTGTACCCCAAGCTTTTCTCGTTTTGCGATCCATTTTTTCAAAATATTATATTTTCGATAATGAAGGTCGGATCCAGCAATTGCATACATCTGTTTGCTGTCTGTTTTTTCGTATGTTTCGATGATGTCTTCGAGTGCACGGATGGTCCCTGATGATCCGGTAAAGAATTTGATCATTGGTGCCACGGTCTTATTCTTGCTCATGGCGAATAGGGCAGGGATGAGCTGTTTGATGACATCTTCTTTTTCCTTAAGTAAATTTGAAAAACGATTCGGACTCTCAGCTGTATATCGTAAGCGGCCATTTCGTTTCGACGAAGAAACTAAACCTTGTTCTTCGAGTCTTTCGAGAACTTCGTAAATAGTTGTACGGGGAATACCTGTCTCTTTGGATAGAGTATAGGCAGAAACCTCCACTTTGCGTAAAAGGGCTGTGTAGATCTCTGCTTCCTTAGTCTCGAGACCGTAATTTTTGAGAAGGCTTAAAATATGTGATGACATAAATATATAGGTTTTAGTCGGAAAAAGCGACGAATATATTATACATTATAAACTAGCAAAATCAAGGGCTTTTTGGATATTGCTCAAAAACGCCTATAAATCGATACAAAAAGAAAGGGGTCTGTATACTTCTACAATCACTAATAAACAAAAGATTACTAATATGAAAAATAATAAAAAAGTATGGATTTCGGTCGTTTTGATTTTGGTTTGCGCATTGCTTATTTTCGCGGGCAAAAAATCATCGACAATAGATACGGCGCATAGAGAAAGACTCATCATTGGGGCGATTTTATCTATGACTGGACCGACTGCTATTTATGGAGAACAATTAAAAACCGGAATGGAGCTTGCGCTCCGCGATCTCGATCCGAATCACACAATCGAGTTGAGAATCGAAGACAGTAAAGGTGAGGCTCAGACTGGAATCACCGCATTCAATCTTTTATCAAATCAGGGCGCTGGTGTTTTTGTCTCAAATTTCAGCCGTGTCTCTTTGCCTCTACGTGATTTAGCAAAACGAGAAAACAAACCTCTGGTGATGACTCTTGTTTCTGCTATGAGTGCTGTGGATTCGAACACCCCTTCAAATATCCGCATTTTTCATAATGCAGAAACGGTTGTTGCAGCCCATATGAAAACAATTGAAGCAAAGGGATTTAAGTCTGTAGGTCTCATCTATGTGAACGATGAATTCGGATCTTCAATCAGAGATAATTTTGAGAAATCTCTCGATGCAAAGGGTATCACCTTAATTACAGAATCTTTTACCCTTGATTCAAATGATTACCGAACACAAATTCAAAAGATGAAAAGTGCGGATGTTGATGTCATTATGTTTGCGACTATTCCTCCAGCAACTTTTGTAAATTTCATTAAGCAACGGGGCGAGTTAAAAGTTGAAACACCTGTGATTGATATTGCTGGTATCCTTGCTGGAACTGGAGCAATTACATCTATGGGCACTGCTGCAGAAGGAATGTATTCATTCGCTACACCCTTTGATCTCGGGTTAACGGGTGCTGATATTCGTGCAGAATTAGATAAGAAAGGAATGGATAAAACATATCCGGTGGCATTCGGTTATGATGCGGTCAAATATATTATTCAAGCTCGTGATCTCGCGCGGGAGAAAAATATTCCGCTCAATGATGCGATTTCGCAGGTCAGTGAGCTTGATGGGTTGCAAGGTGTATATTTGGTGAAAGCCCCAGAGATTTTGCCGACAGCAATTCCTGTGCAATTAGTCGGAGGTAAGTTCGTCGAGGTAAGATAATTATATCTTCTCCAGGAAGCCTCTCAGGTATTCATTGAAATCCATCTTCTTGCCATAGCCTTTGGCCAGCTTAAATAGTTCATGGAGCAGATCTACAATATCTCGATTTTTTATTCTGATTCCTACCTCATGTTCCCAATTCATGAGAAAAGCTTCACGAGAGGTCAAGATGAGATCAGCATTATTTTTAAGAAGATTATTTTTGACCATGGTGGTATCAGTGGCACGCCCAATGAAACTCTGTATGATCTGCTTCTGAATATGTGGTTTCGTTTTGTATGTGTCCATATACGTAGAAAAAGAGTTTTCATTGACGATTGTTTCCATCACCACTTTATTCTTTTTAATAGCATTGTTGAGAGGAATGAAAACGCTGGGCTCGTATTTTTTGAGGACCGTCTCTAGCGAACTGGTTGGCTGAATACATTGCAGACGATGGTTGCTGGTATGAGCCAGTTCGATCCACACATTAAGCATTGCGTCTTTCCCATAAATAAAAGTGATGGCGCTCTGTGAAGGGTTTTGGAGATTTTGCGCAGCTTTTCTGTTTTTCAACGTAAAAGTCCCGTGCTCGACCATCTGTATCGATTCGTTTTCTAATATTTCTGCCAGGTGATTAGTAGAGATAGGGGAGAGGATAGTGCTTTTGCCTTGTTTTCTCATACGTATCAGATTTCTGTCCTGGAGCGAATCAATAGCTGTATAAAGTGTGGTCCGAGGGATTTTGGTTGCTTTGGCAATCTGACTCACATTTAAATCCGCCCGTTCAAGGGATACAAGGATTTCCTGCTCAATATCATTGAGGTGTAGGAGTTTGATGAGATTTTTACTCAAAATCATATATCTAATATATGATATGACGATAATATCGTCAATGAAAAATACCAAAATGAGCCTATGAATATGCCTACAATTGAAAACAAATATTAGATCTCGGCGAGGCCTGACAAGAGAGTGGTGGGTATGGTCAAATACATGACATGAAAAAGAAAATCATATCCATACTAGCTGTGGCCATTATCATTATCGTGATTGTATTCGCTGCGGCATCGAATCAAGATGCGAATACTTCTGATTCTAATAAGGAAATCCGTGTTGGTGTTATTGTGCCACTTAGTGGCCAATACGCATTCCTTGGTGAAAGCGAACGTAATGCAATTCTCCTTGCACAAAAAGAACTGGGTGCAAATAATCTGAAGTTTTATTTTGAAGATGATAAATATGATCCCAAAACTGCCGTCACTGCATATCAAAATCTAAAAAGCTTGCACGACATTGACGCAGCCATCGTTATGGGTGCACCCTCGATTCAATCGATTAAACCTCTTACAGACAAAGATAATATTCCGCTCCTTGGTATGGGTGTAACTCTCGTGTATGAAAAAGATTCTGTTTTTCAACTCATGCCTTCCGGAGATACTTTGAATGTTGTTTTGGGTCAAAGATATGCAGAGAAGTACAAAAATATTGCCATTGCCCATTCAAATGCAGATCTTTTTATGCTGAATGCAGAAAGATTTAAGGCTGGCCTGACGGCTGATGTAAAAACAACCGAATTCATTCTGCCACCCTCAAATGATTATCGAACCGTTGTGCAGAAAATCATCGCCACAAACCCTGATGCCACAACAGTTTTTCTTCCAAAAGATGATGGCATCAAATTCCTCAAAGCTCTACGGGTACAAGATCGAACGGGAAAAATTAAAATTGTCTGTGACTTCCAAACTGAAATTGCCGTCAAAGAATATACCGAAGCGATCGGTGCTGATCGACTCGAAGGCTGCATTTCTACCAATATTGCTAATACCGCCGCTGAAACATTTAAGCGGGCATATAAGACTGCCTACAATTCCGACCTTCAGATAACCGCAGACTTTGCGTATGATGCGGTGGATATCATCAAATCCCTCGCTTCTAAACCGACAGATTCTTGGATCTCGATTCTGTCAGCCCCAGATTTCAAATTCACAGGTAAAGCTTCGGGTCCGATAAGCTTTAATGCTGATGGCACAAGGGTTGATCTTCCGCCAACAGTTCATGTCTATAAGAATGGTGAGTTTATAGATTTCAAATAACCGCTAGTATCATTTCAACATATCCAAGCTCTTTTACTTCACCTCCACAAATTTGCCGTTCTCAACTCTTTTGATTTTAATCGGAAGATCATCGGGCAAGTCTCCAAATTCATCAAACTGGAATGAATCGGTCAGAGTGTCACTCAATTTTGGATATGAAAGCAAACAGGGTTTAAATTTTCTATTGGGACAGGTATCGTATGCGGCCGCAATCAGTCTCGCTGTGTCATACATATATGCTCCATAGAACGCAGGCTCACGATTAAATTTCGCTCTATATCGAGAACAATAATCTTTTGTGTTTATATTTGAATCGCAAGAAAAGGGGATCGCGGTGATGGTGAAACCTTCATTAGTTGTTTTACTATTACGGAGGAACTCATCGTTTTCTGTGGCAGAGAAGCCTGCGACAGGACCCTTGTACCCCAAGTCTCGCAAATTCTTTAGAAGAGGCGCAGTAATTTTATCCAGAGATAACATATAGATGACATCTGGTTTTTTGAATATAGCTTTAGTGGCCAGTGTTTTGTAATCGACCTCCGCTACATGTCCTTCCGAAAGCAAAACTTGTCCACCTTGTGCTGTAAATCTTTCCGAAAATAATTTAGACGCAGTTGTTAGTGTGTCGCTGGTAGAATCATAGATTACGGACGCAGTTCTGGCACCTTTTGCATATTGAACATCTGCCATCTTTTTTGCTTCACCGGTTATTGAGGGAAGGAGAGTAAACACAAAATCATCTTTCGCCATCAATTCTGGAGTAGAAGTAATTGCCATCAATGGTATCTCGGAAGTGTTCGCTACCTGTGCCATTGCAATATTGGCAGTACTGCCCGGTCCAGCCAGGATGATATCGCTCTTCTTATTATGAATGAGGTTGGTGATCGCTGATATAGATTTCTGTGACTCGCCAGCGGAATCCTCGATTGCGAGATTAATTTTTTCACTATATGTTTCTTGCGCAAGAAGTAGTCCGTTTTGTGCATCTTCGCTGATGCTTGCGTACTTTCCTGTTAAAGGAAGGACAACGCCGATTTGGATTTTACCGCCCTTAGCACTGTGCGGATTATTTTTTTCAATAGAAATAAAAATCGCAATCAAAATTAGGATAATAGCCGTCCATAACCAAATCTTTGTTGATCTTTTCATATGGCAATAGCATAGGGAAAAGAGGGGACATCCGCCATACGTTACGCCACATTTAGCACCTATTGCCGGAAACCCTTATTTATAGTACTTTACTGGCATACAAATGCCGCCGTAAAAGTCGGCAGATTACAATATGCGAACACTTCAAACTCTCATCCAATATGGCCTCACAGAGCGGCAAGCACGTGTGTACATAGCGTGCCTGGAGCTTGGAGTTGCCTCTATTCAGCAAATCAGCAAAAAAGTGCAGGTGGCCCGCAGTTCTTGTGAAGCAACTTTGCATCAGCTCAAAGAGCGAGGATTCGTAACTTCATATCAGCATAAAACGGTGCGCAAATTTTCTCCCGTAGATCCAAGGCAATTGGTGAAAATAGCTGAACAAAAAGTTCACGGCCTGACCAGTTCGCTTCCAGATCTGACTGGACTCTTTCTCAAAAATAAAACAATTCCAAGTGTGCGTATGTATGAAGGCAAAAAAGGAATGAACGCCATCCTCGAAGAGATTTTGGATGAAGCAAAAATTCTGCATGGTTTTGGTTCTGCGGATGATTTGTACGATACCCTCGGTGAAACTTTTCCAGAATTTCGCAAGCGCCGTATTCAGAAGAAGATTTTAGTGAAAATAATTCTCAAAGACACAGAGAAGGCGCGCCATCGACAAAAGATGGGTCCGCAAGAATTGCGCGAAGTGCGCCTTATCAAAGACGGCACAGATTTCTCTAGTCTTGTTTTTATGTGGAACAATAAGATTGCTTCCTTTTCTTTGCGCGAAGAAATGGTTGCTGTCGTTGTAGAGAGTAAAGAAATGGCAGAAGGCCAAATGGCCATGTTTAATTTTATCTGGAATATTTTGCCGGGGTATAAAAGCTAAAAGGAAAAGCCCTGGCACCGGGTGCCAGGGCTTTCAGAGTGCTGTGTTCGACCCTCAGCGTAGATGCCAAGGTATTTCTTCTTCACGGTAGCGCCGTCTCGAATCCTGTTCTCTCAAGGCCCTTGCTCTCTGTTCAAGTTCCCGGAGTTTGTGCTGGCTTGTCACCGGCGTCGTTGCTGGCAGGGTTTGAACATTGTGTCTTGCTTTGAAGCGCCGCCAAGCACCTTTGACTTTCCAGGGTGGTTTGACTGTTGGTTTCGCCATATGAATTGCGGGTTGGTTGTTGATTGTGCGTCAATCCGAAAGGAAACCATAAGGATTTGCACAAATAAATCATGAATAATTCACAAGCTATTTGCACAAATCCTTCTTGTTTTGGCCACACTGCCCCTCTGGTCAAAGAACCTATCAATGCCTATTTAACAGTCTCCTGATAATTTGTCAAATAAATTGCTATAATGTTTTGATGAGCGAAAACATTCTCACTACCCACAATATCTACGTCAATTTCGGTGGGGTAAAAGCATTGAATGGTGCCAGTATTGAAATCGCAGAAGGCGAGGTTGTGGCACTCATGGGTCCAAATGGTGCCGGCAAATCTACGGTGCTCAAAGCAATTTTTGGCCTCGTACCTCGAGAATCAGGAGAAGTTTTCTGGCGCGGCGATGCAATCAAATTAAAGCCACATGAAATTGTGGAGCTCGGTATCTCTTTTGTGCCGCAAGGCAAACGTGTCTTTAAAAATCTCACCGTCTATGAAAATATTGAAATTGGCGGACATGGCATCCGTAATGCAAAAGTTCTAAAAGAGCGCGTACAAGAAGCTATTGAACTTTTTCCAGCTCTCAAACCAAAATTAAAACAAAAGGCAGGACAACTTTCTGGCGGACAACAACAAATGGTGGCCTTGGCACGTGGACTGGTAACGGATCCAAAACTTTTGCTTCTTGATGAACCATCACTCGGTCTTGCGCCCAAAATTGTAAAAGAAGTTTTTGAAAAGATTCGCGAGATCAACGAAAAGCGCGGCACCTCTATTATTGTAGTAGAGCATAATATTAAATCGCTTCTGGAGGTGACTGATCGTGCCTATGTTTTAGATAAAGGATCTGTTGTTGCAACTGGTCCCGGCAGTGATTTTGCAAAAGGGGATATATTGGAAAAGGTTTTTATGGGGCGATATCATAAATAGCAAAAACTCGCGCGTATTTACCATGCATATTCCTAAGCACTTGCACAAACAAAAAGCCTGCCCTATACTATTTCTACATACATTTATGAAAACATTTGCAGCCGCATTTTTTAAGAAGCAGACCCAGTTCCGAACACGAACTGTCATTTTTGCTTTTAACAATACGGCCAGGTATGCATAAATAATTTCTCTCATATATTTTGCAAGAATCCCTGGCGATAAGTCAGGGATTTTTGTTAGCTGAGCAGGTATTTTGAAAAAGTTGAAGAATTAAATCGAAATACCCGCCCAGCTTCGAAAGGCTGGATCATGTATGACTGATTTTATACATGTATCGTTCTTTAATCCTGCAAAAACTTCACATTCAGCACATCACATCTAATCCATGAAATCTAAACCTATTGTTCTTT
>DALYDD010000002.1:50630-71474 GCA_031973395.1 Minisyncoccota bacterium | reverse complement strand
CATTTGTTCGCCGTCAACAGGTTCTGCTATTACTACTCTTGCTGCAACTTTCGCAGCCCACAACTCCTCATCATCACAGAGCGAGATCGTGACAGACTTCGCTGGCCGCCAACCCGACATCGTCGCCAATCCTCAAAACTATTTTCTCGTCATGATGGGGTGTACAAGGTTGCGCGGGGCATTCCGGGTCCATGCACCGAGTATGACCAAACAATTCCCAGGGACGCTCAATCGGGCTCGCGGTATCATGCTTCGCAATAGCAGTATCTGGACCCCGGCATTTTGTGCGTCTGTTGCAATACAGCTGCATTCTTGGATGAATGGCTTTGAGTCTGGCGACAGTACACCTTGGGGCAAAGCCTCTCGCTCTCCAGGATCTGGTTCGTCGTCGGGTCTTGTTCGCATGTCCGGAGGTGAGCGCCTCTTCAAAGCTGAAGGCTGCTACTAATAATACAGCCACTCGTTCATAAATATTGATCCCGCTTGCATTGGCACCGCAAGTGGGATTTTTTTTAATATAAAACTACGGACACAATGGCCTGTGACTTACTCAATTGCGGCAAACCTGGGGCAAGTTATAATTAGAAGGTACAGTTTTAGCAAATTAAATAAGGACGGTACACATAAATCATATATATGAAAAAACTTCTCTGGTGGGTAATCGTAATTGCGATTGTTATCTGGGTGATTTACTGGTTGATGGGTAAATAGAGAGAATTCAATTTTGAAAAAGAAAAAGCGGCCTTTGTGGCCGCTTTTTCTTTAAGACCATGTATCGTCACTCGTCTGAATACTTTTGTATAAAATCGACATAAATATTCACCAATATGTCTAATTCATCGATGTTAACGAACTCATCGTCCGTTTGACAATTGCCACCTCCGCCTTGATGAGTGATAACCAAGGCGTCTCTTTCGGTAAAATATCTACCGTCGCTCGCCCCAGTGCTTTTAATGAATCTGGGCCCTTTGCCGATTATCTTCTCGATGGATTCAGCATATTTTTTGATAATATGGTTTTCCGAGCTGATTCGGGTAGGTTGAGCTTCAACAGGAATTTCGTAGCGGACTCCGGGTACAATAGATTTTTTTATCCATTCTAAAAGCTGATCTTTAGAAATATCCACTAGTCGAATATCTACCATCATCATAGCGTTCGAGGGTACTTCATTTGTCGCCTCGCCACCCTGGATCTGTCCTAAATTAATACTGTTCACCCAATCATGTTCTGGGGTTTTAAAATAATATTCAAAATTTATTTTCAGGTTTTCAAATGTTTTGAATAATAATTCAATGGCATTTACTCCGCGCCATGGTGTTCCTGCGTGAGAGCCCAATCCATCGGCCATAAACTTTATGTGCAAGATGTGTTTTGTATCGGTGACAACAGCATCAATTGCCTCGCCATCATCAGGATCCAATACGACTTTTGGTCTATATCCTACGTGATTTACCAAATAGTTTGCACCAAACATTCCGCCAAGTTCTTCGTCTGTTACGATAGCGATTGCAATTGGTGTTTTGATATTTGCATCCAAAACTTTCTTCATGGCCATCATAGAAGTTCCAACAAATGCTTTCATATCAAAGGACCCTCGAGAATACAATTTATTACCATCAATACGCGGGGGCACGACAGAGCTTCCCGGCATCATATCGATATGACAAATAAACATAATTTCTGGCGTCAGGGTGTCGTGAGAACTAATGACAATACTTTTGACGCCCATATATTCATATCGCTTCACTATTACTTTATTTTCTTTAAAAAAATCAATACAGAATTCTAGGCAGGCATCCATATCCGTTTGGTTATTGTGCGTTGTGTAAAATCCCAAAAGACGCTCGACCAGAGACAAGGTTTCTGATTTTGTAATAATGTTATTCATGTAATTGTGAAATTTAATATTAATTTAGTATGAAAATGAGGCGGGGGATGCGGAATCCGCACCGCCTCATCGATTGGTCTGTCGGTAACTCAATACCGGCAAATCAATAATTTCGATTCCTTACTCAAGCGGAGCGGCAAGGAATATGCTGTCGCTCGCTCCGTGTACCAGTTCATTTGGACGCAGGTTGACCAATGCCGACGGTAACAGTTTGCACCTGTCTCCTGATATCAAAAAGAAGACCCGAATCCTCCCCGATATCACCGTATTTGGTTTCAGTGTTGGTGGTTGCCAGGCAAGTCCCAAGGGGCCAGTATAGCCTTGGGCAATTGCGGGCTCCCATATCGAACGGAAGTCGATAGAGGCGCACTTTCTTTGAACGACACAGCGGGTATTGCCGCCGAATCGTGCCTCTGAAAGTATTTCGCTGAATCTATTTCCGTTGAGACTTGAGCCGAGCACTACTCCATGTGCGCCCCAACTGGTATGGTCTTCAACCTCAGACACTTTCAATACCACTGCATTGCGTCCTCCCCAAACGTCTGTCATGGCGGCGAGCATGGTATTTTTTCCTGTGACATCTCTGGGTAATGGGTAGGTGGCAGGGATTAGGGAGCGCAGGATTCTTACTTGCTCGGGTTGGAGACCAAGATTTGCACCCAGCATCGCTGCCGGCATAGCTTTTGAATCCAACCATGGCTCGCTAGGGGTTACGAGGTGATCGGGTCCAGCGAGAGCCGTCATTGTAGCGTCTGTTATCTCATCTCTCATAAACAGTCGTTCGATGATGGTGCCGTGTGCGAGTGATGCGACCGTCTCATTGATGTCCACTGCTCTGATGTTGATACCCGCCGTGTGCATGGTTTCGCAGAAGAATGCTGTGTCGTGAGGAAGTGCGCCTGTACCTGTGGCGTAGACGATCTCACTCCATCCTGCCGTTCTGTAATATCTCAGAAAAGCATCTACTGCTTTTTGGCGTCTATCGTCGGGGAGCAAGGAGAGCAAGACTCCGCGCCCATTTGGCACGCAGTCGACCTCGACGACCTGAAACCCTTCTGCGGTCAATACCATGTCAGCTGCAAAGATGTACGAGTGGAGTTTCGGATTTCCTCCGAGGTCGGGTTTGTTGTCCGGAGATGGCATGCAAGCTGCTCTGCCATAGGCAGGTGTTTCGAATGGGATATGGGTCGACCACAATGGGTCAGAGGTAAGCTTACGAGCTTCCAGGACAATCCGAGGCAATAAACCTGCGAATTGTTGGAGTGGAGACAAGAGGTTGCCGGGGAATAACCCGACTATCGTTTTGGTTCTGCTGTCGTAGTACATAGGAATGTCTGAATGAAGGTTGTAAAGAACTTATATTGTTTATCCTTTGAGAAAAAACAAAACCGACCTGTGAAGGGTCGGCTTTTGCTGCTAAATGTCTAGTTGGGTAAATTAGATTTTAGAAAAATAAGTCGAACCTCCACTTTTTTCAAGTGATAGCAACAGGTTCGCCAGCAGGTTCAACTTATTATTTTTCATTCGTGATAAATATAGTATTCCTTATTCTCGGTTTTTGCAAGTAGAAAAAAACACCCCCCGCCGGCCCTTGCGGACCTGACGGGGATGCGAACCAGGAATTAATCCCGGCCAAGGTTGTGCACATGTTCGTACTGCGCCTCGGCTTGGTAGAGTGTGACTCTGCCTTTTTCCAGCAACCCAAAGACGAGTTGGATCTCGCGGTCTCTGACGAAGAAGCCGGACGGGAGTGTTGTGGTGGCGGTGAGGCCACCCACTTCGTGATCGAAGACCACGAAGATCTCGTAGACCGACCCACCAGGAAGATTGATGCGAATCATTGCCTTGTGTCGGAGACCTTTGCCGTTCAAGGTTGCTTTCGGTCGGATACTCACCGACCTGTTCACAGGGTTGAACACGAAGGTAAAATCCTCGTGCTTGTTGTACATGACATTCCTGTTTTGGGTTGACGCGGGCTTCCGGTGATGGAAGGACAGGATTGCAAAAAGGTCGCGAATTCGGAACGGAAGATAATGGGAGAGTGCTCGGATCAACATAGGTGTCGGAGTGTTGGAAGTGAAAGGTATGATTGTGCACGCAAAAGGAACTGCAGGCATTCTTTGATGTGCGGGTCAAGAATACGTTCCCGTCACTTTGTCACGCTACGCACTACTTGTCAATACATGCGATGGGGTAAATACCCACTTAACCACACCATAGAATCTTCACATTTCAATTAAGATAAAGAATCTTTTTCTGATATAATGTGTGGACCAAAACGCTATTAAAAAGCCCAAAAAACAAGCTCAACGATATGGCCAAATCAGATTCCAAAAAAGAAGATATGAAAGAAAAGAAAGGTGGGTATGATGCAGGTTCGATTCAGGTACTCGAAGGTCTTGAGCCTGTGCGAAAACGACCGGGCATGTATATCGGTACTACTGGTCCCGAAGGTTTACATCATTTGATTTGGGAAATTTTTGATAACTCACGAGATGAAGCGATGGGTGGATTTTGTAATCATATCGAAGTTGCACTTCTTCCAGATGGTTATGTGCGAGTAGTGGACAATGGTCGAGGTATTCCAGTCGATATCCATCCAAAAACAAAAGTTTCAGCACTTGAAACTATTATGACCACACTCCATGCTGGAGGAAAATTCGGCGGTGAGGACGGAGGGTACAAGGTTTCTGGAGGTCTCCATGGTGTAGGTGCATCAGTAATGAACGCATTATCTGTCCATGCACAAGCCGTTGTTCATAAAGGGGGCGCTATTCATACACAGGAATACAAAATTGGTAAGCCTCAATATAAAGTAAAACAAGTCGGCAAAACAAAATTCACCGGCTCAATTATTCTTTTCAAGGCCGATGCAGAAATTTTCAAAGAAGGCGTGATTTACGATTACCACAAAGTTGTAAATCATTTGAGACAGCAGGCATATTTGGTAAAAGGGTTGGAGATCAATGTGATCGATGCTCGAACTGCGGATGCAAAACATATCAAAAATCTTCTCGAGGATTATCAAACGGTGTACTTAAAGAATGAAAAATTGAATGTACCATCAATGTCATTCTTCTTCGAAGGTGGTTTGCGATCTCTTGTTGCTTTCTATAATCAGAGCCAGAAGCCAGTTCATCGAAATATTTTTTATACCGAAAAAGATATGAAGGCGGCAGCCGGTGAGCGCTCGCAAGATATCCAAGTCGAAATCGCTCTCCAGTATATCGATGATATCAACCCAAAGATCGTCGCGTTTGCAAACAATACCTATAACTCAGAGGGTGGTACACATATCGCAGGTTTCAAAACTGCACTTACCCGTTCAATCAACTCGTATGCAAAGAAAAATAATATTATAAAAGAAAGTGAAGAAAGCTTAACCGGTGATGATGTCCAAGAAGGTCTCGTTGCGGTTGTCTCTGTAAAACTTCCTGAAATCCAATTCGAAGGGCAGACAAAAGCAAAGCTTGGCTCAACCGAAGCTCAGGGCGCAACAGCGGCCGCTTTTTCTGAAGCATTTGCAGAATTCATGGAAGAAAATCCAGAGGATGCAAAAGCAATCATCGGAAAAGGATTACTTGCTATGCGTGCTCGAAAAGCAGCAAAAGCTGCAAAGGATTCAGTCCTCCGGAAAGGCGCACTCGAAGGCATGACATTGCCTGGAAAGCTTGCAGATTGTCAAAGCAAGAAGGCGGAAGAATCAGAACTCTTCATCGTGGAAGGAGACTCTGCGGGCGGTACAGCAAAAATGGGTCGTGACCGACGAACTCAGGCGGTACTTCCTTTGCGAGGTAAAATTTTGAATATTGAAAGGGCACGACTCGACAAAATGCTTGCGTCAGAACAGATTCGAAATCTCGTCGTCGCTCTCGGAACTGCTATTGGAGATTTATTCGATATCGCAAAACTTCGATATCACAAAATCATTATCGCAACCGATGCCGATGTGGACGGTGCCCATATTCGAACTTTGATCCTCACTCTTTTCTACAGATATTTCCGACCATTGATCGAAGGTGGATTTATCTATATCGCACAGCCGCCACTCTTTAAAGTAAAAGTTGGAAAAGAAGTCAGCTATTTCTATAGTGACGAAACTATGCAGGTATATTTGAAAAAATTAGGTTTTGATGCCGCAGAATTATTGGAAAAAGAAGCCGAAGAAGGGGATCCAAACGCCGCTGTTGGTTCTACTGCAGAGGACGATGCGACAGCCGAAGAAGAAGGTGCCGAAGATCCTAAATCTGAAAAGAGCATAAAGCGCATGTCAAAGCCTCATATCCAGCGATATAAAGGTCTCGGAGAAATGAATGCCGAAGAACTCGGTGAGACAACGATGGATGTTCATCAGCGAACATTGAAGCAGGTAACTATTGAGGATGCGTCAGAGGCCGACAAGGTGATCGATGTTTTGATGGGTACGGATGTGCCTTCACGAAAGACGTTTATTCAAACGAATGCAAAGACGGCTCGGTTGGATGTTTAAATAAAAAGAGCACCTTGGGTTTAAACCCAAGGTGCTCTTTTTATTTTTCTATTACCGCACAATATTTACTGTCGCAGAAACTGTATTATTAGATTCATTTGATTCGTATACTGCATTTCCAGTATCAATTGAGATTGTGAAATACATAGCATATGAACCGTTTCCAGTTCCGTATGGATTGTAGGTATTGCCGCAATTCTGATATCCAATCCATGCACCGGTATAGATGTCGTACGGTCCTACCTGGCAATTATTATTTCCATAAACATTTCCGTATCCAGGGTAAGTATTCACATCGAAGCCGACAATCAATCGTGTAGAATTTCCAGGAGCGAGACCGCTTTCAACTGGTGCATAATAAGTGTTTGTTATTGCTCCACTTACATCAGTTCTCCATGCCCAAGCGTTCGTAGTCTGTCCGCCGATATTGCTTACTTCAAACTGCACCGCTGCTTTTTCACCATATCGAGGAGAAACATTTGGTACGTACTGTCCGTATTGATTAACCGTTCCTGTAGAAAGAGTCCTTACAAGAAGATCAGCTTGTGTTCCAGGATTATAAACCCCAGATCCGGTTCCGTTTGTATTAGATCCAGATACAGAGATTGGAAGGATTGCGATATTGTTTCCGCGATTAGTGTCGTTTGTAGTATTGGTAGTATCAACTGTAATAACTACAGAAGGAGTACCGGCTGTTGGATTATCGAATCGGGCTTCACCTGTTACGGCACTACCTGCTGGAAGTGATCGGTTTCCGTTCAAGCTTCGTACACGATCATTTATATTATTAGAAGGCATATCTACACGAGCAGACCAGATGCCGGTTGCATGAGTTCCACGGTTTTCGATTTTAAATTTAACTACAGCAAGGTCGCTTGTTGTGAAGTTGTTTGTTTCAACATATGCACCAGTCTGTCGATTGATGATACCTCGACTTAGGATGGTTACTGAAATATCAGAAGCACCTACTGTATGTGAGGTGTTTCCGCTTTGGGCTCCAGTATTTGAACCAGAAGTATTACCGGTCGTTCCATAATTGCTGCCATAATTATTTCCAGCATTATTTGAATTTCCTACTCCAGATGTATTTCCAGAAATAGTTCCATTATTAGTTCCTGTTCCACCATACCCCGATGGTAGGGTAGAGCTTGCAGGGACATAATTATTTGGAGTTTCAAGATTCCGATCTGTTAATTCTCGAATTGAAAAACCGCCAGTACTTGAGGCGTTTGGCTGTCCGCCAGTTGAAGGGGTAGAGGTGCTCTGTGTATCGAGTAAGGTACCAATTGAAAGGCTTGCGTTAGCAAGGGAATTAAGAGCTTTTGGCACAATACGCACGATGCCAATACTCAAAAAGACTAATAGTACCAAGATAGCGCCAATAACAATGACGCGAAGGACGGTATAATTGGGCTTCTTTTCTGCCGCTGTATTATTTTCCATAGTGCACAGACTATACTATAAAATAAATATTTGTCAAATATGTAGATTGACATCGATAATGCAGCATTGTATAATAATCTCGATAAGAAACTAAGAATCTATGAAAAAAATCTTCTCCAGACATGAGGTTCAATTTATGCTTTGGTTCTGTGGTATTTTCATCGTAAGCATTGTCATGCTTGCGCTCTTTGGCATGATTCCAACTGAATTTATGCCTTCTGGAGGAGAGACATTAGAACAAAGGACTCGCTCTGCGGTACGCGAATTAATCGATGGTAAGCCAGTGACAGATACCAATGCGTCTGGGCAAAATACTCAGAATACTGCTGGAAGTAACAATAACTATCCTCTAACCGTTAATACAACAGCTGGTACCTCAGAGACTATTTATGCCGAAGATCCGATCCGACTTGTTATTTCGAGTATTGCCCTCGACACTGTCATCGTAAATCCAAAAAGTACAAACCATGAAGTGCTGGATGCACAACTCCAAAAAGGTGTGGTGCATTATCCTGGTTCAGGGTATCCAGGCTCTGGAAATATGTTTCTGTTTGGTCACAGTACGGGATTCAGTGTTGTGCAGAATCAGGCATATAAAGTCTTCAATAAATTAAAAAATGTAAGGCAGGGAGATGAGATTATTGTGTATGGAAGCACAGGTGTGTATACATACCGAGTAACCGGTGTAAAAAAGGCCCCCAAAGAAAGCGTCCTCGTTTCCTTTGACACAAAGAAGAATATGATTACTCTATCGACATGTGATAGCTTTGGTAAGCGTACAGATCGATATGTTGTAGAAGGCGACTTGGTATCAATTTCAAAACGATAGGCAATACAGGGCTAATTATATGGATCAAAGTACTATTGCTTAATTAGCTAAGGCGTGGTCTGGATATAACCCTTGACGAAATGATACTATTGATATATAATATCTATACTATGAATATGAAAAAAACAACAACAAAAAAGTCGATTTGGAAGGTTGTCGCCACACTTTTTGCCGTATTGGCATTGGTAGCCTCTTTCTCTTTCGCACCGGTAGCTCATGCTGAGTACGATATGTTCGACAGTCTTGAGGATTTTGGTGGCGATGAATACGATTACTATACTTACTACGATTATCCAGAATACGATTACTACGACTATTATGATTACTATACTCCTGAGTATGATAATTATTCTCCGTCGTACACTCCATCGTATACACCAACATATCGACCTTCATATTCAACTCCTTCGTATACACCATCGTATACGCCAACATATACACCTACTGTTCAGAATCAGTCTCAATCACAGTCTCAGACAAGTACTAATACGAACAACAATAATAACGTTAATAATAACGTAAACAATGTTCACGTAGTAATTGGTTCTCCGATTAGTGGTAACCAAACACAAGTACAGAATAACCTTGATGGTTATTGTACGGCATCTCCTTCATCTGTAACGATCAATCAAGATGTTCGATTCACTGCTTCTGCAAGCGGTGGAAATGGGAACTACTCATATTCATGGTCTGGAACTGACGGAGTGTATAGCTCTGCTCAGTCATTCACTGGACGATACCAGTATCCTGGATCAAAGTCTGTCTCAGTGACTATTACATCTGGCAGTCAGTCAATTACACGATCTTGTTCTGTTAACGTTGATCAGGGTTATGTGAATAACTATAACAACCTCACGGCATATTGTGTCGCCACTCCTGCGTCTGCAACTATTGGACAGAACGTTGTCTGGACTGTATATGCAACAGGCGGAAACAATTATGGATATAACAATGGGTACAATAACGGGTATAACACCGGATATGGAAACTACTCATACTCATGGACAGGTACTGATGGTCTAAGTTATGGAAATGCATCTGCGATTCAGAAAGTATATTCAACTCCTGGAACAAAGACTGCAACTGTAACCGTGTATTCTAATGGTCAGACTATCACTGCAAACTGTTCTATGAATGTAATCGGTGCTGGTACTCCTGTATCAAATGTAACTGTTATTCGACAGCCTACAGCAGGTACTCCGGTCTCTGGTGTATTCTTGAGTCAGGTTCCTGATACGGGTATTGAGTTCAATATGAAAGTTGCACTCTTTACCATCGGACTCCTTCTCTGGTCTGCATTCCTCGGATATGTCATGGTGTCACGAAAGAAAGCTAAAACTGCTTTCGCTGCAAATGCAAATCCTTCTGCACATCTTTCGATCAATGAACGAATTAATCAGTTCAAGATGGAAAATATGCGAAAGAAAGGTTTGATAAAATAAGATAAAAAACTAAAATCCCGAGTGCGCACCGCACTCGGGATTTTAGTTTGCAAATTATAAATAACTGCGTTCTTAAAGAGTTTCGTTGTTTATATGGTTTTGTTCTTCACCTCCTCAACCAACTTCGATACAGCTTCATCGAGTGTGAGTTCAAACTTTTCTGTGCGTCCCTCGAGAGTTACTTTACCAGCCTCAACTTCTTTCTTTCCGATAACGGCGATATATGGAGTTTTTTCTGTTTTGGCATTGCGGATTTTTTTACCAAATGAATCATTAGAAAGATCTAACTCAGCGCGAATATTTTCTGCCTGTAATTTTTCTGCAAATGCCTTTGCATACGGAAGTTCATTGTCTCCAATCGGTACAACCATCACCTGAACAGGGGAGAGCCAAAGAGGGAAAGCTCCTGCGAAATGCTCAATGAGAATGGCCATAAATCGTTCGAGGGATCCGGCGACCGCTCTGTGGATCATAACGGGTGTGGCTTTTCCTTCTGGACCTGTGTATTCCAATTCGAATCGAGCAGGCTGAACGAAGTCCACCTGGGCCGTAGAAAGCTGGCGCTCGCGGCCGAGTGCGTCTGTAAACATAAAGTCTAATTTCGGACCATAGAATGCAGCTTCGCCTTCCATGCGCTTTGCGTCGAGACCAAGCTCATCAGAAACTTCCTGTAGATATTGCTCTGCTTTATCCCAATTCTTTTCTTCACCCAAATATTTTTCAGGAGTTTTGGGATCGCGAACAGAGAGGGAAACCCAGAAAGTTTCGCCTTTTTTCCACATGCCTAAAGCGCTGAAAAATTCCTGAATGATTTTAACGATATTTGTGACCTCTTCTTTGATTTGGTCTGGGGTGCAGAAAATGTGGGCATCGTCGATAGTGATTGAACGTACACGTGAGAGGCCGATTAATTCACCTGGCTTTTCATCTCGATATTGCATAGTGAGCTCATTGAATCGGAGGGGGAGTTCGCGATAGCTGCGGGCTTTGCCGGCAAAAATCTGACTATGATGAGGGCAGTTCATTGGTTTCATTACAAAGTCTTGACCACTCTGGGCGCCATGTACATAAAAGAATTCATCTTTGAATTTAGCTGCATGGCCACTTTTTTCATAAAGAGCGATTTTGGCAATATGAGGAATGGATACTTTCTGGTATCCGTATTTCTTTGAGATACTCCAAAGGAAATCAGCGATAGTTTCTCGCATCATTTGTCCTTTTGGTGTAAAGAGGGGAAGGCCTGAGCCCACAAGGTCTGAGAAAGTGAAGAGGTCCAATTCTTTGCCGAGTTTTCGATGGTCTCGATCTGCGGCTTCAGCCTGCTTCTTTTCAAAGGCTTCCAACTCTTCTTTCGTGTTGAATGCCAAGCCATAAATACGAGTAAGCATTTTGTTTTTCTCATCACCTTTCCAGTATGCTCCGGCAATTCGAGTGAGCTTGAATGAATCTGGCGCAATTTCTGTTGAAGGGTTTTCGCTGTGGCCGCCTTTGCAAAGGTCTACGAATCCGGCGACAGTATAAAAAGTCATAGTCTTGCCGTCTTTTGCGAAATCCTCGATCAGTTCTGATTTATATGCATTCCAAGAGAATTCATCCAAAGCTTCTTCTTTTGAAACTTCTTTTCGCTCAAAAGCCGTCCATGTTTTGAGGATTTCGCGCATTTTCTGTTCGATTTTCGGAAGATCGTTTTCAGAAATTTGGCCGCTCACCTCGAAGTCCTGATAGAAACCATTTTCAATAGCTGGACCAATAGAGTTTTGCGATCCTGGGAACAGTTCTCGCACGCTCGCAGCAAGGAGGTGGGCCAACGTATGACGCTTTTTTTCTAGGGTTGCTAAAGCATTATCGTGGGCCTCTGGGGCATGATCTTGTTTCATAGTAGAGCCATAGTATCATGTTTTTTTGGATTTTTCACTGGGATTTTGAGGCAGGGCAGAGGCCAAAAGTTGAAGCATGGTCCGTAAATCATCGACTTGACGCTGTAATATCTCGGTCTTGTCGTCACAATATTTCTGGTTGATAGTTATCGATTTTTCGACGATATTGCCCATACCTTCGAATATCTTTTCTCGCATATTATCCACGAGCGAACTGACATTGTCGATTATGTTTCCAGCTCCGGGTTTAAATGTTGAAACATAAGGAGAACTAATAAGTTCGCTTTCGGCTTTGGTCGGGGTGTCATTTTCAAGCTTTGTAAACTTGTTAATTTTTTGTTTCTGCTCTTTTTTCTTTTTCATATGCTAAGCATAAACATATCGACATGAAATTTTGATGAATTTTTGTTAAA
Organism: Minisyncoccota bacterium; assembly: GCA_031973395.1. Taxonomy (GTDB): domain Bacteria; phylum Patescibacteriota; class Minisyncoccia; order Phycocordibacterales; family CAIZLB01; genus DALYDD01. Next base: position 59,093 of record DALYDD010000002.1, on the reverse strand, counting down.
GAGAAATTCATGGGACCAAGGTTGACTCAAAGGATAAATATCGTAGAGTATATAGGTAAAAAGTTCTCCGACTTTCGAAAGAAGGCCATCATTTCAACTCAAACCCCTTCAGTTTATGTCTGTATCGATAAGTCTTCAAACATACTCATTGGCATGTTGTACTATTCAGCCAGATCCCACTGACCGTACATCCCACCGTCTTGTTGAGCGTATCCATGCAACCGAATTTTTGCCAGTAGATATGGGACGAGAAGTCCCCTATGTCTTTGCCCGCACATTTGCATTTTTGCCTCAGGCCTCGGAGCAACTTGCTGCCAATGACGGGGGCGACATAGAGGGGGTTAAGGTGAAAGATTTGAGAGGTCTCGAACAACACCTTACGCTCCCGCTCTTCATAGAAGAGGTTGTGTTTGCAAGAACTCAATCAAATATGAAGTGCAGGGGCCTACTTGTCTGTGTTCACGACCTCATCGTGGTTGAAGCGAGCATGAATCCTCCTGGTCAAGTTTGTTTTATGCAAGGGACTCAACCGAGTCATTCGGGTGACAAGCTGATGGAGGGTATAATTCTGCTTTCTTTTGGAAGCCATCTGTTACTGCGGTCTCCTTATGGCGGTCCGAACTGGTGCCTGCGGGTCCCTGAAAATTCGGATGTGACTTACGAGCCCGTATCCAGTGGTGAGCCAGCTTGGTGAGCCAGAAGGATCTTGGCGATTTTCGCCGATGAGCCGAGTCAGCGTTTCTATGCGCCCGACTCGGCTTTTCCTTTTCCTAAATATATATGTATGCGAAAAAAGCGGGTTAAACCAACTCTCTCACACTATCTAAAACCAAACTCGGGCTTTCATTGCGGAATGATGTTTTGGCACGCATGACGATGCATTTATCCAAAACCAGGACATCTTTAAATTGGGTGAGAAGTTTAGGAAAGACTACCACTTCGATAGAACTCGAAAGGTCTGCAATTCGCATGAAAAGCATTTTTTGGGTCGGATCTTTTTTGGTAGGAATTTCTTTTACTTCTTCAATAATTCCGGCAGCGACGACGGGTCGGGCATATAATTCTTTTCGCATATATTGTCCACCGTCTTTGGTCTTTGAGGGAACCATTTTTGCATTTGCTTCGCTGTATTTATCTCCTTCTTCGATGATGGTGCGCTTAATCCTTTCGATATTCTCTTCGCGCTTTTCAAAGATGTGTCGATATTTATCGAGCGGGTGACCAGATACGAAAAGGCCGATCAACTCTTTTTCCCAGACCAATTCAGTTTGCTTTGGAACATGCCCTTCTTGGATCAAACGTAATCCATCAACTGCATCGCCCGAAGTATCCATGAGCCCTGCAAAGAGGGAGGTCTGGCCAGCAAGAGTTTTCTGCTGTTCTTTATTGAAATGCAGCAAGGATTCGAGATTGTAAATCATAATGCCGCGATCACCAAAAGTGTCGAGTGCGCCAGCTTTGATTAATGATTCGAGAGATTTTTTATTTAAATTTCTATCACGAACACGATTCAAGAAATCTTCGAGATGTTTAAATGGTCCGCCGCGATTTCGCTCTGCAATGATTGCACCCGAAATTCCTTCTCCAAAGTTTTTAATACAATTTAATCCAAACCGAATTGCAGTTTTGCGGATTTTTTCACCCTCTCTTTTTCCCATAGCGTTTTTCTCCTGAATATCAGTTTCGACGACAGTAAACATAGTGAAGCTTTCATTTATATCTGGTGGCAAAACAGGAACACCGAGTCGTTCGCAATCGCGCACGGAGATGGCAATTTTCTCGATATCACCTGATTCATGCGTCATTACCGCACTCATATATTCAGGCATGAAATTCGCTTTGAGATATGCGGTGATATAAGCGATGCGACCATACGATACAGAGTGCGCTTTATTGAAACCATACGAAGCGAAAGGTTCGATCCATACCCATACTTCTTCTCCACGCTCCTTTGTCCATCCGCTATGTTCCATACAGCCTTTAATAAATTTTTCTTTTTGCAATGCCATTTCTTCTGGAATTTTTTTACCAACCGCTTTACGGAATTTATCTACCTCGCCCCAGCTATATCCGGCGAGTTTGTGGGCCATCATCAAGAGGTCGTCTTGGTATACGAGTACGCCATATGTGCTTTTCAAAATATCATAAATCGCAGGGTCCATATCGGGAATTTTTGATGCATCGTGTTTACGTGCAATATAGTCAGGAATGAATTGCAGAGGTCCTGGACGATACAAGGCCACCATGGCGTTGATGTCATTGATATGTGTCGGTTTCAATTCTTTGAGGAATCGAGTCATGCCATCGCCGTTTAATTGGAAAAGGTCTTCGGTATCTCCTCTGCGCAAAAGTTCATATGTTTTTTCATCATTGAGGTTGATATTATCGAGATCAATATCAATGTTGTGGCGCTTCTGAATGAGCTCCAGAGTATCCGCAATAATGGAAAGGTTTTTGAGTCCGAGAAAGTCAAATTTCAAAAGGCCTGCATCTTCGATTGAATACATGTCGTACTGGGTGATGACTTTATTTCCTTCCTTTGTATCGAGCTGTAGAGGTGTGTAGTCGGTGATGTCTGTTGGAGAAATAACTACACCGGCGGCATGTACAGAGATGTGGCGAGCTGCACCTTCGATTTTTTTTGCCATATCAATGATGCTTTTCGTATCAGCCTCGGTTTCGTATGCGGTCTTTAATTCGGGAACTTGTTCGAGGGCAAGTTCGATAGTCATAGGGAAGCCTTGCTTACCCATCGGAATTAATTTCGCCAGTCGATCTCCGATGGATACGTGGAAACCAAGAGCACGCGTTACATCGCGCACTGATCCTCGTGCCGCCATGGTTCCGAATGTACCGATCTGGGCCACTTTATCGCGGCCATATTTTTTTCGCGCATATTCCACCACTTCATCACGTCGGTCATCGGCGAAGTCCATATCAATATCAGGAGCGGAAGGTCGGTCAGGATTCAAAAATCGCTCGAAAGGAATTTCATATTCGATAGGGTTGATATTTGTAATTCCGGAAAGGAATGTGACGAGGGAGCCAGAAACGGAACCTCGAATATTTGAGAAAATTCTATTTTCTTTGGCAAAACGCAAAAGGTCGGCTACTACAAGGAAGTACGGAGCATATCCTTTATTGCGGATTACTTCGAGTTCGTATTCTGCACGCTTTAACATCGCCTCATTTTTCTCAACACCCCTCTTTTCAAAACCTAAATATACAAGCCGACGAAGTTCATCGTCATATGGTTTTTCACTCACAAACGTTCCATCTGGGTTTTTCGGAATATCAAGATCAAGCTTGGGGAATACCCACTTGCCCAGTTCTACCTTCACATTACACCGATCGGCGATGATGCGCGTATTTTGTATCGCTTGCGGCAATGGATTTTCTCCTTCGGTAAACAGTTTTTGCATTTCCTCAATATTGAGAAAAGAAAAATCTCCATCATCATCTTCGACAGGTCCGCTTGAAAAACTTTTTTGTACTGAGAGTAGGGTGGTGCGGGCTTTTTTATCATCTTTTTCCACATAAAAAACATTTTGTGCGGCGACGATTGGAACTTTTATTTCATCAGCTAATTCTGCTAGGCGATCCATGGCCTGGTCATGGTTTTCGATATCTGCATGGCGAGTTATTTCTACGAACAATCTGCTTTTTGTAGGATCCGCACCCTCTTCATTACTCAAGCCTTCATTAAAAACACCCTTATAGTATTCGATAATTTGTTTAGCCTCAATTTTGTTTCCGGCACGAATGGAATTTACTGCTTCACCTCCAAAAGAGGGGAGAATGGCAATGAGACCTTTCTTATATTTTTCTATTAATTCTTTATCGATTCGTGGGCGATAATAAAAACCTTCGAGATTCGAGTCGGTGACTAATTTAATGAGATTGTAATAACCCTCAAGTGTCTCTGCGAGCAAAACGAGCTTTTTTGTACGGTTGTCGATGCGAGGTTCCTTGTCATGCCTTGTTCTGGCAGCGATAAAAAAATCAACACCGATAATTGGTTTGATTCCAGCTTTATCGCACTCTTTTATAAATTCAATGGCCCCATAGAGATTGCCATTGTCGGTGAGGGCGAGAGCGTCCATACCGAACTTTTTTGCTTTCTTGACCATTTGGTCAACTTTGGGCAGAGCCTGGAGGAGGCTGTAGTGACTATGTGTATGTAGATGGATGAAATTCGCAGGGATAATTTCAGCCGCAGGTTGTTCTTTATCTTTTTTATCAGCCATATATTTGAGGTCTACTTAAAGAAGGGAATTTGATCAAGTTTTGTATGATCAATTGGCTATTTGAGTTAGCCTCCGTTCTTTTTTCAACAAATTAATTAAATTAAATAAGCTTCTTGTATTTTAGCAGAGGTTCTGTCTTTTTCTAAATCATCTGCTGAGGTCCGAAAAGGAGGCTCTGTAGAGCCATATAATAGGATTTTGAGTTTATTTGCTAAAATAGATAAAAATATGGGGAAAACTATTGTTCAGAAAAAAATAAAGTATCTTATTGGTATTGATGAAGTTGGTCGTGGTCCTCTGGCTGGACCTGTAACGGTTTGTGCTTTTGCGATCTCTATGGATCAAAATAAAATTTTTTTTAAAAAAATATTTGCAGGCGCTACATTGCGGGATTCGAAAGGTATGAGTGCGGTACGTCGTGTAGCTATCGACTCATTGATTCGAAATTATAAAAAAGGGGCTAATCTGTCACGTATTTCTTTCTCTATTAAATCAAAGACGGCAAAACAAATAGATTCTAAAGGAATTTCTAAATGTATAAAGGAGCTCATTGGTTTATGTCTGCAAGAGATTTTAAAACTAAATAATGCCAAAGTTGAACATTGTCGAATATTGCTTGATGGAGGGCTCAAGGCCCCGGCTGAATTTGCGAACCAAAAAACGTATATAAAAGGGGACACTCTTTTTCCCGTCATTTCTTTTGCGTCGATTTTGGCGAAAGTTCATCGCGATGAGTTTATGAAAAAGGGTGCCGGTTTATATCCTCTCTATCAATTTGATATTCATAAAGGGTACGGGACTTTGGCGCACAGAAATTTGATCAAAAAACACGGCTTGTCTGATTTTCATCGGAAAAGTTTTTGCCGAAATTTGGTCAGGTGATTCTCTTTGACATTCGGTGGATAAAAAGTTTTAATCTATACAGAAATCAAATATTGTTACTTGAGTGAGTAACAACCCCTTTATTTGATTGTAGTCAACGCTCAGACAATGCAGCATTCCTTATATGAAAACCTTGCCAATTCGAACAGTACCGGCCCCACGGCCTCGCGATCCCGCTCGGGGAAATCGTCATTTTGTCTCTGCTTTCTTTTTGGAGACTTGCACTGATGGCTTCAATGCAATTCTGGTGAGAGACGTGAGGTTCAACGACTATCTTCTGCCACGCATCATCATTCCAACTGCAACACCTTACGCTGCTTTCAAAGCCGTGGCCGAACAGCAGTACGCCCGCGAGCTTGGTATCGAACTCGTCGGCCTCATGCACACAGGGCAAAATATCCGCCAGAGCGGAACGTATGACCTGCATCTCGGTGTTTATCACCGCCGTACCGACGAGAGGATCACCAACAGCTATCGATCCTTTGACGGTCGTGAATGTGCTGCAGAGGCATGGCCGATCGAGGATGTCCCCAGTAAGATCTTGGATAGCTACGTCATGCCCGCTGGACAAATCCTCCACTGGTTTCTGTCGGCAAACCATGGCCCCAAAGCCGAGCGCTTTGCTCCGATTCGGGCCGCCTATGAAGCCCTTCGCGACCGAGCCCGTGCCAATGGTCTTGATTGGGATCCGTCACTGACCTGAGCCTCTTTATCGCGCCGCACCCCAAGGACTGGGGTGCGGCGCTCTCGCTTTTTAATGTATTGAATTTAAGGGCTATGAGAGACCCTGTTAATTTGCCGTATTTATCAGATTATGTATAATAGCGCTCTATGGTTAATCATATGCGACATACCCGAGGTCACACTCGGAACAGGCGAAGTCATCACGCTCTCAAGGCTGTAGGTGTAATTCTTTGCGAAACTTGCGGCATGCCTCGCCAAAAACATACTATCTGCGCACAGTGCGGTGGTTACAAAGGCAAGAACGTTATCGACAATAAAGCGAAAAACGATCGAAAGGCTCTCAAGAAAGAAAAAGTAAAGGCTAATAAGTAATTTACAAAATTACTAGTTTATAAACAAAATATCATCTCCTGCGTTACGGAAAGTTTTTTTGCTATACTATAAAAGGTAATTAATATTTAAGCGTTTTATTTTTTATGAAAATAATTTGGACAATTGTGTTGGTGGTGATAATTGGTTTTTCTGCGTATTTTACGACATCGAGAATGATGGCATCGCAGGAGGCTGCGACAACTCAGGTTGCGGGAGTATACGGAAGCGGGTTGAATCGATCTGGTTTTTATGGAACGGTTCCTGTTAGGGAAAAGAGGGAAGAAAATAGAGAAGAAAAAAGAGAAGGTGAAAGGGCAAGAAGTATATGTAAGTCAGAACGAGCTCGAGTGCAGCGAGCAAACAATTGGCTTCGCGCTGCAACCAAGGATGGTATCCAAGAAGAAATTGATGCAGCGAGAACAGAGCAAGGCAAGGCAACTGCTGCTATGCAGAAATGCTTGCAGGAAGCTCGGGCTACTAGATAGGGTCTCTTAGAATTAAAAGATATACACAGCCTGATAAAAACCGTTGCACAGACGGTTTTTATCATATACAATTAAATTACTGAAACTGAAATACCCGCTCGAACAATATTCATAAATTCTAGTCGGAACAGTTCCTCATACAAATGGCTAATCGGCACCTTGCTAGATCAATTGTCCTTCAGTCACTCTTCGAGTGGGATTTTCGTAATCTCAATGAAAATAATATAGCAGAAGTTGTACAACGCAACGCTACAGAATTCGCGCCTGGTTTAGGTGACTCTGCTTTCGCGGCAAAATTAGCAGATGGTGTTCTCAAAAAAAGAGCGGATCTTGATATGATCATCGAGAAAGCTGCTCCAGAATGGCCGATTAATAAAATCGCCAATGTTGATCGAAATGTTTTGCGCTTGGGGCTCTATGAGCTTCTTTTTTCAGATAGAAAAGAAGTGCCTGCAAAGGTTGCAATCAATGAAGCCATCGAATTGGCCAAAACGTTTGGTGGTGAGACTTCGGGTAAATTCGTAAACGGTGTACTTGGTGCGGTCTACAAAGAATTGGGTGAACCAGGAAAAGACGAAACGACGCAGTCGAAAAAGAAGAAGATGGATATACCGTATGAAGAAATGCCGATCAAAAAACTCGGCGGCGCTGTCGTCTACGCGAAGCACGAGGGTGAATTCTATCTCGCGATGGTTCATGATGTATTTGGCCACTGGACTCTTTCAAAAGGAAAATTAGAAGAAGGAGAAAGTGTTACCGAAGGGACAATTCGAGAAATCAAAGAAGAAATGGGTATTGATATCACTATTGATTCGGAATTAGCTTTCAATGAATATGTAGCTTCTCATCCAGAAGAAGGAAAAATTCGAAAGCAGGTAACGTATTTTTTGGCGCGTGCAGAGTATACGCCTTTGACTTTGGGAACAAGTGGCGGGCTTACTGATGCAAAATGGTTTCCGATAAAAGAGATTATCATCTTGAATTTTTATAATGATATTTTGCCGATTGTAACGAAGGCGGTGCAGGCATTGCTTCAGGCTAATACAATAAAGGCCGAGACAGAGGCGGTGCAGGAGGCTTAATGGGGCCTGGCTTGGCCAAGCTTGATCAGCCTTAGAATTATGGTATTGTGCGGTAACTAACTAATATGAATTTCGAAGTATTTGAACAAAGCACGGGAATAGAGTTTAAAGATAAGAACCTTTTGAAACAGGCCTTTACTCACCGTTCATATCTAAATGAGCATCGTGGCCTTGGGATTGATCATAATGAGCGCCTCGAATTCCTAGGTGATGCCGTTTTGGAGCTCGCAGTGACGCATTTTTTATATGAAAAATTTCCTCAAAATAAAGAAGGCGATTTGACGGCATATCGATCATCTCTCGTGAATACAAATACTCTATCGGATGCCGCTACGAAACTCGGCATGAATGCTTTTTTACTCCTATCAAAAGGTGAAGCAAAAGATACGGGCCGTGCGCGACAATTTATTCTTGCTAATACATTCGAAGCGTTTGTGGGAGCTGTATATTTAGATCAAGGATTTGAGATTGCGGAAAAATTTGTAGCTTCATGTATCTTGCCACTTATCGATGATATTGTGGCGAATGAAAGCTTTATTGACAGTAAAAGTAAATTCCAAGAAGCAGCGCAGGAACATACAGGTGTTACGCCTTCGTATAAACTGCTCCGTGAACAAGGTCCGGACCATAATAAAGTTTTCGTTGTATCAGTTATGATCGGTGATGATGAAATTGCAGTGCGCAAAAAATATCAGATCGCTGCTGAGTTAG
>DALYDD010000002.1:34277-50620 GCA_031973395.1 Minisyncoccota bacterium | reverse complement strand
CTTCGGCTCTGAACACATTGCCAGCGGAGAAGGAAAGTCTAAACAAGAGGCTGAGCAAATGGCTGCCGAGAAAGGTTTGGAAGTGAAGGGGTGGTAAAACACCAAGATATATTCCATCGCTAAAGTCCTCGACACTTCGTGTCTGCGGATACGCTCTGGAATATATATTGGTGTTTTTTACAGGAAAATTCTGCTAAAATAGAGCCTACATGCAGCTCAAGCTCAAATCCCTCGAAATCAATGGTTTTAAAAGTTTTGCCAAAAGAGCAGATCTCAAATTCGATCACCCGATTACCGCGATTGTGGGCCCAAACGGTTCGGGAAAATCAAATGTGGCTGAAAGTTTTCGTTTTGTGCTCGGTGAGCAATCCATCAAAAGTTTGCGAGGTAAAAAGGGTGAGGACTTAATTTTCAACGGGGGCAAGGATTCGCCGCGCGCTAACCGTGCAAGTGTGAAATTGGTTTTTGATAATTCGCCGCATGGTCATGACGGAGCACGAATGTTCAATGTAGATTTCGATGAGGTGGGTATAGAGCGAACGGTGCACAGAGATGGTGTCAATGAATATTTTATCAATGGAACAGCAGTTAGGCTTCGCGATATTACGGAGCTTTTGGCTAATGCAAATATCGGTGCGTCAGGACATCATATTATTTCTCAAGGCGAGGCGGATAGACTTCTTTCTTCTTCTACAAAAGAAAGAAAAGAAATGATCGAGGACGCACTTGGTCTCAAAGTATATCAATATAAAAAAGAAGAAAGCGAAAAGAAGCTCGCAAAAACGGCGGAGCATATCAAGGAGATCGAATTGCAACGACGGGAACTGGCACCGCATTTGAAGTTTTTGCGTAAGCAAGTTGAGAAAATAGAAAAGGCGGAACAGTTACGCACTGAGCTTGTCGCGCAATATCAATTATATTTCGCGCATGAAAGCGCATATCTTTCTCATGAGAAAAAGCGCATTACAGAATCAGAACAGGCGCCTCGGGCAGAATTGGCAAAACTCGAAGCGGATCTCGCAGAATATCGAAAAACACTTGCAGCAAATGAAAATAATAGTGGCCAGACGAGCAAAACAAATCAGCTTCTCGAATTGGAACAATCTTTGCGTACCGCTCGGTTCGAAAAAGATAATTTGATGCGAGAGATCGGACGATTGGAGGGGGAGGTCAGTTATCTAGGCAAAATCATAGAGAAGAAGCACAAAGATGCTGCAGAAACAAATACTCGTCAGATTTATTTCAAAGAAGTGGAGCAAGCTTTTTCGGGTGCCTCTAGGCGACTTGCGGATTTGCAGCAATCAAATGATTTGTCTCAAATCAAAGAAGGTCTCGCCGCGGTGTCCGCATCTCTTTCACAATTTATAGAAACACATAGTTCGCATACAGATGTCGATACTAGTGATGAGGAAAATGAAATTGCTCGGGTGACAAGTAGGATCAAAGAAGTGGAAAAAGATATCGTCGCCATCGGTGAGCGAGAATCAAAGCTCGATGCTGATTATGGAGCAATCAAAAATGAAATTGAAAAGGAAAAAGATAAGAATGTTGAAGCCGAAAAAGCGGTTCTCACTATCATGTCTCGCCAAAACGAATTGCATAGCGAATTGAAGAATTTGAAATCTGAGGCAGAACGTCTCGCAGTTGAACAAGCGGATTTTAATCGTGAGCTCGAAGAGGGTGCGATGCTTGTGGGTAGGGCAGCCATGCAATATGAAAGTGTCGCGCAAGAATTACTCGATCCTCGCCCTGTACAAACTGATCGACGTCGCGCAATTGAAAAAGTAAAAATCCGCCTCGAAGAAATGGGTGGAGGAGGAGGTGAAGATGTCATGAAAGAATATAAAGATACCGAAGAACGAGATCTCTTTCTCGCGCGCGAATTGGAGGATTTGGTCAAAGCAACAGAAAGTTTGCAAAAGCTCATTGATGATTTGGTTGGAAAACTCGCTGAATTATTTAGTGATGGTATTCAAAAAATTAATAAAGAATTCAATACCTTTTTCAATCTGATGTTTGGTGGAGGTGGGGCGGGTCTCGAATTAGTAAAAGAGGAAAAACGCAAACGTCGCCGACTGACTGAAATTACAGATGAAGATTATGCTGGTGAAGATGATGAAGATTCTGGCGACGATGATCAAGTTGAAATCCAAGAGGGGATTGAGATTCAAGTTTCTTTGCCGCATAAGCGCACAAAAGGCTTAATGATGCTTTCTGGTGGCGAGCGTGCTCTAACTTCAATTGCTTTGCTTTTCGCAATGTCACAAGTGAATCCACCGCCATTTATTATTTTGGATGAAACAGATGCTGCGCTCGATGAAGCGAATTCAAGGCGCTATGGCGATATGATCGAATCTCTTTCAAAACATTCACAACTTATTTTGATCACTCATAATCGAGAGACGATGTCTCGAGCGGGAGTTATTTACGGGGTTACCATGGGCAAGGAAGGCTTCTCTAAACTTCTTTCCATTGCTTTTGATGATGCCTTGGCAGTCGCTAAATAGCGGCTAATTATAAGGCTATTTTGGCGTGTTTTTTTCGCATATAAAATTGATTTAAAAAATATATTGACAGTTTTGTCAAATGGTTTAGAATTGCCAATTGGACAACCTTGAATCCTTTATAGAGGGAAGTAAGCATTTATTCCACTTCGATCCGTCAGACGACGGCTCGGATTACCAAAACAGCTGGCGCGTGTACTGATTTCATCGCGCCACAAAAGCTGCGGGGTCGTGGAGACCCGCAGTCATGCTTACATTCAAGTAGTCCTTTGACCCAACATATATGAAACTGTATCGTATGACCACTGGTGGCGGCGTAGTCCTTGAAGGCCGTCTCGAAACCATCATCACCGCCGCTGTGAAAGCGTCGGTGACACGCACTCCTGCCCGCCTTAGCACTGAGTGCTCATGGCAATGGAGAGCAAACGAACGCCAGGCATGGAAAAACATGAAGCCTGGCCCGAAAATCGGTGAAGCGCTCATCAGAAGGGCAATGGAGCACTTGCCGAAGGGCAGGTCGGTTCAACCCCCTGTTTCTTCTGCTGCAGTGTTCGCCGCCGGATAACCTCCGCCCCCCCTGCATCACCCCAAAGAATTGCTGCGGCTCCTGCTGCATGGCTCGCCTTACCCTCGAAAGGCGACAGTCATCAGCAGGGGTCCGTGGCCCCTTGGTTCAGTTTTTAAAATCGCGCAAAATACCTGCGCGTATTTTTGTACCTGCAAAATGCCTAAATTAGCAATGGTGCTTAAATTATTTTTCCAAAATCAAGAATCCGAGCATCTTATTTTCCAAATCTGCTGTCTCTAATCGTACATGTAAGACATCTCCAATATGGAATTCTTTTTTTGTACGCTCACCGACAATTTTGAAATTCTTTGCATCCACAGTATAGAAATCTTCCGGCTTCAAATTTGTGAGACGGATCAAACCTTCTGCCATTGCTTCTGGTTCTTGGACGAACATACCGAAATCTGAAATACCTGAAACGGTAACATCGAATTCTTGGCCGACTTTATCGAGCATAAATTCAACTTGCTTGTATTTCACGCTCGCTCGCTCCGCGTCTGCGGCTTCAATTTCGCGTCGTGTAGAATCGGCGCAGATTTTTTCATACATTGGCCCATCTTGATTTGCCACAGTTTTGCCATCGAGAACCATTTGCAAGACGCGGTGCACCATGAGGTCTGGGTATCGTCTGATAGGGGAAGTGAAATGCGTGTAGTGATCGTATGCAAGACCAAAATGTCCGAGATCATGTGTGGCATAAATCGCCTTAGCCATAGATCGTAGTGTCGAGATTTTGATCATGGTTTCCTGTGGCGTACCAGCGACCTCAGCAAGCAGGCTCTGAATTTGCTTCGGAGTTATCTTGTTTGCATTTTTTTCATCGACAGGGAAGTCAAAACCAAGTGCTCGAACATAGAGCCCGAGTTCCTTGATACGATCAGGGTCCGGCTTATCGTGAACGCGGTAGACGGCAGGGCGTTCCTGTGTACCTGTTTTATTTTTATCCTGAATAAATTTGGCAACTTCACGATTGGCAAGGAGCATAAATTCCTCGACGAGGCGATGGGTATCGATACGCTCTTTTTTGTACACCTCGATAGGGCGACCATCTTCATCCAATTTAAATTTAATCTCTGTGGTTTCGAAATCGATCGCGCCTTGCTCTCTTTTTTCCTTCAAATATATCTTGGCAATGCGATTCATTTCGAGGAGCTCGCGGGCATATGCGCCAGGCTTTGAATCTGTACTCGCGGTATCAATCTCAGCAATATTTGTCCAAGCAAGCTTATCTATTTCTGTGCTATTGCAGTCAATTGCGAGATTCTCGGTGAGGATTTCCTGGGCATTTTCATAGGTAAAACGCTTGTCGGAATGAATGATTGTGCGTCCAAACCATTTATCCAAAATAGCTCCGTTCTTTGTCACGATGAAAATAGCGGAAAAGGCAAAACGGTCTTCGTGAGGATTTAGACTACATGCACCATTTGATAAAACAGAAGGGAGCATAGGGATGGTTCGATCGACGAGGTATACGGAAAAAGCTCTTTTGCGGGCTTCTTCGTCGAGAATTGTTTTTTCACGGACAAAATGAGAAACATCTGCGATGTGGACACCGATTTCATATTCGGCAGTAGGGAATTGTGATTTCTGATCCGCGGTTGCAGGACGGATCGAGAGGGCGTCATCGAAATCTTTGGCATCGAATGGGTCGATGGTACAAGTGAAAATACCTCGCATGTCGCGACGCTTCGCCAGCTCTGCGTCTGTGATTTGGCTATGTTCAGCGGCGGCTTTTTCAGCGTCTTTGATCACTTCGGCCCGGTGTGTTGTATCGAACCCTCGCTCGAGTACGATGGCCTCCATTTCGGTATTATTTTTGCCTTTTTCACCAATGACTTTGATGATAGTTCCTGTCGCAAGTCGGATGGTAGAAAAATCCAATGCGGTTTCGCCGTCAGTGTTTGCGCCTTTATTTGGAGCGCCGGTTCTTTCGGCTTGGTCTCGCTCAAATCTTTCGCGATTTCTCTTGTCGTCTCGTGTTTGCCGACTCACTTCGTGCGGAAGGCGAACCCAGTCTTTTAGCTTTACCTGAACTTTTAGATCACTCTCTTTTGCTCCTAATTTCAAAGCCCCCGTAATCTCTGGTGTAAAATCTTTTTTAAAAACTTCAAACAAAACCTGTGTGCGCTTATCATCTGGTTCAAAAAAGAGGGCATCAGGCTTCGTTGGGTCAGTTACCAGGGTTCCAACGAAAGAATCTTTTTTCTGCTCTACTACTTCCATCACGCAAGCGTGCTCCATGCCGCGAAAACCGCTGTATAATTCCACATCTACAGTATCTCCAGGAAATGCCTTGCCGATATCTTCTGGCTGAACTGGAACATCGCCCTCGCGGCCCATCTTAGCTCTCGAATCAAGGCGAACAAACCCTTTACCCTTTGCATTGATAGAAATTGTACCTCGCTCCCACTTACTGCTGCCATTGCCACTGTTGCGGCCGTTATTTAGATTATTCATTATCTAACATAGTAACAGGGAACGGGGTGTTTTGGAAATATTGCACAATCCAACACTTTCTGTTAGCATACATTCCTATGTTAAAGATTCGACTACAGAGAGTAGGAAAGAAAAACGACCCGTCATTTCGACTGGTTTTAATTGAGCATAAAGAAGCGGCACGAAGTGGCAACGCCAAAGAAATCCTCGGCTCACATGATTTCCGAAAAGACGGAACAATCATCCATAAGGACCGAGTAGAATATTGGCTAAGCAAAGGCGTCCAGACTTCTGATACTGCTCATAATCTTTTGGTTGCCCACAATATCATCAAGGCCAAAAAGAAAAACGTTCTTCCTCGAAAATCTCCTCCAAAGAAAGAAGAAGCTCCAGCTGCGTAGGGGTTCTGGGTTCCAGCCTTCTATGTAGCCTTGGCTGTGGATATTATTCCTTGCAAAGCTTTTTTGTGGTATAATGAATTACGTTAGCTAACTTAAGCGTTAGTATTAAAATTTATATAATCATATGACCGATACAGAACAGCAGTTTCTCGAGTACATCGTAAAATCACTCGTGGAATATCCCGATGGTGTGACGACATCTAGAACAGTCGATAATCTCGGCGTTCTCGTTGAGCTTACAGTCAATCCTGCGGATATGGGAAAGATTATTGGCCGTGATGGTCATACCGCACAAGCAATCAGAACAATCATGAAAGCTTTCGGTAAGAAACATCAGGCGAATATCAGTGTCCGCATCAAAGAACCAGACGGTGCTAAATCAGATCAGATGAAAAGCTTGGATGAAGCAGTTGAAGGTCTCTCTGCATAGTCACCCTCGATTTTCTTCGGAAATTTAAATCGGCAATCAAAACAAACAAAACAATCCGTCGCGAGATGGGTTGTTTTGCTATGGTATCGGCGACTATTTTTATGTATAGTAGATTTATTATGAAAAACCATAAGTCCGTGAAAAAGGTTTCGAAAACTGCATCGGTGCCGGTCTCTATTGCGGTGCACGCACATATCATTTCTCTTTTTCCAGACAGCTTCAGTTCGTACCTCGCGGAATCAATCATTGCTCGCGCTCAAGCAGAGAAACGGCTTGTGGTCCATTTCTATAACCCTCGTAGTTTTGTAAAAGCGACCGGTGCTCAAAAGGGTAAAGATCTCCCTTATTTGCGTGTTGATGATAAGCCATATGGCGGCGGCCCTGGTATGGTCATGCAAGCAGAGCCGGTTTTGAAAGCTCTGGAAAAAGCAAAACAAAAAGCGGGGAAGAACGGACTGAGTCGCACGATTTTCCTCTCTCCTGGTGGTGCGCAATTTACAAATGAATTGGCACAGAAATGGTTGGGAAAATCTGCGAAAGCGGCAAAAACTACAAAAACAAAACAAATCCACATTGCAATCATTTGCGGGCGATATGAAGGTGTGGACGAGCGAGTGAATACTATTTTTAAAACAGAAAAAATTTCAGTCGGACCATTCGTGACAACTGGTGGAGAGTTGCCCGCGATGATTATCCTCGATGCACTGGCGCGACAAATCCCTGGCGTCCTCGGAAATTTTGATAGCAGGGAAGAAGCGCGCGCTGCATCTCATGCGGTATATACTCGTCCGGAAGTTTTAGAATACAAAGGGAAAAAATATAAAGTACCCGCAGTGCTTGTGGGCGGGGATCATAAAAAGATTGAAGAGTGGCGAGGTCAAAATCAGGCGTCGTAGTAAAGTAAAAGAAAACTGCCAACCGCGGGGAATTGCGGCTGACAGCTCTTGCTTTTGGCGGACTCATAGCTTGCCTCTGCGAGACAGACGCCTTTCATCGTCTCGGAGATTTTCGGTGTGAGAGCGAGTCTCGTGCATCCTCTTAAGTTCACGAAGTGTTTTAGGACTTGGTCGTAACCGACCTTTTTCAATCCAAATTCGCACAACGGAGAAGCGGGCTCTGTCGGGTGGTTTTGGTGGCATAAGGCGAACTTTTGTTCAGGCCTCATTAAATTACAAAACCTTGGCCACTGCAAGTTTTACTCTGTTATGTCATTTAGTCCGAAGCAAGCTTTTTGTCCTTGTCCAGGATACATATCCCCATCTGTTAATAAAAAGATTGACAGGTCTCGAGCCTTAAAGTACCCCTTGACGACCCCTGGGCAGACGTGCAACAATAAGGTCCTGCGTAAGACGATTGAGTTATCCGGCCGGCTCTTCGCTCGAAAACCCGTTTTCCAATTTATTAAGTTTTAATTCAAACTTATTTTCGGCCATTTTTAAACTCCTACCACAAAATCAATAAGACGCCTCAAAGAGTGTCTTGTTTTTTGTCCCGAGGATTTTGATAAAAACTGCAGCCAATATGGCAACCAAATATGCAGTAGGCCGGAGATAGATTTGGATACATTAAAAATATTTTCCAAATGCGCCAAAAGAAATATTTCTCAAAGTTTAAAGAGCCACTTTCGGTTCTTCCAAACTTGGTAGAAGGTCAGTTGCAGTCTTATAAATGGTTACTCGACAAGGGTCTAGGTGAAGTATTCGGTGAATTTTCTTCAATCCAAGACTTCACGGGCAAAAAATTCGAACTTGATTTCACAGGTTTCGAATTGCAAAAGCCAAAGAACGACGAATTTTATGCGAAAGAGAATAAAATCAACTTCGAAGCACCCCTCAAGGTGATGGTCAAAGTAAAGAACAAGATTCTCGGTACAGAAAAAGAGCAGGAAGTGTTTATGGCCGATTTCCCAATGATGACTGAACACGGAACATTCATCATCAACGGTATCGAGCGATTGATTGTGCCACAGCTTGCACGATCATATGGTGTTTTCTTTACAGCTTCAGAAATTAAAGGCAAGAATTACTACGGCGCAAAAATAATTCCTGCCCGAGGTGCGTGGATCGAAATTGAAACAGAGGCTGACGGAGCGATGTTTGTAAAAATCGATCGAAAGCGAAAATTCCCAGTGACATCACTTCTTCGTATGTTTGGTGCGGAGACTGATACAGAAATATATGATCTATTCAAAGAGAGCCGATATGCAAAACCTCATCTAGAGGCTTCTTTTGCTAAAGACCATGCGAAAACTGCCGATGAGGCATTCGTAGAAGTCTATCGAAAACTCCGAGATGGTGATTTGGCCACTCCTGAGAACGCGAAGGAACACATTTCTTCGCTTTTTAGCGTTGAGCGATATGAATTGTCTCCAGTCGGACGACATCGATTCAATTTGCGATTCGACAAGCCAATGGGTGAGAAAGATTTGAAGCAAATGTCACTCACACTTGATGACTTAGTCACTTCTATTTCTCATATGATTGAGCTTAACCATAATCCGCATGCACAGATCGATGATATCGATCACCTTGGTTCTCGACGTGTGCGATTCGTAGGTGAAATGCTCCAGCAGAAAATTCGAATCGGTATGACTCAGATCAAGCGAAACATTCAGAACCGAATGTCTACTATCGATACTGATGCGACTTTGCCGGTTAACTTCATTTCTCCTCGACCTCTCCAGGCTCGAATCAAAGAATTCTTTACCACAAACCAATTGTCACAGTTCATGAGTCAGGAAAACGTTCTCTCTGAACTTGAACACTTGCGACGTATTTCAGCCCTTGGTCCCGGTGGTCTTACACGAGAGCGAGCGGGTATCGAAGTTCGAGACGTACACCCTTCTCATTACGGACGAATTTGTCCGATCCATACACCAGAAGGTCAAAACATCGGTCTCGTACTCCAGCTTGCAACATATGCACGAGTCAATCATTTTGGAATGATCGAAACTCCGTATGCAAAAGTTAAGAATGGAAAAATCACAAGTGAAATTGTGTATTTGAATGCATTGGAAGAAGAAGGTTTCAAGATTGCGCATGCAGCGACCTCTGTTGATGCAAATGGAAAAATCACTGATACCACTATCGAGGTTCGACTCAAAGGAAAGCCGGCATTGGTAAAAGCTGACGATGTTGACCTCATGGACGTCGCCACAGAACAAGCGTTCTCAGTTTCAACTTCGATGATTCCTTTTGTAGATCACGATGACGGTAACCGAGCGCTCATGGGTTCAAACATGCAAAAGCAGGCAACTCCTTGTGTGTTGCCGGAAGCTCCATTTGTAGCAACGGGTATTGAAGAAAAAGCTGCACTTGATGTTGGTCGCGTAGTTATTGCTCCAGAAGAAGGAACAGTGACTTATGTTGATGCAAATAAAATTATTTTGAAAGGTGGAAAGAAAGACCATGAATTTAAGCTCGCTACATTCAAGAAGAGTAACCAGTTTACTGTTCTCCATCAGCGACCTTCGGTCTCATTGGGACAGAAAGTAAAAAGAGGTGATATCTTGGCGGATTGTTCAACAACGGAAAATGGCCAGATCGCCCTCGGTCAAAACGTTTTGATTGCATTCATGACTTGGTCAGGTGCAAACTATGAAGATGCCATCATTATTTCAGAGAGATTGGTTCGAGAATCAAAGTTTACAACCATTCACCTCGAAGAATTCGAAATTAATGTTCGAGATACAAAGCTTGGTCCCGAAGTCACGACTCATGATATTCCAAACGTAGGTGAAGGACGACTCAAAAATCTCGACGTTGACGGTATTGTACGAGTCGGCGCAGAAGTTCGACCTGGTGATATCTTGGTAGGTAAAATTACTCCAAAATCAGAAACACAGCTTACTCCAGAAGAACGATTGCTAAGGTCAATCTTCGGAGAGAAATCTCGAGACGTAAAAGATTCATCAAAGCGACTTGAAAACGGAAAGCGTGGACGAGTTATTGGTGTCAAAGTATTTTCACGAGAAAGGGGAGATAAACTCGAATCTGGAATCATCAAGCGAATCCACATCGAGGTTGCATTGCTTCGAAATGTTACGGTGGGAGATAAGCTTGCGGGACGACACGGAAACAAGGGTGTTATCTCACGAGTTCTTCCAGTTGAAGATATGCCATTTATGGCTGATGGAACTCCAGTTGATATGATTCTTACACCACTTGGTGTACCGTCTCGTATGAACCTCGGACAGATTATGGAACTCCACCTCGGTCTTGCTGCGGCAAAGGGTAATTTCCAAGCAGTGGTACCGCCGTTTATGGGTGCTAGTGTAGATGAAATTAGAAAAGAACTTGTCGCACAGGGTCTTCCAGAAAATGGAAAAATGAAATTGTTCGACGGACGAACTGGTGAACAATACGCACAGGATATTGCCGTTGGGTATATGTACATGTTGAAACTTCACCATATGGTTGAAGATAAAATTCACATGCGTTCAATTGGTCCATACTCTCTCATCACGCAACAGCCGCTTGGAGGTAAAGCTCAGGCCGGAGGTCAGCGATTCGGAGAAATGGAAGTGTGGGCGCTCGCCGGATATGGTGCCGCTCATATGCTCCGTGAAATGCTTACAGTTAAGTCCGACGATATTGTCGGCCGATCACAGGCATTCGATTCAATTGTAAAGGGCCAGAAGCTCCTCGAACCAAATACACCAGCGTCATTTAATGTATTGCTTGCGAATTTACGAGGACTCGGTATAGATGTTGAACTCCATCAAGAAGGTCGAGTTGGAGAACTAATCGAAGAAGATGTGTCGTAAAAGAGAGCTGTGGTGGCAGCATGATTTAAGCCCTTGGGCTTAAAAGATGAACAGAGAAAAAACTCCAACCATCACCAAACTCCTTAAGCAAAACTTCTTAAACAAAACAACAAAATTATGAAACCCAATCTAAAAATTAAAGAAAGAACAGTCGATGCCTTCGATTCAGTTGTGCTCAAACTCGCATCACCAGAGCGAATTCGCGAATGGTCTCATGGCGAGGTCACAAAGCCAGAAACGATGAACTATCGTACGCAGCGAAGTGAAAAGAATGGTCTCTTTGATGAAAAAATCTTCGGACCTGAAAAAGACTTCGAATGTTATTGCGGTAAATACAAAGGTATCCGATACAAGGGAATTGTTTGTGAAAAATGTGGAGTAGAGCTCACTCGATCAATCGTTCGACGAGAGCGAATGGGGCATATCGAACTATGCGTACCGGTTACGCATATCTGGTATCTTCGAACGCTTCCTTCACGTGTTGCTCAGATTCTCGGTATGAATGCAGGAGAAGTAGAAAAAGTTATCTACTTCGCTGGTTATTTGGTTACAAAAGTAAATACAGAGGAAACAACTCGGTTACTCCGAGAGCTCGATGGTGAATTCAAAAATAAAGTTAAGACACTTCAGGATGAAAAAACAAAAGAAGCTTTGACTGAACTTTTGATGGGTGCGAAAACAGATATTGAAAGCATCCAGGTTGGAAAAGTTCTCGATGAAGTAACATACCACCGATTCTCACTTAAATATGGTTCTGCTTTCGAAGCCGGCATTGGTGCTGAGGCAGTATTCAATATTTTCAAAACATTAGACGTCAAAAAACTTCTTACAGAACTCGAAGCAACAGTTGATAAGTCAAGTGCTGCAGAGCGAGATAAGTTGCTCCGACGAATTAGTGTTATTAAATCAATTGCGAATGCAAATGTTCGTCCTGAATGGATGTTCATTACTGCGCTTCCTGTTATTCCAGCAGGTCTACGGCCTATGGTTGCACTCGAAGGCGGACGACATGCGACTTCTGATGTAAACGATTTATACCGACGTGTAATCAACCGAAACAATCGTCTTCGAAAGCTCAGAGAAATCAATGCTCCAGACGTTATTCTTCGAAACGAAAAGCGAATCTTGCAGGAAGCTGTTGATGCTTTGATCGATAACTCTATTCGACATGGTTCAACTGTATACGCCGGTCTTGGTGCTGCTCAGCGACGACCTCTTAAATCTATCGCTGATAACCTCAAAGGTAAGCGAGGCTTGTTCCGACAGAACTTGCTCGGTAAGCGTGTAGATTACTCTGGACGATCTGTAATCGTAGTAGGCCCCGAACTTAAATTGAATCAATGTGGTTTGCCAAAACATATGGCACTCGAACTTTTCCGACCATTTGTTATTTCAGAACTATTGAAAAGAGAAATGGCATTCAATATTCGAGGTGCGTCACGTCTTATTGATGATGGTATTCCAGAAGTATGGGCAATTCTCGAACAAGTAATCGAGAATAAATACGTACTCTTGAACCGTGCGCCAACATTGCACCGACTTTCAATCCAGGCTTTCAAGCCAGTATTGACTGAAGGTAATGCGATCCAGGTACACCCACTCGTATGTTCTCCGTATAACGCCGACTTCGACGGTGACACAATGGCCGTTCACGTTCCTTTGTCAGAAGAAGCTCAGATGGAAGCACGAGAAATCATGGAATCAAGTAAAAATATCTTGAAGCCGGGTTCAGGTGAGCCAACTGTTACTAACAAGATGCTCGACATCGTTTTGGGTACATATTGGATGACAAAGATTGTTCCTGGAGAAAAGGGTGAAGGAAAAGCCTTCTCGTCTCCTGATGAAGCGATTCAGGCCCTGAACTTCGATGCCATTTCATTCCGTGCAGAGATCAAGGTTCTTGCTCCAGAAACACCAAAGTATAAAGAGTTTGGAGGACTTGTATTTACAACGACTGTTGGACGAATCCTCTTTAATAATTTGCTTCCAGAAGATTATGCTTTCGTAAACAAAGAAGTACATAAGCCTCTTATGAGTGCGATCGTAGATGAAATCATAAATACACATGGTATCAACGGCATTCCAGATTTGATCGACAGAATCAAAGATTTTGGTTTCAAATATGTTACAAAGTCTGGTATCACATGGAGTATCGATGACATTGTTATTCCTGAAGAAAAAGATGGAATCGTTGAAGCTGCTGAAAAGAAAAGCGCTGCAGTAATGGAAAGCTACAATGAAGGCTTGCTTGCAGAAGATGAAAAGACTCGAAAAGTTATTGGTATCTGGCAAGACGCCAAGGCTGAAGTAGAAGGCTTTGTCGCCAAACAGCTTAGTGTCACAAGTCCGGTATTCGATATGGTAATCTCTGGTGCCCGAGGTAGTATGGCTCAGCTTACACAGATGGTGGGTATGAAAGGTATGATTCAGAACGCGCAAGGTGAGACTATCGAACTTCCGATTACATCTTGTTATAAAGAAGGTTTGACTCCGATCGAATACTTCATTACTACTCACGGTGTACGAAAAGGTATGACGGATACAGCCTTGAACACAGCGCGAGCCGGATATCTTACTCGACGTCTCTTCGTGGTCGCACAGGACGTTATGATCACCGAGGATGATTGTGGAACAAAAGAAGGTATTTCAATCACCCATAAAACTCGATCAGGAATTGTTCAGTCTTATGTAAAATCTGCTGCCGGCCGAATTCTTTCAAAGGATTTGGAGCATAAGGGCGGGGTGATGTTCAAGCGAGGTCATCTTTTGACAAAAGAAGATGCAAAACTCCTTGAAAACGAAGGTGTTGCAGAACTCTTTGTACGATCTCCTCTCACATGTAAAACAGATCTTGGTATTTGTACAAAATGTTATGGTCTCGATCTTGCCAAAGGAAAAATGATTGATCTTGGTGAAGCGGTTGGAACTGTAGCTGCTCAGGCCATTGGTGAACCAGGTACTCAGCTTACGATGCGAACCTTCCATGCCGGAGGTGTGGCCGTTGTCGGTGGAGACATTACCGCTGGTCTTCCTCGAATCGAAGAACTCTTTGAAATGCGTGCACCAAAACATCCAGCTGTTGTTGCGAAATTTGATGGCGTTGTCTCTGAAGTAAAAGAAATTGGTAAGGATCGAATCATCAAAGTCATCCCTGATGTTGCTATCAAAGGAAAGAAAGGTGGAACTGAAAATGAATACACATTCCACTATCCTCGAATTCCAATGGTCAAAGCAAATCAGCATGTTTCAAAGGGGGACATCCTCACAGATGGTCATGCTGATATTGACGAACTCTATAAGTATGGAGGCAAAACAATTGCACAGGAATATATCATCGGTGAAGCAAAGAAAATTTACGAGCTCCAGGGTGATAACTTGTCTCGAAAGCATATTGAAGTTATCGTTCGACAGATGTTCTCTCGAGTTAAGATCAAGGAAGCAGGAGAAACTACATTTGCTGTCGGAGATCAAGTTGAATCAGTTGAACTTGAAATGGAAAACCGTAAAGTTCGAGGCAAAACAGGAATCGAAGGAAAGGGTGAGTCTGTCGTTATGGGTATCACAGAGGCCTCTCTTGCGCGCCGATCAGTTCTCTCAGCTGCTTCATTCCAGCACACAAATCGAATGCTCATCTCTGCCTCTCTAAAGGCTCAAACTGACCCACTCTATGGAATCATGGAAAACGTCATCATTGGCCGCTTGATCCCAGCAGGTACAGGATTCAAAGGTAGTCCAAAGAATTTGATGATTCAGAATCTCCAAGACCAGGTTGTGCTCGAAGACGATATGGGAATGTAGTTTGGAATTGCACGGATACTGCGAAGTCGATTTCGCATACTCAGGGACGGATTTATTGGAGAAACATTAAATCATCCATCAATATATGGCAGGTGCCGCTGAACTTATCAAAGATCGCTTAAGCATCGTCGATGTGGTCGGTTCATATATCAAGCTTGAGAACGCGGGTGCAAACCTAAAAGCGAAGTGCCCTTTTCATAATGAAAAGACACCTTCCTTTTTCGTCTCTCCGGCGCGTGGCAGTTACTATTGTTTTGGTTGTGGGGTAAAAGGTGATATTTTCTCTTTCGTTCAAGAATATGAAAAAATAGATTTTCTCGGCGCCTTGAAGATCCTCGCAGAACGTGCCAATGTTGAGCTCGATCAATTCAAAACAGAAAGTCACCATAAATTAGAACGGCAATATAAAATTCTTGATCTCGCTACGGATTTCTTTCAGAAAAAACTGAGTGAGATTCATCGTGAATATTTACATTCACGCGGTCTAAATGATGAAAGTATTTCAGCGTGGAGAATTGGTTTTGCTCCAGACGAATGGCGAATGCTTATGGAATATATGCTTGGCCAAAAAGTCGATGGCAAAGCGATTGATGAGCAAGAACTCATCGATACCGGGCTTATCAAGCGTGGTGATTCTGGTGCGAGCGAGGGCAGACAAGGTGGTCGCGAAAAAATCTATGACCGATTCCGTTCGCGCATCATGTTCCCGTTATTTGATTCTTCCGGTCGTGTTATCGCATTTTCTGGCAGAATTTATGGAAAAGAGGGTGACTCGTCCGACCTGTCTGCACAAGCGAAATATCTCAATAGTCCTGACATGAAGCTCTTTAATAAGAGCGAGGCTCTCTATGGCTTTGATCGCGCAAAGCAATCGATGCGCGAGCGTGGCTATGCAGTGCTTGTAGAGGGTCAAATGGATTTATTGATGACGCACCAAGCTGGGGTAACTAATGCTGTCGCGACGTCTGGAACTTCTTTGACCAAAGAACATTTAGCGAAAATATCACGCATGACTCGCAATATCATTTTCATGTACGATTCTGATAATGCCGGTTATGGTGCTACTCGCCGCGGAGAACGATTGGCTATCGAAGCTGGTTTTGATGTAAAAGTTGCCTCGTTGCCGGCCGGAGAGGACCCTGCATCTCTTATCCAAAAAGATAAAAATGCATTTATTAATGCGCTCAAGCATTCGACGCATGTCATTGAGTATTATCTCGCCATTCTTCTCGCCAAGCATAAAAATCAACATGATCTTTCAAAGGCTATTGAAAAAGAATTGGTGACAGATATCGCTTTGACACCGAGTGCCATTCGTCGTGCTGAACTCATTTCGCTCGTTTCCCTTAAATCCAAGATTCCAGAAAAAGCTATTGCAGAAGAAGTGGAAAAAGAAATTGAAGATTTATTTTTAGATATTATTTCGCTTACAGGTCAAGAT
>DALYDD010000002.1:0-34267 GCA_031973395.1 Minisyncoccota bacterium | reverse complement strand
AACCAAAGTGCGCGTATACATGAGGGTAAGGATCGGTATGCCTCTGCTGCCAATACCGGGGAAGGGGTGGTCCAGGGCAATCAGGGTGGCCAGGGCGATATGGACCCATTGATAGAATCTGGTAATATTTCCTCACGCCGCTCGTCCTCAAAGTCGGTTGATATAGCATTACGCCGGTCCATCGCTCTTTTGACCTATATGGAAAGTGGGGTAAAAGAAGGGGGTTTGAGCCAGGATAAAGTAGATCAAAGCTGGGCTCGCATCAAAGAGGTACTCTCTCCAGAGGACCAGCAAATCCTTGTAAACCTCAAAGAGCATGAAAGTGAGGAATTATTGTTTGAAGCGGAGATGCTCTTCGGTAAGATTGAAAAAGGGGACATGGCCCGCTTGGAACACAACCTCGAGGAGCTGCTTTTGGAGCTCGAGGAACGATCACTCAAGAATACCCTTGGCCAATTAATGTCCGAATTACAGCTTGCAGAAAAGGGCCAAGATAAGGTAAAATCAGACGAAATAATCACCAAGTGTCAAGAAATATCTCTCAAGTTATCAGGCCTCGGTACCAAAAGGCAAAGTCATTTCAACGCTCGTCTTAATAGCAAGCCATAATGCGATGCAATTTTTTATACTTTAATTAAATTTTTATAAACCACATGCCAAAATCTAAAAAAAACAATTCAAATAAGACCAAACCAGCCAAAGCTTCCAAAAAAGCAGTTGTTAAGCCTGGAAAAATGAAAGTAAAAGCAAAGCCTGTTAAGTCTGCTAAATCAAAGGCTTCCGCCAGGGCTCGCGCTTCGAAAAAAACTGCAGCAAGAGCCGCTTTTCCAAAAGAAGTGAAAGTGAAAATGACAGATGCTGAAAAGGCTATTGCTCGTGCCGAGTCTCGCTCAAAGCACGTCATGGATCACAAGGCGGCAGAGCTTATCCAAAAAGGAAAAGACCGCGGCTTCGTCACCTATGATGAAATTTTGAAAGCCTTTCCACATGTCGAGGATGACGTACATTTCCTTGAAACTTTGTACGAAACAATGTCGAGTGCTGGTGTTGATATTCTCGAAGGGGGAGGACTCCTTGATTTCAATCGTGACGCAGAAGATATTTTGAAAAAATACGGTACTGCAAAAAGCGATACATACGACTCTATTCAGATGTATCTAAAGGAAATAGGTCAGTACCCTTTGATTAATGCTCATGAAGAAAAAGAGCTCGCCAAGCGAATTCAGACAGGGGACGAAGAAGCAAAAAACTTGTTGGCGAAAGCAAACCTTCGACTCGTAGTTTCTATTGCAAAAAAATATGCGAACCGAAGCCCTGATCTTACTCTCCTCGACTTAATCCAAGAAGGTAACCTCGGTCTGTTTAAAGCTGTAGATAAATTTGATTGGTCAAAAGGATTTAAATTCTCGACATATGCCACATGGTGGATTCGACAGTCAATCACTCGCGCCCTTGCAGATCAGTCAAGAACTATTCGTGTACCAGTTCACATGGTAGAAACAATTGCGAAATATAAACAAGTTGTAAGGCGTTTGTTCCAGGATCTCGGACGTGAACCTTTGCCAGAAGAAATTGCAACTGAAATGGGAATCGAGCCTGAAAAAGTATATATGATCGAAAAGATTGATCAGAACACTGTTTCGTTAGACGCGCCGGTTGGTGATGACGGAGACGATAAATCAATGTTTGGAGATTTTATCCCAGATGATAAAATTCTTTCTCCAGACCAGGAAAGTTCTCGCCGAATTCTCGCAGACCAGGTCAATGAAATTTTGAGCGACTTGTCTGAAAAAGAAAGAGAAATTCTCGCGCTCCGACATGGTTTGAATGATGGTATTCAGCATACGCTCGAAGAAGTGGGGAAGATGTTTGGTGTCACACGAGAACGTATCCGACAAATCGAAGCCAAGGCTCATGAAAAGATTCGACAGCATGAGAAGGTGAATCGCCTCAAAAACTACTAAAGAAATACAAATACCCTCTGTAAGACCGGAATAATATTCTGCTGAATATTTTCCTTCTGCTCGCAGCCAAGCTGCTCCGCAAGATCTTACAGAGGGTATTTGTATTTCTCTGATGAACTTAGTCGGAACTTAGAATTCAATTATAAAAAAAGAAACAAAGTTCCGTCGTGACTGTAAAACGTTTTTGTATAATGCCAAATCGATGAGGTGGTCGACAGGTTTACTTACCTTGTAATTTATTATATCTGTTGTATAGTTCGGTTGATGTTCCTTCTCTTTTTAACATGTTTTTAGATCTGTTCTGAATTCTTTCCGTACACTAGCAAACCCACACCAACCGCACAAACCCACCTGCAAATCATGAAAACCACCACAGCAATTTTCTTCGCCTTCTTCGCACTGGTCACAGCAAACTTTATCAAAAATTCGAATTGGAACAACGCTGGTTCAGTCATCTCTGAAGTGACCCTGTTCCATCCAGCTATCACAGAAACCGGGCCGGATTCATCGATCACTCGTCTGATCAAAGCCCATCCGGACACTGGTGTGCGAGAGCTTGAAAAAGTTCTCGAATGGGCACAAGCCCTCAATACCGAGTTTGGCACCAATGCGCCGCTCGAAGTCTTGAAGACCGAATCCAGGCTCAAGGTCAGGGTCATGCCAGTAGAACGTTCGTTTGTCTCCGTGGAAATTTTTACCACAAAAGGTAGAATCGTCGTCACCTCGTGCAATCTGCATGCAGTGGATGCATCGGGGCCGTACACAGGTCTCACCACACAGCTTGTGCTTACTGGTGAACCGGGCAAAGAAAAGATTGCAGGCTGTCATTTTACCCCTGATGAAAAAGGTCTGCGCCAAGTCGAAGCCCGTTTGGCCTGTGAGTCTCTGGCCGCCGATGCCCGCATTGTGGAGCAGTTCGTCACCTGGGTCGCTAGGCAAAAGCGGGATGGAACGATCTCGCCTCAACCCCAGCCCAAGACCGCATATGCTTCTCCTTGACCGTCCAGCTCTGGCTGGTCGCAGGTCGCGACCGTGAATCTATAGACAGATCAAAACATGTGACTCGCTCCCTCAAACAAGACCGGAAACGGTTGAAGCGCGAGGGAGCGTTTTGCTTTCTCGTGGATCGTCATTTTCAGGGTATAATACCTGCCATGTCTTCCTCTAAATTTGATCAAAATAAAGGTGAAAATCAGGTCGCAAATTCAGATCATCTTTTTGATATGCGGTACAAAAAGCTAAATCCAGCTCAGCGAAAAGCTGTTGATACTATCGAAGGTCCATTGCTTGTAGTTGCGGGGCCGGGCTCTGGCAAAACCGAAATCCTTAGCATGCGCGTTGCCCAAATTTTGCGGGAGACGCAGGTCATGCCATCGAATATTCTTTGTCTTACTTTTACAGATTCTGCCGCGCAAAATATGCGAGAGCGATTATGCAGATTGATGGGAGATCGTGCGTATCAGGTTTCGATTCATACGTTTCATAATTTTTGTACAGATATCATTCGACATCATGGCGAATTCTTTTATCATGGCGCAACTTTTTCTCCAGCGGATCCAGTAACGCAAATTGCCCTTCTGGAATCGATTTTCAATGATATGTCGCACGATGATCCTTTGCGGTCATATCATCCTGAGGAGGGTTTTGTATATATCAGACCTGTCTTATCAGCGATTTCTCATATTAAAAAAGCTGGGCTACGGCCTGTGGAATTGGCGCAATTGATTGAGGATAATGCGGCGGGATTTTCTTCCATAAAAGAATTCCTTATTCCTATTTTAGAAAAGACGCTGGGCAAAAATTCCGTGCGCGAAATAAAAACCGCCGTAGAAGACTTTATCAAGAAAACCGCTGACAAGGTAACCAAGCGCCGGAAAGCGGCAGGAATGAATCTGGAGGATAAAAGCAGTTTGTTCGTGACATTTCATTCCATCGAGGAGGCTGTCGCATTATCGCTCACCGAAGCGATTGGCAAAGTTGAGCAAAGCGGCAAAAATGAGCCCTTATCAAAATGGAAACAGAAATGGTTAGCAAAGGACGAGAAAGGTGAACGAATTTTCAAAGACGAGGGAAATATCGACAAGATGCGCAGCTTCGCAAAAGTCTATGAAAAATACCAAGCCGAAATGTATCGCCGAGGATATTTTGATTTCGACGATATGATCCTGGATGTAATCACTGCTCTTGAGAGAGAACCGAAATTGCGTTACGCCATTCAAGAACAATTTCAATATCTACTCGTAGATGAGTTTCAGGATACCAATAATGCGCAGATGAGGATTTTGTCATTGCTTACGAGTGCAATCGAGCATGAAGGCAAGCCAAATATCATGGTGGTAGGGGATGATGATCAGGCAATTTATAAATTTCAGGGCGCGGAGCTTTCTAATATTTTGGATTTCAAGCATCGATTTACTGACGTAGAACTTGTGACTTTGATTGAAAATTATCGATCGACTCAGGATATTTTGGATATTGCCATGGGAATTATTAGAAAAGGGGAAAAGCGCTTGGAAAATCTTATTCCTAATTTATCGAAGCAATTGGTGGCAAAAGGGGTGCTCGAACCTGGAGCGATCAAGTATCATATTTTTGAAACAGCTTTGCATGAATATAAATATGTGGCGGATGCGATTAAAAAACTAATTGAAGAAGAAAAGATACGACCAGAGGACATCGCAGTCATTGGGCGTAAGCATGAACATTTGGAACTCCTTGTTCCGTATATGAAATTGGCAGGAGTTCCTATTAAATATGAAAGAGAGCAAAGTGTTTTTGCAGAGCCTCATATTCATGAATTAATCACGCTCGCGCGATATGTCTCATCGACCGTCAGTGCTTTTCAATACGAAAGTCCGCGTGATGATTTGCTACCCGAAATCTTGTCTTTTAAATTCTGGAATGTGCCACGGGTGGATATTTGGAAAGTTTCTCTGCGCGCCAAGCGTGAAAGTAAAACATGGCTCGAGGTTATGATCGATTATGAAAATCCGCTTATCAAACAGATTGCAGAATTTCTGATTGAATTGGGTGCGGATGCACAGTCGACACCGCTTGAATTAATGCTCGACCGAATCATCGGGGCACATATCGCGCTTGCAAGTGATGATGAGCGTGATGATATTCAGATTGAAGGGCAGATTAGGGTTTCGGACAAAGACGTGGCGGCAAATGACGGCGATAGCAACAGCAAAAAGTTCACCAGCCCATTCCGAGATTTTTATTTCTCAAAAGAACGGTACTCTCATTCGCGTGCTGAATATTTGGCATTTTTGTCGAGTCTCCGAGTGTTCATCAATGCACTGCGAGCGTTTAATGGTTTTGAGGATCAGGGCAGTACGAATGCTGGTATTTCGAGTACTGGCGATAATGGTGAGAAAAAGTCGTCGGCGGCAAGTGGCTATTCTATTTTGCGTCTGATAGATTTGGTGAAATTTGTTGATGTCTATGAAAAAAATAATTTGAAGCTGAATGATGAAAGCCCATTTGTAACCGCGCGATCTGCGGTGGAATTGATGTCCGCCCATAAATCCAAGGGTCTCGAGTTTAAAATTGTTTTTATCTTGTCTTGCCAAGATGAAGTCTGGGCAGGTAGGGGTGGCGGAATGAAGCTTTCTTTTCCTATTAATATGCCGATCGAGCCTGCGGGTGACAATGAGGATGATCAACTCCGCCTATTTTATGTGGCTATTACTCGAGCGAAGGAGCGGTTGTACATGACCGCGCATGAAGTTAAAGAAAGCGGCAAGCAGGCCAGTCAGTTACGCTTTTTGGTTGGCGGGATTGAACCTGAGGCTATACCTGTAAATGTCGCAGCTGGAGAATCATTGCTCGAGGCCACTTCGCTTACGTTTAGGTTGGCACCATTCTTGGATACCGAAGAAGCCTTGCTCAAAAGCATCGTAGAGAAATACAAGCTCTCGGTCACCCATCTCAATAACTTTTTGAATATTCCAAAAGGCGGCCCAGCATTCTTTTTCGAACAAAACTTGCTCAGGTTTCCGCAAAGCAAGAGCCCTTCTGGTTCGTATGGCTCGGCTATGCATTCAGCTCTTGAATTTGTGCTTCAGGAATTAAAACAAAATAGTAAGTTGCCAGATACTGAAGTCATTCAGCAAAGATTTGAAATTATGCTCCGCAAGGAAAAATTGCATCCTAAAGATTTTACTATGTACTTGAAGCGCGGCCAGGACGCATTGGTTGCCTTTATCAAATCAAAAGGCAAGGATTTTAAGCCGACAGATATTGCAGAGTTAGATTTTGGCCGTGAGGACATTATGATAAAAGATGGCGTAGCGTATGATGACGGTTCATTGGTTGAGGCTTTTGTAACAGGGAAAATCGACAAGGTTTCTCTCGGTGAGGACAATCTTATTTGTGTTCATGATTATAAAACCGGACGCGCTTTTGAAAGTTTCGATGATCCGAAGGCAGACGAAGAGGTGAAGGTGCATTTATATAAAAACCAGTTATTGTTTTACAAACTCCTCATCGATCAATCGGCCTATGCCCAGCAAATCCTTTTCTCAAAATTAGGCGGAAAAGTAAATTGTGGTGTCATTGATTTTGTTGAACCTGTGGGTAAGGAGAAAAAAATTCAGAGCATAATGACAACGCTCGAAGATGCTGATGCTGGACGCCTACGTAAACTTATTTTGGCGGTGTATAAACGCATCAAAAATCTAGATTTCGAAATCCCAACTGAGATTGATCAAAAATACAAAGCAGGGGAGTATAAAAAAGATATCGATGCAATCTTGGATTTCGAAGAGTACCTATTGGAGAATGCTTAATCTGTGCTCTGTAGGACAGAGTTTAATTTGCTGGTTTAGCTGGCGATTTCAAAAACTCATCAATCAAGGCTTTCATAGTTGGATATGGTAGAGCGCCAAAACCATATCCTTCGCTATCTACAAGAGGAATGACCTGACCCCTCACAACCAATACGGTATAAGGTGTTGCTTCGCTACCGACTAGTTTTAAAGAATTGTCATAACTATCCTTTATTTTTTGTGTGTATTTTCCAGACGATAGGCATTCTTCGAACTTGGTTTTATTGACACCTAGACCCACCGCATAGGTGAGAAGATTTGCCGGATCCAGACCGTCGTTTGAAGGAGTGTTTTTGAAGATGGTATCGATGTATTTCCAGAATGCCTCATTGCCACCAATCTCAGCTACGCATTCTGCAGCCTCAGCCTCTTTTATACTTTTAGTATGGATGGATAAAGGGAAGTGTCTATATACCCAAGCAACTTTTCCGGTACTCTCGTGCTCGACATAAATTTTATTGAATACTTCGTGAAGGTTTTTACAATATGGACATTCGAGATCTGAGTAATCAACAATGACGATATCGGCTTTTTCCACATCGCCGAGGATATGGTCATTTTCGGTGATTGCAACAAAGGCATCGGTTTTGGTGGTATTTGGCTGATTCACTGTCACTTTTTGAGGAGCCACCGCAGTTCGATTCATGTAAATTGCACCCGAGATCAATATTCCCACAACGAGTATGGCAATAGGAATAAAGATATTTTGGTTTCGAGGTTCAGATTCGTGGGTCATGTAAAGCTATTTTAGCATATTTAATTAGCAAGGTTTCGGACCATCTTTGATCTTTGTGTCATAGCAATGATTGCAAAAGGCAAGCTGAGTATTGCTACTGCAGCCGCCCATAGGAAAGCAAACAAAATGGCCATGCCCCCGTGGTCTTCAGAAGTCCATAGGGCGGCCATAAATACATTGCAAGCGAGTTGTGCAAATCCCAAAACGACAAGAAAAATCGTAGCTTTTGTTTTTGGAGAGTAAACCGCTAGTTTTCCGTGAGCAACGATGAAAAAGAGAATAGCAATTATACCTATAAAGAAAAAGCCAGCCTCTATACCATTGTCAAAAGATAGTAAGTCTAATGTTGGAATGGCAATAAATAATCCTACTATGATTGCAATCCAATTTAAAAGGAAGAGGATATTAAATAATTTCATTGTTTAAATATACCATGGTCAAGTCTTAAAACGGCAAACTAAATGTCATCTTCGCTTCCTGCTTATCTTCCCAAGCATCTGTATTTAATGCGAAATCAATCGCTTTTTCACCCTCTTTGTATTTGAGGCTTTTGTTGGCTATTGCATACTCGTAAACCTCTTTTGTAATTTGTACATCGCCAATACAGTATTTAATGATCTTGTCGATTTCGCCATTTCTCCACCACTCGATCGCTTCGAGGCCATGGCCAATTTTTCCTTTTCCCAATGTAGCGCTGGCAATATTGTCGAGGCCAACTCTAAATCCAAGCGCGGCACGAACTTCTTTTAGAATGTCCAGGCTTTTGATTTTGCCCAAATCTCCAGAATAGTATTTATTGAGAAGGGGAATATCGAAATGATCGCCATTAAATGTGATCAAAATATCAGCACGTTCGAGAATCGGCCATAGCTTGAGGAGGTCTTCTTGTAGGTAGCTAGAGTATGAATCTGTCTCGCTATCATAAATACAGACAACGGAAATATCGAGGAGGGTTGGGTCGGCTTTTCCAACTTCCTGAAATGTATTTCGGGTTTCAATGTCGAGCACAACTTTTCGCATGGTATTGGTGTTAATTGAGGTCCTCTATTGTATCAAATTCTTCGCCAGTTTTTAATTTTTTAATTTTATATGTCTTGATAACCGCTTCGTCTTTTCCAAAAACAATTACATAAGGGATACTTAATTTCTCGGCACTTTTAATCTGATCTCCAATATTTTTGAAAGAGAAATTCATGGCAATACTTTTTCCTTTTGCTCGAATTTCCGTGGCCAGTTCCTGGGCAGCTCCCGCACTTTCCTCATCCATAATACAAATCATAATATCTGTTGCTGGTTTATACGCAGGAAGTAATTTTCGAGTCTCGAGGAAATCTGCAATGGTCACATCACCCATACCAAAACCACAAACAGGCACTTGTTCATTGCCGAACAAAAGCAAGAGTTCGTCATAGCGCCCACCGCCCATCAGTGATCGATTGTTTTCTGGATGTGTGTCGAATATTTCAAAAGTGATACCTGTATAGTAATCAAATCCGCGAATAACCGTCTGATCGAATTCGACATTTTCAATGCCTCGTTTTTTAAGTGTCTCAATAACTTGGTCTAATTCGTTGTAAGCATCTCTGATGGTCGGGATTGCCAAAGCGAGAGAAAGTTCTTCGTTTTTCTCTTTGAAATTGAGAAAGCTAAAAGGCCGACCGACGATGAGTTCGGCTTCAGAGTAGAAATCTTCTTCGGCAATTTTTGCTTTTCGATCGATTAATTTTTTGAGAGCCTGAGATCGCTGTTCGTCCAATTTATACCATTCTGCAAATAGGGCATTGAGGAGTTTTCTACTGCTTAGTTTAATTATGAAATCACTTGGCTTTGCACCGAAACTTTTCATGATATGCGAAGCGACCTCAATCTGTTCAATATCAGCATTGATACTGCTTGAGCCAAACATGTCAACGTTCAATTGCCAGTGTTCTCGAAGGCGGCCGCGCTGAGGGCGTTCGTATCGAAAAACATTCGGAATAGAGAAGAGTCGAAGCGGGTAGCCGAGCTCTCGCTTTTTCTTGGCCACTAATCGTGCGACGGTCGGAGTCATTTCCGGTCGAAGGGTGATTTCGCGCTCTCCACGATCAATGAAACTATATGTCTGCTCATTAACAATTTCCTGGCTAGTTTTTGCCCTGTACAGCTCTGTAGGCTCCAAAATTGAGGCATTGTACTCCTCATAACCAAAAGACTGAACGGCCTTTCTCCAGGTCTCAAAGATGTAATTTTGAATGAATTGATCTTCAGGATAGAAGTCTCTTACTCCTTTGTATGGATCGGTGCTCAGTGGCTTGGACAATCGGGTCATAATAGCTATGATTGTAGCGTCTATGTATCTTTTATACAAGAATGCCCTAGAAACATGCCTGGAATGCCTAAAACGGCTCGAGGAACGCATTGGTCCACAAGCAGGCCTCACATACGCGGGCAGGCTCGATCCTCTGGCGAGCGGGCTTTTGATAGTTTTGGACTCCGGAGAATTGGCCAAAAAACAGGAAATTATGGCCTTATCCAAGGTATATGAATTTGATGTTGTTTTTGGAATTGGAACTGATACATTCGACCAGTTTGGTATTATTTATCCAAACGAGGCGATGATGACATGGCAGACATTAAATTTCGGTGAAGAAAAGTTGAAGAATATTGTTGGACCACTTAAAGAAGAATTTGAAAAGGGGATTCAGGGTGATAGAAATAAAATCACAGATGTACTCAAAGAATTGTGCGGCTCAGCGAAACTTTTTTATCCATTTTTTTCTTCAAAACCAATCGATGGAAAACCGCTTTTTCAATACACGATGGAAAATGGGGTGGAAAAAACTAATTTGGTACTACCAAGCCGGGAAGTTGAGCTTATCAATATTGAATGTCTGAGTATTAGAGAGATTTCTACAAAAGATCTCACAGCTGAATCAATTCAGATTGCTCAAGTTGTTCGAGGAGATTTTAGGCAAAAAGCAATCGTTGATTCTTGGGAAAATTTAAAAATAGACGATGCTGGGCATTCAATATGGTCGCTTCGGATTTCTTGTGGTAGTGGCTTTTATGTAAGAAGCCTCGCAGTGTGGCTTGGACAAATATTAGGAAAAGGAGCAATGGCGAGGAATATTAAGAGGGTTTCTATTGGAGAATACAAATTAGAAGATGTGGAGCTCTAGTATTTGATTCAGTTTTGTGTTGCGGTTTTAGATTTTATTTTTTCTTCATCAAAAATTAAGCCCGCCTGTGTAAGAATCCTTGAGTGATTAAGAAATATGTATCGATTCCGGGTACGCAGGTGTTTTCGCAATTGGATTATCTCCTTGCTATCGCATACGAAATGCGTGCAAGTGATATTCATTTGGATATAAAAGAAGATCATGCAGCAATTGTCCTTCGTGTAAAAGGCGAACTCAGGCTTGCGACATATATATCTAAGTCACAATCCCAAAATATTGTTGGGCGAATAAAGGTATTGTCGAATATGCGGCTCGACATTACTGATAAGAGTCAGGATGGAGCTTTTGTGGCGCACCTAAAAAAGGTCATTGATCCGCTTGGAGATATATGTGATCAGAAATCTATTAATATACGCGCGGCAACGGCACCAACGGTCTTTGGCGAAAATATAGTTTGTCGCATCTTTGCTTTCGATACTAACGATGGCTTTGCATTGGACAAACTCGGAATGACGGAGAGTGACTTGAGTATCCTCTCTCGCGCGCTTAATAAAGATTTTGGGTTAATTTTAGTTTCTGGTCCAACTGGTTCTGGGAAAACAACCACCTTATATTCTTGTCTGAATTATCTGGTTTCTAAGTCGCGAATCATTGTCACGCTCGAAGATCCTGTAGAAGTGGTTTTACCACATATCAGGCAGATTAAAGTTCAGCCAGAATATGGTTTTGATTTTTCAGACGCACTAAAAGGGGTATTACGGCAAGACCCGGACGTAATCATGGTTGGTGAAATTAGAGATCCGGCTACGGCCTCGCTCGCGGTCCAGGCGGCACTTACTGGACATTTGGTTCTGGCGACAATTCATGCGCCGTCTGCATTGGAGATCATCGATCGATTGCACAGTCTCGGGGTTCGATCGGATATGTGTGCCTCGGTTGTCACCCTTTTGTTTTCGCAGAGAAATATTACCTTTGCATCAGGCAGAAAGATTGTTTTTGAATTGGTCGAATTCAGTCAGTCCTTAAAGTCAGCACTCATGGGTGCGCATGGTGCTGGAAGTCTCTCAGAGATTGTAAAGAAAGAGGGAATTTTACTGCTCAAAGATCATATCACCCATCTTCACCATCAAGGCATGATCAGCAGGGAAGATATGCAGAAATATATTAGATGAAATAAAAGCCATGCAGAAGAAGCCAATTGTAATGCTTACACACACTAATATTAAACTATTCGCATTAATGCTGCGCTCAGGTATTTCACCTGTCGAGGCTTTTGAGTATCTCCTCAATTCACTAAAGAAAAATCAGATCGAGGCAGGGAGAGTGTTGTTAGTTGAGATTTCTGCCGGTTTAAAGTTTTCGCGAATCTTGGCAAAGACCTCTTTGGGCAAATCCAGATTGTATATTCACATGCTTGAGTCCGCTGAAGTCTCTGGGAATATTCCCGAAGCTTTAGAAAAGATTTCGCAAAATATTGAAGAGTTGCTAGTACGTCGCGGCCAAGTTATATCAGTCCTTATTTACCCAGCTATCGTCCTTTCGATGGCGACATTGCTCATTCTCGGTTTATTACTCTTTATTATTCCCAATATTATGCCAATCATTCATATGAATAGTAAAAATGTGTCACTTGTCACCCAAGCTCTGATTTTCTGCTCGAAAGCACTTCGTGTGCACGGCCTTGTGATTTCAGTTATTTTTATTGCATGTGTGATCTGCGCCGCATCTCTTGTTCGTATCAAGTCGGTTAGAAAGATATCAGAAAAGATTGCCTTCAAAATCCCATTCGTGAATTCATTTGTAGAATCCTATATCTCAAGCGGTTATGCTCTCGCCCTATATCAATACACATCCATGACCCCAGATTTACCTTTGGTGTTTGCCAGATTGGCAGACGGTACAAAATCAATCGTCTTTAAAAAGGAGTTTTCCAGAGTCGAAAAATCCATTTCCGAAGGGTTTTCTTTGTCGCACACATTTTCAACTTCGTTATGTATCAAACCTATTTGGGTTTTATTTGCAAAAGTAGCAGAACAAACATCTTCTTATGCATTAATGTTCAGACATCTTTATGAATACTATCGGCAAGTCTTTGAACATAAATCCAAGCTGCTTATTAAATTCGTAGAACCAACTCTGATGATCTTTATCGGGGTTGTGGTTGGTGTGTTGGCCTATGGAATTTTGTCACCACTATATGGATTAATGAATAATTTAAAATGAAAGAAGGCTTTATCCTATCGGAAATTATCATATCGTTAGCTTTGATTGTTTTTGTTTCTCTCCCTATTCTCAATTTTATATTTACACAGGATAGCAATCGAATTCTAAGTACGGAAAGCAGAACGGTATTCAAGGAAATTCCGTATGGTCCTCAGTATGTGAGCTTCTCCAGCTCGACTTTTTCTTCGTTCTTTTCCGAGACAGACATTCAGGGGTACGAGAATTCAGATTCATGTGATATTTTCTTTTCAAAAATATTGGCACGCCAAAGCAATGGCATGGAGGAAGATGGTCCCGGCGAATTTAACACAAAGCCAAACTTTCTGAATCTATATTTCCCACAAGTGTTTGCTGATTCATTTGCCAGTACAACCAATCTGGCATCGACCATCAATGCTGTAAGAAGCGATAATTCTCAATTTTTATTAGTTGGGGCTAATAGTTCTTCAACAACAGATCCTGATCTATATATTTATAAGGCTAACTTCGATACGGAGTTTGCATGGGTAGATTCTCTGTATTTGGGTCCGGGTGTAAATGACATATCAATAAGTAGCAAGCATGTATTTATTTCTGAACGCAGCCTGTCGACTCCGCTCCGTTACGCCCAACTATCAGATTTCTTAGATGGAATTGAAAATGGCGCAGGGTATGCCAGACAGACACTGTCGCTTATTGCCTCATCGACGATAGATCATGCGTATCCGGCTCACCTGACGCTCTCTGGCCATTTTGGCATAGTTGGAACAGAAAAGAATAATAGTGCAGAGGTCTTTATCATTGATCTTTTGAATAATGCTCGGGTAGGGGAGGTAGAAATTAATGCAGGAGTCAACAGCTTAGATATAAGAAAAAATAAATTATATATTGCCAGTCCCAAGAATCCCGAATTGCAAATCTTCAATTTTCAATATGCTGCAAGTTCATCAACTGTGAATATATCAGAATCAGCACCTTTTGATGCATCGGGTTCATCTGGAAATGGTAAGTCTCTTTCCGTTACGGATGAAAAGGTTTTCCTTGGGCGGACGGTTGGAAATGATGAGTTATACATTTTAAGGCCAGAAGAATTGCATGGCTCATCTGGTGCATATATTGCTGAGTTTATGAATGTAAATAAAAGCATCCAGGCACTTAGAGCCATGCATAGCGGCAGAGTATTGGTGCTTCAAACGAATGATCCCGACAAGGCAATTATCTTTTTGATTGATGAGAGTCTCGCTATCCGCCCAATGCCAGGGATCACCCAGACTTTAGCCCGAGCTTCTTCATATCAGATATGGTTTGAATTAAGTTTACCTGCGCCAGTGAGCGATTTTGATTGTGATGCCACGCGAATGTATATAGCTCTGCAAAGCACCGTACAACCTGTTGCGGTTTTATCAATAGATTAAATTATTGTAATTAATGAAATGAAAAATACTCCCCATCCTTTGCAGCAAAAACATCAACTTGGATTTACTTTAATCGAAGTATTGATTTCGATTGTGCTCACCACAGTATTTCTTGTCGTTTTTATCCAATTAAGTATTCCGATCCAGACGAACATCCAAAAGCAGGAAAATGACTTTACTGGGTATAAACAGCTTTTATTTTTGGCAGGTTGGTTGGATGATGTAGTACGTATGTCGGATCGCGTGGAGTTTATCTCTGCTTCGTCATCAACATCGACGGTGGTATCAGGATTAGCCCCAGAAAAGCTTTCAGAAATACATTTTATTAAAACAGATGGGACTCAACTGGTGATATGCGGCATTTTACAGAATCATTTTTCCTGCACGTTTCCACGATCATCTGTTCAAAATAATTCAATCGCAAGTTCCACTTTTTCTTTTTTATCTATATTGGAATATGGAGCGACAGAGATTTATTTTTCCCATGAGGAAAACGTAAATCAGTATCGTCTCGTTTTAGGTAAATATATTCTGCAATTTGGATTTATGCCGCACGTGTACCCAATCTGATAGTGGCAACATGCAAGCGGGAAGGTGTATAATTACTCCATATGGTAATGGGATATTCTTCTGGTGGTAATAAATTAGGCAGTTTAAGCAAATACGTCAAAGACGAAGGTTCTATTTCAATTAATTACCGCCAGAAGCACATGGACGAGGAAAAAGAGCGAGTGCTTCGAGAGCGCGCACGGCAGGATTTAGAAGATCGAAAGCGTAAGCTAGAGCTCAATAAAAAGGAAATTGCCCAAAAAGAAAGTGATGTACGCAGATTACAGGGCGAAGAAGCTCAGGCAAAAGTTATTTTGCAATCCATAACCCGAGAAATGCAAGTGGTAGATCAGCATGTGCAGAAACTCCGAACAGAGTACGAGACGATGAAGCAGCAGATTCAAGCTGGACGACAAGCAATAGACTCAGATCGAGAAAAAGTAAATCGGGAAACTGGCAATCTGGTACGGTACGAAAAAGAAATACATGAATTAGAACAAAAGCTACTCAGCGAAAAAGAAATTGTTGGAAAGGTGGACCGCGAGATACAAAGCTTGAATTCCAAAATCGCACATCTCAATAATGATTTAAGTAGAGCGGAGACAGCTTATAAAAAAGAAGAAAACCAAAAAGGCTATAAAGCGCGCGAGGTTGAAGCTCGTAAAAAACTGGTAAGTGACATTGAATTGAAAAAGGGTCGGCAAATAAACGAGATCCAGCGACTTCATGGCGAAAATGCGCGCTTAGAGCAGGAAATCAAAAAATTGGAGCAGATAGCCAGGATCCATTAGAGGCTTGTTTCCATCGTGTATAATAGGGGTATATCAACCTTAATACGTAATCAATAAAGATATGGCACTCACAATAGGAATCATTATCTTGGCGACCGTTGCCCGCTTTGCAGTTGGTGCAATCTGGTATATGCCAAAAGGCTTATTCGGAAAGAAATGGCTCGAGCTTCAAGGCGAGACAGCGGCGGTTTTGACACCGGAGCGAAAAAAGGAAGGCAATAAATCAATGGTGGCCGGTTTTGTCTTTACACTCATCAGTACATTTGTTTTGGGATTGCTTCTCAGTCCTCTTGCGCAGGTGAGTGATACTGTAAATCAACCATTTGTCTTGCCGGTTATTTTCTTAACGCTTTTGGTATGGCTTGGATTTGTTGTACCGATTCTCGCACAGCGAAAACTCTATGACCTCAAAAAAGTTTATTCTTGGCAACTGTTTTGGATCGATGCGACGCATGAGCTTGCTGGCTTGATTGTCGCAGGTTTGATTCTTGCGGCTCTTTTATAAAGTTGCAAAAGCAAATTAGATGAGAGACTGACCGAGCATGCTCGCAGGCTTCTCGATAGAAAGAATTCTTAAAAGTGTTGGAGTAATATCCGCAAGCGAACCGCCGTCTCTCATGGGGCCGGCGATTTGTTTTTCTGCGGCAGAATCATTTGTGTTTGCTGCGGCAACTTTTTCTCCCGAAACCAAAATAGCTGGAACGAGATTGATGGTATGGGCTGTGTGTTTTTCACCTGTTTCTGGATCGATATTCACTTCCGCATTGCCGTGATCTGCAGTTACAAAAACAGAAACTTCTGCACCTGTCGCTCGTCCATGTTCGAGCATGGCTTCAACAACACGACCCATCTGAGTATCGGTCTCCTCGACTGCTTCGATAATTGCGGGAACATTTGCAGTATGTCCTACCATATCTGGGTTGGCGAAATTGATAAAGATAAAATCTGTGCCCGCCTTAATCTCCTCGATAGCTTTGTCTGCGATGGCTTCTGCACGCATTTTCGGAGCTTGATCATGTGTCTGCACATCTTTTCGGCTATCGAGTAGGATGTGCTTTTCATTAGGATAAGGGGCTTCGACACCGCCATTTAAGAAATACGTTGCATGAGGAAACTTTTCTGTTTCGGCAATATGCGCTTGAGATAATCCAGCAGAATAAATTTCCTTGGCCAGTGTTGTTTCAATTGGAATGGTAGGGAAAGCTACAAGACATTCCAAATCTTTCTGGTATTCGGTCAGTGTTACAAAGCACCAGTTTTTTTCAGCAACTTTTTCTGCAATATTTTTTGAAAGCATTCGTGCGCGGTCTGCTCTGAAGTTGAAAAAGAAAATGCCGTCATTGTCCTGGATAGGGAAGCCTCGTCCTTTTTCATCTAAAAATACAATAGGTTCCAAATGTTCATCCAAAATTCCTTCTGCATGTAAACGTTTAATATATTCAGATGGTTTCTTGGCATCAGTTCCAATATTGCAGACCTTTCCTTTGCATCGATGCATTGCTTCCTCGGCTCTTTCTAATCGATCCCAATTATTATCACGATCCATTGCATAAAATCTGCCAGATGCTGTGGCGATGAAACCAATGCCGATCTCTTCTAATGCAGCTTCGAGCTCTTCTAAGTACCCAGCCGAACTCTGTGGAGCGGTATCTCGTCCATCGGTAAAAACATGGATAGCGATTTGTTCGATATTCGCACGTTTTGCGGCCTTCAGAAATGCGATTAAATGGTCGCTGTGCGCATGGACACCGCCGTGTCCAAGCAGGCCTTTGACATGCAAAGTGCTTTTATGTGTGCGCACATGCTCAAATAATTTAATAAAAGCAGGATTAGAAATAAATTCATCTGCCTCAATGGCTTTTTTAATTCGTACCAAATCAGTATCAATAGATCGGCCTGCACCGATTGTCATATGACCAATTTCACTATTTCCCATTTGTCCTTCTGGGAGACCAACCGCTAGTCCGCTCGCTTCCAATAATGTATGAGGATATTCATTCCAGAGTTTTTTAAAATTTGGAGTTTTGGCGGCCGCGATTGCATTATGGGTGGGGTCTTCTCGGTAGCCCCAACCATCGAGGATAATGAGGCAAGTCTGAGCATTTATTTTGGTCATGGTTTTTCGGTTTAGTGTAAATTATGAGTGTGTATCGGCTATTGTATCGCGAGTTTTTATTATGAGAAAGAGGCCTGCTATGATCTCGCATTTCTATACAAACGGGTATTCTCAGTGCATAATAGTATCCCAGAGGAAGAAGGGTATTCGCAAGATGTTCCTGCTTTCTGTACACCTCGAACTGAAACCTCAACCTGTTTTTAATTATGTTCTCTGTTGAAGAAGGAAGATTTATTGAAACAAAATTTGTGCCGGTTGAGGCCATTTCGTCTCTTACCGAACTTGGTGTCGTAGCCGCCGCGGTCGTGCCCGATATCGAAGCGCCTGCAGATGAGACG
Source organism: Minisyncoccota bacterium (assembly GCA_031973395.1). Classification (GTDB taxonomy): domain Bacteria; phylum Patescibacteriota; class Minisyncoccia; order Phycocordibacterales; family CAIZLB01; genus DALYDD01. The sequence continues at coordinate 16,166 of DALYDD010000002.1, read as the reverse complement.
CAACCTGTTGCCCAAAGTGTCACATACCACATGATTGAATTCAAGGGTGAGGGTGGTGTGCTGGTCATAAGGCCCGCTGTCTTCGCCGAAGGTATTGAATTTCCGCTCACACCGCGATTGCTTGTCAGGTGCTGGGTTACGTCTGGCCACATTCCTGAATGTCAGATCGTTCAAGGGTTTATGTCGACTATACCCGGTGATGACACAAAGCATTGGTATCCGCCGACCAAAAGCAAAAGACCTACGCCTGTTCGCAGAACAGGTTCCCGCCGCAGGCGCAGTGGCTTCAATTGGGCCGGTCCACATGGAAGCGACAAATACCTGTGATCCGCTATCCATCTTGATCAAATCCAAATCGGCGCGTCCCTCGATGGACGCGCCGATTAGAATTTTATAATTTATATCACCCTTACTCTCTAACCTTTAAACGCACCTTTCCCAGCGAACACTGCCTTCGAACCCAACTCTTCTTCGATGCGCAAAAGTTCATTGTATTTTGCAACGCGATCGGTTCGGCAGAGTGATCCGGTTTTGATTTGTCCGCAGCCAAGACCGACTACGAAATGAGAAATAGTTGTGTCTTCGGTTTCACCTGATCGATGAGAAACGATTGCAGTCATACCAGCTTTGTGGGCCATTTTGATTGCGGCAATTGTTTCAGTTACTGAACCAATCTGATTCAATTTAATCAAGATAGAGTTTCCGGCTTTTGTATCAATGCCTTTTTGCAGTCTTTCGATATTGGTTACAAAGAGATCATCGCCAACGATCTGCACTTTCTTTCCACATTGTTTTGTGAATAGTTGATAGCCGAGCCAATCGTCTTCAGAGAAACCATCTTCAATAGAAACGATTGGATATTTTGTAAGCCATTCAGCATAGAATGCAACCATCTCAGGTGTGCTCAGATTTCGCTTTTCGCTCGCTAACTCATATTTACCATTCTTGCTTTCACCAGCTACAGAATCTGCGCCCGCTTTATACAATTCTGTAGAAGCGGCGTCGATTGCAATTGCAATATCTTTTCCAGCTTTATATCCAGCCTTTTCAATGGCTTCCAAAATTACCTTGAGAGCCGACTCGTTATTTCCAAGCGAAGGTGCATATCCACCTTCGTCTCCAGTTGTTGTAGAAAGACCTCGATCGTGGAGAATCTTTTTCAATGAATGAAAAACTTCTGCACCCATCTGCAAAGCCTGCTTCCAGCTTTTTGCGCCCACAGGCATGACCATAAATTCCTGAAGGTCGGTAGATTTTTCAGCATGCTTTCCTCCGTTCAAAATATTCATCATTGGAAGGGGAAGTGACATTGGCTTTCCTGTCTTTGCAATTTCAGCAAAATATTTATACAAAGGTTTCTTTTTTGACTTTGCTCCCGCATGAGCAAAAGCCATAGAGATGCCAAGAATCGCATTGGCACCAAGGTTTGCTTTATTATGAGTACCATCGAGTGCAATCATTGCAGCATCAAGTGTTTCTTGATTAAAACTTTTTCCAACCAAGGCTTTGCGAAGGGGACCATTTACATTGGCTACGGCTTTTAAGACACCTTTTCCGAGGTAGCGTTTTTTGTCGCCGTCCCGAAGTTCGATTGCTTCATATGATCCAGTTGATGCTCCAGATGGAACAGCGGCTCGACCGAATGAGCCGTCTCTTAATGTGACATCTACTTCTACGGTTGGATTACCGCGAGAGTCTAATATTTCTCGACCAACTATTGATTTGATAGGGGACAATCCATTTTTTGGAGTTGCAGGTTTTGTTGCTGGCACGGTTTTGTAATGTATAACTTAATTTGATTAATGGCCGTTATTTTAGCATAAAAATAAAAGCGTTCCAGCGTGTAATGGTTTGTGCATAGTTTAGTCATGCATATGTTGTTTTATGGTAAAATCAACTGGTACATCATGGTGATTCTTAGACAGGTTAGCAAAATACGCATTGAACATTTTTTTATCGCGATTTGCGTCATTGCGCTGGGGTTTTTTATGATAGTCAAAGATCCCAGGCGAGCGAATGCCGTCACCGACATATTCGCCTGCGGAACAATTAACACCAGCGGTAATTATAGATTGGTGGATAATATTTCTGCTGGCGGCACATGTCTCACAATTGCGGGTAATAATGTTGTGATAGACGGAAACGGATTCGGTATAACTGGAAATATTGATGGTAGCTCTAACGATCCAACTGTTGCTGCTTATACATTTAGTGTTACAAATATCAATATCAATGGCAGTATTTATGCTAATGGTGCGCCGGGTGATGCAAGTCATCCTGGTGGAACTGGAGGAAGTATTACTCTCATCAATGTTACAGCAAATGCAGTTGAGGCCAAAGGTGGTGCGGGCTATACCGGACAACAGGGTGCAGAAGCGTCACTGGGTGAAAATGCAACCGCAGGTGGTAATGGTGGCACTATTGATATTACAACTTCTAATGTAGCTACAGTAAATGCAAGTGGAGGTGATGGAGGTGTGGGTGGTCAGGGAGGTAGTGGTATCCAGATGAGTGCTGCGTTCGGTGGAACGGGTGGTCCGGGTGGTAATGGTGGTACTGGAGGCACAATACAATTCACACAATCTACTTCAACTGAATCTCTGTATGCAGTGGGTGGAAATGGTGGTAGAGGTGGTGACGGAGGTGTTGGATATACTGGATTGGATGGCGCGAACGGTAATCTTTCTGGCGGATCGCCAGGAACATTTGGTGGTCAAGGAGGTGTTGGTGGTTCTGGTGCTGTGAGTGGTATGGGTGGATTAATTACAATTAGCAATCGTTCGTATATAGCATCTGGTGCTTATGTGTATGGTGGTGATGGAGGACGAGGTGGTCAGGGTGGTGCTGGTGGTCCAGGTGGTGCTGGTGGAAATGCTGATTTGGATTATTCTGCTGGAGGAGATGGCGGTCAGGGTGGACAAGGTGGCAAAGGAGGTGATGGTGCATATGGTTCTGAAGGAGGTACAATCAATGTATATGAGTCGACAGTATCGTCGATTGGTGCCTATGGCGGCGCACCTGGACCTTATGGAAGTGGTGGTGCCGGTGGTGTGGGTGGCAATGGAGGTAATCAATTCTTGACTAATGGTCAAGGTGGTAATGGTGGTACTGGTGGTACAGGGGGCAATACCGGAGATTCGTTTGGTAATCCAACCGAACATGGCGGGGTTGTGAATTTGCGTGATGCAAAAGTCGATAATGTTTCTCATTTCGGTGGACAACCACCATCTGCGGGTACAGCGGGTACCGGCGGTGCTGGTGGTCAAGGAGGGGTGGGTCCAACACCCGGAAATGAAGGGGTGGCAGGTGTCGCTGGTAGTGAAGTTGGTACGAGCGGAACTATCGGAGGTGATGGAACATTGTCACTTGAAGATAATTCTCCATATTCTATTGTGCTTAATGGAGCCGGCACGACTACTATTACTCAAGGTACAACATTCTCAGATCCTGGTGCATATGGATTAGATCTCAAAGATGGTCGTATTACTGCCACGGTGAGCGGTTCAGTAGACATAAATACTGTTGGAACATATATACTCACATACACTGTTACAGACCTTGGTTCGGCTCCTATTGTAAATGGTTCAACAATACCGGAGTATACAATTAATCCGCATTCAACTTCAACAACAAGAACAGTGTTGGTTGTTGCTGCGGCAGTTGGTGGAAATGGTGGGCAAAATAATACACCAACAAATTCTGGCTTCGCTCAGCAATCTGCAATTGGAGGTGTCACTGCATACGGTACAGGAATGGGGGGTGGTCCAAATATGGGTGTCGAAAATAATGTTCAAAAAAACCAAAACAATCCGAATAATCAAAATCAAAATAATATTAATAATGCTGGTGCAATTAAATCAGAGATAAGACAAAAAATTGACGCAGTCTTTGGTGAAGGTAAGGGCGCACTCGAAATTATCGCTTTGCTAGGCAAACAAGATGTTCAACAACTGGTAAAAAAAGAGCTTGATATAGAATCAATTGAACCATTCCAGAAATCTCTCAAAGATAATTTAAAAAAGATAAATTCCTCTGAATGTCCAGCTTTTACAAAAAATATTTTCCCAGGCAAAAAAGACAATGATCCTGAGGAAGTGAAAAAATGGCAGAGATTCTATAATACTTTATTTGGTACACACCTAGAGATAAATGGTATTTATAACAATGCAACCGTGGCCGAAACGTTTAGGTTCCAAAAAGTTTTTACTTCTATTGTTTTGTCACCGTGGGGTGTAACTGATCCGACTGGCAATATCATGATTACAACAAGGTTTGCTGCAAATGGTATTCTTGGCTGTCCTCTCGAGGCTCGCAAATAATTCATAATTGTTTCTTTCTAAGGCTTCTGTTAATGTACGTGTATGCATATTTGGCAAAAACTCAAAACCAAAAATAATGGACGACCTCTCATTGTGCTAGCCCCTATGGCGGATGTAACTGATGTGGCATTCAGGCAGGTGATATCAGAATGCGGAAAGCCCGATGTTTTGTGGACTGAATTTGTATCTGCTGACGGTCTTGTGAGAGCAGCTCCAGAGGGAAAGCAGAAATTATTGCGAGATTTGTTTTTTGACCACACCCTTGAACGACCGATTGTAGCTCAGTTATTCGGTTCTCGGCCAGAATATATGGAGGAGGCTGCGTATTTGGTAGCCAAACTTGGATACGATGGAGTAGACATTAATATGGGATGTCCTGATCGGTCAGTGGAGAAACAGGGTGCAGGTTCTGCAATGATCAAAAATCCTAAACTTGCTCAAGAAATTATTCTTGCTGCCAAGCGTGGCACACTACGTGCATTCGAAGAAGGTGGTTGTATTACGGAAGGGAGAGATCACGATCTCCTCGATGAAGCAATTCCTGTGTCTGTAAAAACTCGAATTGGGTATAATAAAAATGAACTAGATACATGGATCCCTGCTTTGCTTGAGGCACAGCCTGCACTTATTACGGTGCATGCACGAACTCGCAAAGAGATGTCGCTTGTACCTGCACGATGGGAACATGTTCGCGAAGCGGTCCATACTCGAAATGAGGTGCAAAAAGATATTCCAGAGTCTGAGCGAACTTTGATTTTTGGAAATGGAGATGCGGAGTCGGTAGTAGACGGGGTGGAGCGAGCAAGGGGCGCTGAGGCGGATGGTGCGATGCTCGGACGTGCGATCTTTGGGAATCCTTGGCTTTTTTCTTCGCTTCAAAATGATAAGCTCGATCAATACATACCGAGTGTTCAAGAAAAATTACACATGGCAATACGGCATTCAGAAATTTTTGAAAAGAAACTAGGTGATGTCAAAAGTTTTGCGATAATGAAAAAACATTTCAAGGCCTATATAAACGGGTTCGATGGCGCAAAGGAGTTGCGCACTGAACTAATGGAACAGGCAAATTCTGCACAAGAGGTGAGGGGGATAATTGAACGATTTTTACAACTACATTTCACTCAATAGAGATAAAAGGGTGGCAAAGTACAGGGTTCTGTTTGGAAGAAGTGTGGCTTTGCCCTAGTTATGCACAGTGTTTTAGTTTTTTTTGAACCAAACAATATTTGGACACTGTATAATAAAGGAACATATGAAAAAAATAATTTTATCGGTGGTGCTTGTTGCACTCTGTGCATACGGCATCAGTTTGATTTATTCGACAAATAAAAAAGATCAATTATCAGCACAGGCAGTCAATGCACTTCAGGCCACAAAGATTACGTATACAAAAATCGAGGTTAAGCCTTCTGGAACAGTAGCCCTTGGATCTGTTCTCGAAGTTAAAGTTACTTTTGACAAAGAGACTACACAAGATTTATTCCTTCACTTCATAATGAGGGATTTGGCTACGGCACCTGATTTTAGGGTACCGCTAGTTAAAAAAGATCCAAAAGAAAAAGGTGCAACTATCAAATATACAGCGACCCTGCCTCCTACAATGCCAAATGGTAAATATAGAGTACACATGGTCGATAAAGAAGGGACACTTATCTTTGCTGCAAATACCACTTATGTTCTTAAGGATATAACAATTACAGGTTCAAATGTACCTATCCGTCCAGCAACTACCACACCTGCCACCACAACCCCGGCAACTACAACACCGCCGAATACTCCTCCAAAGGTTGTAAATCAAAAAATAGGTATAGGCCGACCAACTCAAAATGTTGTTTGGAAACATGGTTCATCACAAAGAATTACATGGCGTAATCAGGTTCGTAATGTTCCTGTAGATATTTATCTTGGAGGTGGAACTATGTCAGCGCCGATAAAGCTCAAGAGCACAAACTCAAGTACTGGAGGTTATACAAATTCTGTACCAGATTGGACAGGAGCTACAGATATCAAAATACCTTCAGCGACTCAAGCACCGGCTGGAACTGGTTACTATATCTACTTCACAATGAACAATGAGCCAGTAGGTGTAAGTCAACCGTTCGAAATTTCAGCAAATCCTGGTCCTATTGTCGTTAATTTACCTGGCACTACACTCAAAAAAGGAACTACATATACAATAAGTTGGAATAGAGCTGATGATTCATTCTCAAGTTCGATGAATGTATATATGGTAGGAGGCGATCTAAAGGGTAATGGTTATGGTCATGGACGCAAAATGGCTGAAACTTCAAGTCGAAGTGTCCAAATCAGGATTCCGACAGATATTAAGGTAGGAAAATACAAGTTTGAATTAACTCAAACAAATACTCACGGAATATATGATGAGGGGACTGTTGTCTACAGTGCAAGTTTCGATGTTGTAGAATAGGATTATTATTCAGTTATATTCGACAAATAATCAAAACAAATCCAGGACAAGTACCTGGGTTTGTTTTTTTGAGAGAAAAAAGGGCTGTGTACCTATCTAGATGTTGTTGGTCGTGCCAAACTTGCTAAGCTCGATAAGGGTGTGATCCTTGGTGACTTTGTTGCAAGTGCGACGAGCTCCTAGGCTCACCACTCCTGTTATTTTACTCCTCTCATTACTATCACCAGGCCCTGACAGGAGTCCGGCGATTTTTTTATTTTTTACCCCCCAGTGCAACTAGCGGGCAAAGGAAATAAAAAATCAGCCCCGCCTGGGTAGGCGGGGCGATCCGAACATGGAGGGCGACGGATTACGAGATCGGGATTGTCTCGTGTGGTACTTCCAGATATTTCTCCATGACGAGGAGACCAAATCCTGGACTTGTGAAGCACTCCAGGATTTTCCTGATGCGCGGCCGGGTGAGAAGGTGGGAGCGGCGCGTGATTCTGCGTTGTCGCCAGGCGATCATCAGTGCATAGCGAAGCCCATCGAGAGCTTGGCTGTGTGTTTCAAACCTGGCACCGGAATCAAGCAGGGTCCGCCTTCTCCCGCTGTCGGTAAACGAGATGCGGAAATCCCATGCTGTATGTCGGCCTTTTTGCACAAGGACCGGGCAGGGTGGGCGCACCTCGATATCGAGGATGTGCAGCTTGCGCGCGATCTCGCGCGCGATTCGGAAGTTGATGGGTGGTGGCTGTTGGGTTTGGCGGCGTGTACTCAGTGGCATATTGTCGGGTGGTTGGTGGTTGTGTCAAAAGAATTCCAATGAATTCTGAACGAATCGAGAAATAAACTATATCATTCGATAAGATAAAAGTCAATCTCCCTGTAATGGTTCACGATTAAAAGCCTGTACAATAGCACATTATGTGCTATGGTTTGGATCGAAACAAACAAACCTCGTTCCTTCACTTTTTCAAGTTCGAAGCGAATTTCAACCAATAAAAACCATCAACCAATAGAAAAGGAGGGTAATACCCATGGCAAATCCACTGCATCTGAAAGCATTCGATCTCCTGTCAGTTCTGAGGCACTTCCGCCGCATCTACGGTCAGCGAAATCTCATCTTTATGCGCGAAGGCCTGCTCGGTCGAACCAGTTTTTTTGCTGGTGCGATCGGTATGATTACCGAGCATGGGCGCGGCCGAGTCCGAACTCCGCTCCCAAAGTTAGTGGCGTCGCTGTTCTCGCGATTTGCTGCGGTCGTCGATTTCTTCCGCAACGATCGTCTTTTCGTGAAAACGCTTTGTGGCAAATTTCCCGCCAAGTTTTGCTTGGATTGTGGAAAAACCGAGTGCGATTGCGGCGAGGGTCGTGCGACATATCGTCCACCCGTGACTCCTACCTCTGGTTGCGGAGATTCTCATGCAAATTGGGATCTCAGTAATTGGCAGGACATGCTCAGGACACGCTACGGCGGAGTTAATGCTGAACGCGGTATCGACGATACCTTCCGGCGCCTCGATCGTGAGTTGAGTGAACTGACGAGTATCGTCACAGACCCTCTATGCTTCACCCAACACTCATCTGTAGTTATAGCGAGATACATGGAAGAGTTGGCAGACATCTTCGCATGGATCATGGCCGTGGCTACACTCCTCGGAGTTGATCTCCAGCAGGCCGTCGTGGACACCTATGGGCAAGGTTGCCCGAGTTGTCCCGCCAGGATTCCGTGCGGCTGCGTTCATCTGCAAGCTGGCGGTTCGGGCGGTACACCCTTCATAACCGCCGACTCAGTGGCGGTTAGTACTGCCAAGCCCTGATCTGCTATTCGCTCTTCGTTCTTGACTGACACTTTGCGCGCCGGACCCACTTGTGGTCCGGCGCGTTTTCGTTTACATCTTCAATTGTTTTTTAAATATGCTACTATTATTTATATGACAAGCGGACCCGAGAGAGGGTATATAAAGACTGAAGTAAACTTTGGACAAAGTGGAGCGGCGAGTGATTCTGATACTTTGACAGAATCAGCCCCAAGTGCGGCATTCGAAGATGTAACAGGCGAGATGCGAGCGGTTTTTGATTCTTATACTCCACAGATGAGAGAGAAAATTGATCGGCTTTGCAATCAGCAAGGTATTATTCCAGAAGCTTTTAATTTTGTTGAGAAGGATGATGTTCCTGAACTCCGACGCATCTTCGATAGAATAAAAGTTACGAATGATGTTGATGCTTTGTCACAATTGGCCAAAGAGATCAAAGGTATTACGGGGTAATGCACCCAGGTGCATAGCTCATTCCTTGCATTTTAATATTCCACACTTTGCCGTTATAATACTGTTTATCTATGCCATCTTCTTCATCATCTAAAACAGCAAGCCAAGCTGTAAACCCAACACACTCTTCTTTATATAGAAAATATCGTCCACAAAATTGGAGCGAAGTTGCAGGCCAAGCGCATATTGTAAAAATTCTTGAAGAAGAGGTAAAGAAAGCGCAACCTTGCCACGCTTTTCTATTCGCAGGTTCGCGAGGGACAGGTAAGACGACTATTGCCCGGATTTTCGCAGCGAATATTGGTACGGCGCCAGAAGATATTTATGAAATTGATGCGGCGTCAAATACGAGTGTCGAGGATATCCGTGTTCTAAATGAAGCAGTGCATACCTTGCCGATGAATTCAAAATTCAAGGTATATATTTTGGATGAAGTCCACATGCTTTCGAAGTCCGCGTTTAATGCTTTTTTGAAAACACTCGAAGAGCCGCCGAAGCATGTCATTTTTATTCTCGCCACAACCGAGCTTCACAAAATTCCAGACACCATCGTTTCGCGCTGCCAAAGTTTCTTTTTCAATAAACCAAGCATGCAAGTTCTGTCTTCGCTAGTAATCGATGTGGCAAAAAAAGAAAATGTGACAATCGATCCTGCCGCCGCCGAATTAGTTGCGATGGTAGGGAATGGGTCTTTCCGCGATACATTGTCTGCACTCCAAACTGTGGTCAGTATGGCCGAAGGAGGCAAAGTCACATTGGCACAAGTTGAAGAAATTCTAAGTCTGCCATCGCATATGTTGGTTGCAGATTTTATCGCAGCTATTTCAGATAAAAAGCTTTCGGACGGCTTGGCTGTTTTGCAAAAAGTCTATGGATCTAATTTGGACGTCCGCATTTTCACAGAACAAGTGGTGGGGGAATTGCGAAAAGTAATGTTGGGTGGTGCCGGTGCAGCAGATTCAAAAGCAACGCCTGCCTATGCGATGCGCATGATTGAACTCTTGCTCAATGCCAAGGAACAGCTCGGAAAGACACATATCTCTGTTTTGCCGCTGGAGCTTGCTTTGATGAGGTTTTTTGAGGTAAAGTAGAGCTCAAGTTTGGCTTTTCCCCTTTAAATATCGGCTTATTTTGGCGATTTGAGGGGTCTAACAAACTCAATTGGGAGATCGTCTAACGGTAGGACAGAGGCCTTTGAAGCCTTTAATCTAGGTTCGATTCCTAGTCTCCCAGCAACTTAGTTTTTCGTACCTAGAGGGGCAAACGTCACAAGAAGTAAAAAAGGTAAAATAAACCGATCATGTATCTTGTTTTAAACACATACTCCTGTGATAGCAGTACCTGGAAAGAATACAGGGATTGATGAAATATGATTATGGTATCATGTGGCATGCACATGGAGCGAAATCTGCCTAAATCAGGCTGGGATATGAGTCCGGAAGATCTCGAGTATTTTGCACTCGAGAAGCCGGATGTGTTTTTCGAATTGCTAGAAAAAGACCAAGACACCGATCTTATGTTTTCACAAGATGCGTACATTCCGACCATTCTGAGAATGTATTCAAATGAAAGAACCTCGACAGAAGTCCGGAGCTTTTTATACAACACCCTTAATACATGGTGTGGAGACATTGTGCGTTTGCGGACAAAGACTGATATCTCCAAAATCGAAGCGTTCTTTGCGCCGTATTATTCCCATTGTCCGGAATTGCGTGATTTGTATGAAAAGGTGAGGGCTGTGTCTGAACAAAAAACGGATACCAGCGATCAGGCATTTTACAATGCATGGTACCGCTGAAAAAATATCGTCCGCGTTGACATGATATCAATCAAGAAAATATCAGGTGAGATGATTATGTACCTGTGCGGGCAAGGTTGCGGAAAGTGCATCGTTTACGATCGCTGACTATTTTCCCAACCAACCCACACCGCCAAAACAGCACACACGTTTCTTTCCCGACGAAAGCATGTTCTGTGCTTTTTTGATTCGTTCCATACGAGTTTTTTCTTGCTTCGCAGAGATGAGCCAAAAAATCCAGTCTCGGCGTGCGGATGATGTAATAGCTTTCCATTGTGCTTCTGCCTTCGGAATCGCATTGAGTCCTTTGCGCAAATCTGCCGGGACCCTGGTTTCAATTTCTGCACCAACTAAGGTGATCTCAATCGTTACTGTTTTTTCCTTGCTCAGTTTTGCAGCATTCCGCATTGCTTGGGTGAGCTTAAGCGCAAGGCCTTTTTTACCATCAGATTCAACTGTCGATTGAAAAGGAAAAGAATTCAAAATCCCTTCGACTTTAATTACACCTCTTGCGCCACCCACACCATTTGCCGCAATTTTCGCACTGGCGCTTTTTGGCAAAATCAAAAAAGCATCACTTTTTGCCTCAGATAATTCGCCAATGAAGCGTATAGTGGGTTTTGTAGCAACGAACTTTGGTTTCGCAGACCCGGCCTTTGTTTTGGCAGCTTTCATATACTGGTATACTATCAAATAACCATGAACAAAGACATCAAAGCTTATAATGCAAAATTGGCAAAATCAGACAAAGAAATTTGCAATCTTTTAGCAGAAGAAATTACTCGCAAACTGCCAAAAGCAGAAAACAAAATCTGGCACAGAAATCCAGTTTGGTTTTTGGATGGAAATCCTGTTGTTGGATATGCACAGTTGAAGGACTCAGTACAGCTCTTGTTTTGGAGCGGCCAAGGATTTAAAGAAGAAGGTTTGCGCAAAGAGGGAAGTTTCAAGGCGGCACAAGCTCGCTATACTTCTGTAAAAGAAATTAAGAAAAAAGATCTTGCTCGCTGGCTCACAAAAGCAAAGGAAATTCAGTGGGATTATAAAAATATTGTGAAGAGAAAAGGGGTTTTGAAGAAACTGACAGCAAAAAATAAAGGCGTATAATTGGCTTATATGAACACATCGCAAAAAGGAACGGTCGGGCTTCTAATCGGCATTATGATCGGTATATTGCTAGCAGGAGGTGGATTCTATATCTATAAGAAAAGTGTCTCGAACTCGAATTCGCGGAATGGTTCTGACGGATCTTGGGTAGACTCTCGAACAGATTCAAAATCTGAGGTGGCCACAAAGTTGTATAATGAAAAAACTGCGAAACCCTATACAACCACTCGAACAGATCTTAAGACATTTAATAGCTCTGTAAATGGAGATGACTTTAATCATTCTGAATTCAAATATCCAGACAGCTGGACGCTTTATCATGATCCGATTATGGATCACGATCGAGTCTTTTTATCAAAAAACAAAGACATTGATCCCAAGAAAATATTTGAATCTTTCACTCAAAATAGAAGCGGTGAACCGTATATTTTTAACCATACTACGGCTGATGTCTATACTCATGAAGTGATCGAAAAATTCTTGGGCGGCAAAAATATTAAAGATGTGATTCTGGGGAACAAAAAAGTTACTCGCTTTACTGGAAAAGATATAGATGGTCCAGAGCAATATATTGCCTATATGTTTTATTCTCAATATATCAATATGGGCACGATCAGTGTCTTCATCCAAAGTAAGGATGGAAAATTCTCTGAACAAGACATAAAAGATGTTGAGGAGATTGTAAAATCATATCGAATTCTTGAAACAGAAAGAGGGGCAAAAGAGCGTGCCAATCGCGGACCGATGGAAGATCGATAGTTTTAGATAGTTAATCTGATTTTACCTCATGATCCTCACCGACACTTACACCTCAAAACGCACGGGCTTAACCTGGAATGTTGAGTACGAAGAATTAGATTCATTTGATCATCTCCACGAATTACCTATCTGGGCCGCCGGAGCATATTGTTTTTATGGAGATGAAATGGTGCTTGTATATGCCAAGAAAAGAGATTCATGGGAGATTCCTGGTGGGGGACGCGAGGAAGGAGAAGGCTTCAATGAATGCATTATTCGAGAAATTAAAGAAGAATCTAATATGAATGTTCTCGAATTATTTCCACTCGCTTGTGAAAAACATATTTGCGTTGATAATGGCGACTTCGGTTATGTTTTGCGCTTTGCTGCAAAAGTTGAGCCTTTCGGTGATTTTGAATCCGATCCATCGGATGGAGAAATCACAGAAATCAAATTGATTGATCCAAAAGATTATAAGCAATATTTCAATTGGGAAGAGCGCGGTGAGGCCGGGATAAAGAGAGCAAAGGAATTGCTTGGGATGATTTGATATACTCCCTACATTATGAGAACCACGGTCTATTTTATAAGGCATGCAGAATCACTCACAAATGTCGATCCTGCATTTGAAGGTGAGGATTGTCTTTCGGAAAAAGGCTTAGAACAAGCTATTCTGATGGCTGCCAAATTTAAACAAATAAAAGTAGAAAGTATTTTTACCAGTAAAATTCTCCGCGCTGTACAGACGGCAAAAGAAATTGAAAAAGTTAGCGGTCTCCATTCAGTAGTGCATGGATTCCTAGGAGAAAGAAAAGGTACTTTTTCCGCGAGCTCTGTATTTTCTTATACTGAATCTTTCGATGATTTTATGCAGAGATTGGAGAGCTCCAAAGATCTATTAGAGAGTGCAGCAGAGAAATCTATTGCTCTGGTTGGACACTCTATTTTTTTAAAAAGTCTAACAGCATACCTCGTGCTTGGTGAATTATTTACGGAAGAATTACTAGGTAAGTTTGAAGATGCTCTTGTATTGGATAATGCAGGTATGTCTAAGCTTGTATTTAATAAAGAGAAAAAGAAGTGGCGTATAGTGTCATGGAATGATGTTGGTAAGTGAAAACGCCGACCCCCGAAAGGGCCGACGTTTGTGAGTTGTGCGAACTCGCTACACTCTGATCACTGCGTCTGGATGATCCGATAGAATCCGCGCTTGGCATGGCGCGAAGCGAACAACAACCCCTTCATCACATAGTTGCCATTGTGTAGGGTGGCAATCTGGCCGCTCCCGAACTGGAAGCCTGCCGAGGACCAGCTCGAGAGGTTGCTCGAATACTGCGACATGATCGCCATGCCTTTCGGCACGATGAACGTCATGATGAAGGTATTGTCACGCTCGCTAGATTGCTCGTCGTGGAAGTACGTGTCGATGACGGTGAGCTTGTTCATGTCTGCGGTGCTCACGTTGGTGATCGGCGTGACCATCTCATCGAGGCCCCAGCTTTGGGCCATATTGCTCGAACCGATAGTCCATCGAATACTCTGGACTTTGGCCACGTACATGCCTTTGCTGTTTACATTGGCACCGGCAAGTGTTGCAGTCACCACGACTTGTGCCACAGAGCCTTCGGCGATGTCGCTGTTTGGAATTACGTCCACCGCGGTTGCGATAAACGAATCCGAGGAAACCAGGTCGGTGAATCGAATCACGAAATCGGATGATACAGGCATCGTTACATTTCCGCCGAGCGCCGTTACGAGCAAGGGGAATGTGGCAGTGACATAATCTCCAGAACCGTTTCCGTTTTTCCCCGATTGAATCGACGCGGTGGCGGCGAGCTTGTACTCTGCGGCGGCGCCGAAGAAATACATGATGTTTCCGTTGACGCTACCACTGGCAAATCCTTGTGTACCTGCCGGCGTCTCGAATGTCACGGTACCCACCGATGTCCATGCCTGCGGGCTGATGATCGGCGTATTCGTGCCGAAATCAGCTTTGATGGTGTATGCCACAGTAGTCCCTTTCGGGATTGTGGCGAAGACATTGAATGTTCCACTGTGCCCGCCTTGGGCTGATGTGGCGGCGACCAAGGTTGATCCGCTGAACAGATACATCGTCGAGGCGGTCGAGGTCCAGTTTATATTTGACTCAACGGTTTTCACCAGAACATCGCTGCCGGAGGCGGAAAGCGTGAAGTTGACTAGCGGAGTCTGGCTTGTTCCATCGAAGGGGCTGACCCTCACGGGGCGCGATATGATCTGGCTGGTTGGATCGCCCAGGACCAGGGTTTGGGCTTGGACCGGGGAGCCAATAAGGATGGCTGCGAGGACGAGGATGGTGGTGATCAGGGTGTTTTGAAGGTTCGTCTTCATGTGAGTATTCTGAGTTGGCGGTTGATCTGAGTGTTTGGTGATGAAAGACAGTAGTTTTAGCCACTGTAATCCAGAGAGACTATGCCACGAATTTAGAATAAAGGCAATAGGTTGCTATTTTACTCATTCGATCTTTAGTCTCGCCTCAGTCACAATTTCTCCATTCTGAATTCTCTTTATCTCGAAATCTTGTTTACGCACACCGAGTTCATCAAAACTCACTCTTCCTGAAGCGCCATCGAACTCTGCTTTCTGCATTCCTGCAATCCATTTATTTGCATCAGGATTGTAATTATCCATCAAAGCTTTGAATGCATCATAGCCATAGTCCGCGAATAATCCTGGTTCAGTGCCATACATGGCCTGGAATCCAGATTTGAAAGCAGGATTATCACCAGGCTGAAGCCATACAGAGTATGTGCCATTCATAATATTCAAGTCTCCAAGAATTCGCTTATAGTCTGCATATCCAGTTTGAAGCTGTGCATCAATGACAATGGCCGGAAGTTTTTTGGTAAGATTCGAAACTTTTTTCACAAGAAGGGCTCCAGATTCAGGCAGGCCGAGAATGACAACCGCATCGAAATCTTCTTTTGTAATCTTGGTAGCAAAGTCCTGGATCATGCTTTTGTTTGCCAGTCTCATCTCAGTAGTTTTCTCTTTTCCATATCCTTTGATAAAAGCGCCATAGAATTGTTCGAATATTGCACCATTTTCATATACAACAGCCACTTTTTTGAAATCAGTATGTGCTTTCAAATATTCACCAAGTTTTTGGATAGGAACTTCAGCCATAGGGCTGATCTGGAAGATCGGGTCTTTTGCCAAACCATCAACCTGGATGCCGAATTGTGTTGTTGGAAGGTTTTGTGCAGTGACGTCCGCATAGATTGCATTGATCGTGGGAGTTGAGATATTGATCAAGCCATCAATGTGATTAAGCTCGGTCAATTTCTTGAAAGCTGATAAACCTTTCTTTGTATCAAACGCATCGTCTTCGATAGTGAGGTTTACGATTGTGTCCGGATGCGCCTTTTCATATTCAGCTTTTGCGAGCTGAACTCCTTTTACATAATTTTCTCCAAGTGCGCCAAACTGTCCACTCAATATACTAATTACGCCGATATCAACTGTGGTAGGGGGGTTTG
>DALYDD010000001.1:72230-83917 GCA_031973395.1 Minisyncoccota bacterium | reverse complement strand
TTTGAAGACGCGGAACTATCGTTAATCTTTTTGTTTCAACTAATTCCATATTATGTTTTGCAAGCGCTGCCTCTATTTCACTTTTAGAATAATATTTTTCAAAATGATAGGGCTCCGGACATTTATGATGATTCCATACTTTATGAGACCAGGAGTATTTTGGAATAAGATCCACTAAAAATAATTTTCCGTTATTTTTTAAAATACGCTCAAATTCAGAGAAGACTTTTTCAGCCTCAGCAAAATGATGTAGAGATAAAAGGCAGGTTATGGCATCAAAGGTATTGTCTGGGTGGGGAATGGCGCTGGATGGAGCTATATCGAAATGTATCTGTGGATAGTTCTTGTGTGCTTTCTCGATCTCGTCGACTGAAATATCAAGCCCGAACAGTTCGAGTTTTGGATATTGGTTTCTGATCCGTCCCAATAATAGGCCGTCTGCACAGGAAACGTCGATGAGTTTGCCAGCAGACGGGAGGGTGGTCAAGGAGACAAACCTGTAGTGGCGATACGAACGAACACACTTTTTCAGAAAGGCAATAATAGACATGCCGGATAACTTTACCATATAATTATCCGCATTATGCCTACCCGAATAGACGTCGCCTACAAGGTGGCGGATGCGCGTGCATCAGTTTACCAAAAAAAGTTCGAAGGTCTTGGATTCAATAACAAAATCCTTGCAGTCGATCTCGCGGAATCTTATACGATCGATAAAAACCTTTCTGCAAATGAAATAAAAAAAATCGCGAGTGCGTTTGCGAATCCAATTCTGGAAGATGCATATGTTCATCCTGGAAATGTCGGCGCTGCTGTTGCTGCTAAAAGTGGAAAAAATAAATTTGATTGGGTGATCGAAATCGGATTCTTGCCGGGGGTGACTGATAATATCGGAACAACCGCCCGCGAAACTGTCGAGGATTTATTAAAGAAAAAGTTTGGATCACGTGAAGCTGTTTACGCTTCACAAGTTTTTTATGTAAGCGGCAAATTGAGTCGCGAAGATGTTGAGAAAATTGCCTTCAGTTTATATAACCCACTTATTCAAATTGCCCGGATCAAGAGTGCGGCAGAGTTCAAGCGCGACAAGGGCATGGGCGTTCATGTGCCAAAAGTATCGCTTAAAACAAGTGCGGGGCAAGCTGTTTCGATCGTCGACCTAAATGTTCCAGATGAGGAATTGATTCGTATTGGTAAACAGGGGATTAAGAACAGTGATGGTACTACGCGCGGTCCGCTTGCACTCGACCTCGATTATATGCGCGCCATTCGAGACTATTTTAAATCAAAGAAAAGAAATCCAACAGATGTAGAGCTCGAATCGATTGCGCAGACCTGGTCAGAGCATTGCAAGCATACAATTTTTGCAAATCCACTCGATGAGGTGAAAAAAGGTTTATATAAAGAATATATCAAAGAAGCCACAAATATTATTCGAAAAAAGAAAGGTAAAAAAGATTTCTGCGTTTCGGTATTCACTGATAATGCTGGTGCCATCAATTTCGATGATAAGTATTTGGTGACACATAAAGTGGAGACACATAATAGTCCATCAGCTCTCGATCCATTCGGCGGTTCAATTACAGGAATTGTGGGAGTAAACCGCGACGCCATGGGATTTGGTTATGGAGCAAAGCCGATTGCCAATGTCTATGGTTTTTGCCTCGCTGATCCAAAAGATACTCGACCGCTCTATCGCGATAGGGAAAAGAAGCAGAAAATGCTCCCACCTAGGAGAATTATGGAAGGCGTTATCCATGGTGTGAATGTCGGAGGAAACTGTTCTGGAATCCCAACTGCACAAGGTTTCGTATATTTCCATGACCGCTTCCGAGGCAAGCCACTTGTATTCGTGGGGACTGTCGGCTTAATTCCAAAAAAAGTCGCAGGACATTCATCGACTGTAAAAGCTGCAAAGCCCGGTGATTATATTGTTATGGCTGGCGGGCGAGTCGGGCAGGATGGAATCCATGGCGCAACATTTTCTTCGGAAGGAATGGATGCGGGTTCTCCTGCAACCGCTGTTCAGATCGGAGATCCAATTACGCAAAAGAAGATGAGTGATGCTTTGATCAAGGAGGCTCGAGATCTTGGTCTCTACACAAGTATCACTGACAATGGTGCCGGAGGAATTTCTTGTTCAGTTGCGGAGATGGCAAAAGAGTGTGGTGGCTGTCATGTCGAATTAGAAAAAGTGCCACTCAAGTATCCAGGATTAGAGCCATGGAAAACATGGATCTCGGAATCACAGGAGCGCATGACGATGTCTGTGCCAAAAAATAAATGGAAGGCCTTCTCGGATTTGATGAATCGACGCGGAGTTGAAGCGACCATTATTGGTACATTTAATAAAAGTGGAAAATGTTTGGTGACATATGAAAAGAAGACCATCATGGACGTGGAGCTTAAATTCTTGCACGATGGTTTACCGGAAAAAGTTTTGGTTAGTACACCTTCAACATATTGCATCTGCAATGCACCAAAGCAAAAGCAAAATGATCTGACTTCGCATATGCGTGAGATGCTCAAGCGATTAAATATTTCAAGCTATGAATTTATTTCGCAGCAATATGACCACGAGGTTCAGGCCAATTCCGTTTTGAAGCCTTTGCAGGGAAGGGGTCGGGTAAATGCTGACGGTGCCGTACTTCGGCCGGTTCTTGATTCTGACGCTGGTATTGTTTTGACCGCAGCACTCAATCCATCGTATTCAGAACTTGATGCATATGCCATGGCCGCTTCGAGCATCGATGGTGCTATTCGTGCCGCGGTTGCTGCTGGTGGAGATGTGGACTATATGGCTTTGCTCGATAACTTCTGTTGGTGTAGTTCTACCGAAGCAGAGAGGTTGTATCAATTGAAATTGGCGGTAAAAGCTTGTCGCGATTATTCCATCGCATTCGGTACGCCACTTATTTCTGGAAAAGATAGTATGTTCAATGATTTCAAAGGTTTTGATGAAAAAGGAAATGCTATCAAAATCTCGGTGCCTCCGACTCTACTCGTCTCCGCAATCTCCGTTATAAAAGATGTAAAAAAATCTATCTCTCTCGATTTCAAATTTGCCGATGATTTGATCTATGTCCTCGGCGACACATCGGATGAACTCGCAGGTTCAGAATATTTCGCATATCTCAGTCAAAAGGACAGGCGCAAAGCAGGAGAAGAATATTCAAATACCAAGGTTCCACAAGTTGATGCAAAGAAAAATCTGAAACTCTATCGCACATTCTATGGGGCTGCAAAAAAAGATTTGATCGCAAGTGCGATTAGTATTGGTCGGGGAGGACTCGCTGTGGCTTTGGCCAAATCTGCAATTGGTGGAAAATTGGGAGCTGAAATTGATTTGAAGAAAGTGAATGGAAAAACCTCTTCTGACGACTATGCGCTCTTCTCAGAGAGCCAGGGTCGAATTCTTGTTTCTGTTGATCCAAAAAATAAAGCACAATTTGAGAAAGCTATGAAAGGTTGTTCATTCGCACAAGTTGGAAAAGTCACTGATGGGTCAATTGTAATACACGGTCGCAATGGAAAAGTCGTCGATATGAAAACAGAGCAAGCTCTGACTGCTTATAAGGCAACTCTAAGAAACTACTAATATGAAAAAGAAAATCATGTCCAAGAAAAAAGTTGTGAGTAAAAAAGCGACGCCGAAGAAAACTGCATCGTCGAAAAAATCTACGAAGGCTCCAAAAGTATTAGTATTTTCTGGTTACGGTCTCAATTGCGAAGAAGAAACAAAATATGCTTTTGAATTGGCGGGTGCTCAGGCGGACATCGTTCATATCAATGACTTAATTGATGGAAAAAAGAAAATTGGCAATTATCAGATTCTCGCTTTTCCTGGAGGATTTTCTTATGGAGATGATACGGGTTCAGGAAAAGCTTTTGCAAATAAAGTAAAAAATCATCTCTCAAAGGATATTGAAAAGTTTGTGGCAGATGGAAAGTTGGTGATTGGTATCTGCAATGGCTTTCAGATTTTGACCGGAATTGGTTTGCTTCCAGGTGCACTCACATTTAATGAGCAGGCGAGATATATCGATCGTTGGGTTGATGTGAAATTCGAGGCGTCGGCGACTGCACAAAGCCCTTGGCTTCGAGGACTCGAAACATTGGCGCTTCCAATTGCTCACGGAGAAGGAAAGTTTTATTCAGATGAAAAAACACTCAAGACTCTAAACGCAAATGGACAAATTGCAGGGAGATATGTTGTCGGTGAGGCTTGTACATATCTCGACCTTGCACCAAATCCAAATGGGACATTAGAGCGAATTGCAGGCGTTACTGCCTATGAAGGAAGGGTGTTTGGTATGATGCCACATCCGGAGCGCGCATTGTTCACGACTCAATTACCACATTTTTCTTATCTAAAAGAAAAAGCTCGCCGTGAAGGTAAAAAACTGTCATCGACAGGTCCTGGTTTCCAAATCTTTAAGAATGCTGTACAGTTCTTTTTAGAAAAGCGGTAACCTCGTTTCGTTTTTCATTCATCGCCAAGCAGTTCAAATTCAACCAATAGAAAGGAGGGCTTCTGTATGGCCTCACAATCAAAATTCATTAGACTTATTTCAATTTCAGGCCCACATGGTGCCGGCAAAGAAGAAGTTGGCAAACATCTTCGGCGCACCTTCGCGTTTTTGACCCGGGTCGTGCCGTGTACAACTCGTCAGATGCGGCCCGGAGAAAAAAGCGGGAGGGAGTACTGGTTCATTTCCCCGACCGCATTCTTGGATCTCCAAGGTCGTCCAGGTGCCCTGGTGTACCAAGTTGCAATCAGGGGTCATCATTCTGGAACTACGCGCACTGAACTCATGCGGCATGATACCGCTATCATCGATATCACTCCGGAAGGAGCACGTACGATCGGTGATTTGCTGATGTCAGAGCAAATTGGGGTTCCGTTCAAAATCTTTGTCCATGCTTCCGAACGGGAGCGTCGCGGCAGGATTCGTGTTCGGGAGCCAGGAATCGCTGCTGAAAGAGTGGATGAGATGATCAAAGGTGATCCAGTGGCGAGTGACCCCGCCCTGTATTCTGACTTCGACCTCGTGATCGAAAATCCAGACGATGCCCTTGATGAAACTTGCACAAAGGCTGAGGCGGCGGTCCGGATTTTTCTCGGAATCTGAGTATGGCCAGGGTGTGTTCGCGTAAGCGATCGCCCTGGCCATTCGATTTTTATAAATAGGCTGTTTTCTTTTTCATATGATAGATGATAAAATTTATATAAATACGTAGTACCAGAGGAATCAGTTTGAGAGGTGTTTTTATTCATAATCAAATACGCTCATGGACACGGGTATAACTAAAGTTGGGGTAGGGGTAATGATTTTTAAAGATGGGAAAGTTTTGCTCGGAAAAAGATTGAATGCGCACGGTGCCGGAGTTTTTCAATCTCCCGGAGGTCACTTAGATTATATGGAAACATTTGAAGAGTGTGCGAAAAGAGAAACTCTTGAAGAGACAGGTTTGAAAATAGATAATGTTCGCTTTCAATTAATTGCAAATTTACAAAAGTTTGCTCCAAAACATTACGTACATATTGGCATGATTGCTGATTGGGTTTCTGGAGAACCGCAATTAATGGAGCCTGACAAATGTGGGGGTTGGGATTGGTACGCGCTAGATCAATTGCCCGATGAAATTATCGTTACTTCTAAAATGATTCTCGATTCTTTGCAATCTGGGCAAACTTATTTTGAAAAAGTCTAACTTATTGCTATTAATAGAAAAAAATATGAAAAAAATCGGAATCGTCGGTGGGGGACAATTGGGACGAATGCTTGCAGATGCTGCAAAGAAGCTCGATTTTGAAGTCATCGTCCTTGACCCAACGCCAAATAGCCCAGCGAGCCAGGTGGCGCATAGGCAAATCGTTGGAGATTTCAAGGATGCGGCGGCGGTCAGAGAACTTGCTGGCCAATCCGATTTCATAACATTTGAGATAGAATCTGCGAATGCTGATGCTTTGCGCGAATTATTATCAGAAGGACATAATATCAATCCTTCTCCCGAAACTCTTTTTCTCATAAAAGATAAGTTCAAACAAAAAGAATTCCTCGCAAAAAACAATATTCCCGTTGCAGATTTCGTAGCAGTCGAAACAAAAGAAGATATTTTGAATGCCGCAGAGCAATTTGGTTATCCTTTTTTACTCAAAGCGCGCCTAGGTGCATACGACGGGCGAGGCAATGCTTTGGTTCGCAACGAAGAAGGGATTGATGAGGCATTGCTTAAACTTAATAATAGTTGGCAGAATGGTGGGTTATATGTAGAAAAATTTGTACCATTTGTAAAAGAGCTGGCAGTTGTTGTGGCCCGCGGGGTGAATGGCGACATTCTCCCGTACCCTCCAGTTGAAACAGTTCATCAAAATAATATTTGCCATCTTGTTATGGCACCAGCGCGCGTGCCGGCTGAAGCGAGTGAAGAAGCAAAAAATTTGGCCAGTCGGATCATGACATATCTAAAAGGGGTGGGGATCTATGCAATCGAAATGTTTCTCACAGAAGATGGTCGGGTACTTGTAAATGAGATTGCGCCCCGTGTGCATAATTCTGGGCACTATTCAATCGAAGCACATGAGACGTCTCAATTTGAGCAGCACATTAGAGCGATTACCGGCATGCCTCTGGGTTCAATTGAGATGAAGGCTCCGGCGGCAGTTATGATTAATATTTTAGGGGAAAGATCAGGTCCTGCAGAGCTCGTCGGCCTCGATGAGGCTGTGGCACTTGGGGATGTAGGAGTGCATGTATATGGTAAAATTGAAACGCGTCCAGAACGAAAGATGGGTCATATCACTGTCGTTGGAGATGACCTCGATTCTACTATTGAAAAAGCAAAAAGTGCCCGCAAATTGATTTCCATTTAATTTTAATTAATGGAAAGTTTGTTTTTTTATTTAAATCTTAACAGAGGCAAAAAAATTCATGGCAACAAAAACTGCAACATCTGCACAATCAACAAAAAACCGAAGACCTCTCATCGGAATTATCATGGGCTCCGATTCAGATTTGCCCATCATGAATGAAGCCGCAAAAGTAATTGAGGAATTTGGTATTACGTATGAAATCACCGTTGTTTCCGCGCATCGTACACCTGATCGACTTGTATCATATGCGCAATCAGCAGAAAAAAGAGGACTCAAGGTTATCATTGCAGGCGCAGGTGGCGCGGCACATCTCCCTGGTATGACCGCGTCTATGACAACTCTTCCTGTCATTGGTGTTCCTGTAAAAGGCAAAAACCTCGAAGGCATGGATTCTCTTTTATCAATTGTCCAAATGCCGCCCGGAATTCCTGTGGCGGCAGTTGCAATCAATGGTGCAAAAAATGCTGGACTGCTCGCACTTAAAATCTTGGGAACATCAAATGCGAAGTTACAGGCTGTACTCGCAGAGGCTGCAAAGAAATTAAATATAGAGGTAAAAGAAAAGGCTAAACGATTAGAGAAGTTGGGGGGTACGGAATATATATCCACTTATTTAAATAAATAATCACGGAAAATTAACAAAAACTTTTAATCAAAAACCATGAGCGATACATCAAGACAAAATTTATATGCAAAAGACGGAGTGGACGTCGAGGAAGAGGCAGAATTTTCAAGCTATGCAGGATCTGTGTGCAAAAAGAGCTACAATAACTCTCCATTTGTTCAAGTGCACGATCTCTCTGGTGGTCATTTTCGCGGCCCCCGACCTTTTACATTCAAAAATCTCCCAGAAGGCTATATGATCGAAGCTTCTGCAGATGGTATTGGTACGAAGGGGATTATTCACGATGCCGCAAAGACACATCACCTCGCCGCATATGACATTATCGCTATGACAGCGAGCGATATCACTCGCTATGGCGGTGTCTCACTCGTCTTTATGAATATTTTTGATACGGTGACAATTGGTGAGGCGGGCGATGAAGTAAGTGAAACCTATAAAGGCGCAATTCGAGGTCTTGGCGAAGTTGCGGCCGCCGAAAAGTTGGTGGTACTCAAAGGCGAGACAGCGCAGATGACAGTGTGTATGGGTTCTGAAATCACAGATTCAAAAACCAAATTTAATTGGTCTGGTGTGATGATTGGTGCATATCATAAGGATAAAATGATTACCGGTGAAACGGTCGCTCCGGGACAGGTCATCATTGCACTCAAGGAAAATGGTTTTCGCTGCAACGGGATTAGTTCTCTTCGAAAAGCACTTCGACAAAAATTCGGCGATGAATGGTGGAATAATCCAGAAGGAAGAGAAAGTGTAAAAGCTGCCGCCACTCCGTCTGTGCTTTATGATACATTTGTGACGACCTTGCATGGTTGGCACGCAACAGATTTTAAACCTGAGGCAAAGATCCACTCGATCGTACATCTCTCCGGTGGAGCGATTAAAGAAAAATTAGCAAAAGATATTTTATTCACTCGCGGACTTTCTGCGACGCTCGATAATCTTTGGGAGCCACCGCAGATCATGAGAGATTGTGCAGAGTGGCGAGGGGTTGGTGATGATGAATTTTATGAAGTGTGGAATGGCGGACAAGGCATGCTCCTCATCGTCGATGCGGCAGACGCAGATTATTGTGTGAAGCGTGCAGATGAATTCGGTATCAAAGCTCGGATAGCGGGCAAGATCATTCCGACAGAGGGCAAACCATCGGTCAAAATCATGTCGAAATTAACAGAAGGAAAGGAAATTATTTATTCATAATTAATTTGCGATTTGTGCAGTGATTGCATGCGTCGCGCAAAAAACATGGATCTACAATTTATCGAACAAAATATCAAAAATGTTTTGCATGGTACGGATCTCAAAGGTGTAGGTGGGCGAAAGGTGGGGAAGGTGCGAGATGTCTATATTCAGCCGGATAAAATTCTTCTTGTCTCAACAGACCGACATTCATCATTTGACCGCATCATTGCTCATATTCCTTTCAAGGGCCAAATCTTGAACCTCGTCAGTAATTTCTGGTTTGAAAGTACAAAAGACATTGTGCCGAATCACGTAATCGTTATGGCAGACCCAAATGTTTTGGTTGCGAAGAAGTGCAAAGCATTGCCAGTTGAAG
The DNA here is from genome assembly GCA_031973395.1 of Minisyncoccota bacterium. Taxonomy (GTDB): domain Bacteria; phylum Patescibacteriota; class Minisyncoccia; order Phycocordibacterales; family CAIZLB01; genus DALYDD01. The sequence goes on along the minus strand of DALYDD010000001.1, from coordinate 74,860 downwards.
TGGTGGTGCGTGGATATATCACCGGAGTAACTTCTACATCTCTTTGGACTGCATATACAAAAGGCCAGCGAGATTTTGGAGATTTCTCTTTGCCAGAAGGGATGCACAAGAATCAGAAATTAGAGAAAAATATTTTGACTCCTACGACTAAATCTGATGATCATGATAAAAATCTAACCGCTGCACAAATTGTAGAACAAGGACTTTTGACACAGGAATTATGGGATCAAATTAAGGCTACGGCATTAGCGCTATTCGAAAGAGGGCAAAAAACAGCCTTCGAAAAAGGACTCATTCTCGTTGATACAAAATATGAATTCGGACTCGACGATGCCGGGCAATTGGTTTTGATTGATGAAATTCATACACCTGATTCATCTCGATATTGGTTTGCAGATACATATCAGGCACGCATCGATGCTGGTCATGAGCCTGATTATTATGACAAAGAGTTTCTCCGTTTCTGGTTCAAAGAACATTGTGATCCATATAAAGACGAGGTATTACCAACTGCCCCAAATGAATTGATTGCAGAAATGTCTAGAAGATATATCGAAATCTATGAGCGATTAACCGGCAAAAAGTTTGAGCCGGAGGAATTGGACGAAGCCGGCATTATCAGCCACATAGAAAATAATTTGAAAGCATATGCCATTGCTTAATTCACTCAGTGCAATCAGTCCTGTTGACGGTCGGTATCGTAGGAAATTGGAAGTGCTTGCTGATTATTTCAGCGAACAAGCTTTGATCAAATATCGTCTCATTGCAGAGGGGGAATATTTGATTGCTTTGTCGGAACATTCACAAATTGATGTGCGGAGGTTTTCGGTGAAAGAAAAAGAAATCATTCGCAAGATGTATAAGTGTCCGATCGAATGTGCAGAGCGAGTGCGTGAACTCGAATTTGACCAAGGACTTCTCCATGATGTGAAGGCGGGGGAGTATTTGATGAAAGAAAAACTTAAATTCACCACACTTGAAGATGTGCTCGAATGGATTCATTTCTCTCTGACTTCAGAGGATGTGAACAATATCTCATTTTCTCTCATGCTTGCAGAATCATTGCGCGATGTCCTTATTCCAAAACTTGATGAATTGCACAAAAGTATTGATCGTATGGCCAAGCAATATAAAAAAGTACCCATGCTTGCTCGTACCCATGGCCAGGCTGCTTCTCCGACTACTTTTGGAAAAGAATGCAAGGTCTTTGCGACACGATTGGGTCGCCAGATTGATGCGCTCAAGAAATATAAAATTTTGGTGAAGTGGAATGGTGCGACAGGTAATTTCAATGCACATACTGCAGCGTATCCAAATGTCGACTGGGTTTCTTTTTCAAATAAATTTATCAAACGATTGGCAGAATTCCGAAATGTGAAGTTCGAGATTAATCCCATCACTACACAGATCGAGTCTCATGATACGTATGCTGAACTATTCGATATGATGCGTCGTATCAACACAATTCTCATCGACTTCGACCAGGATATGTGGCGATATATCAGTGATCATTGGATTGTGCAAAAGCCTCGCGAGGGGCAAGTTGGTTCTTCTACGATGCCACATAAGGTAAATCCGCTCGATTTCGAGAATAGTGAGGGGAATCTGGGGATTGCTAATGCACTGCTTGGTTTCTTTTCTACTAAATTGCCGATTTCACGATTGCAGCGCGATCTTACAGATTCGACAGTAAGCCGCAATTTTGGCGTTGCTTTCGCACACAGCTTGCTTGGATATCTCTCAACTCTGCGCGGGCTAGAAAAAATCTCGGTAAATGAAAATAAAATGCGTCAAGAATTGCAAAATCACCCGGAAATTATTTCTGAAGCAATTCAAACTGTTCTGCGTGTTAAAGGTGTGCCGGTGCCATATGAGAAATTAAAAGCCTTGACCCAAGGGAAGGTGATCACACTCAAAGATATTTATGCTTTTGTGGATTCGCTTGATATTGATAAGGCAACAAAGAATCGGCTCAAGAAATTTACACCAGAAAATTATATTGGTTGGGCTGCGAGGTTATAGGGTTGGTGTTTGGGCTCAGCCAGGTTCTACTCAGTATTAAAACCGAGTTTTCCTTTGGGTTCGTCTGGTCCGCTTATTTCTTTTGTTTTGCTTGATCATCTATGATTTTTTGTTCAGTGAAGGCGAGGGGTGGTTTTCTGAGGCTTTGTTTAAGGTTTGGATTGGATATCACATTTTGTGATATCCAATGAGCTGATTCGCTTGGGTTCAGTTGAAACATGAAATCTGGTGGGAATCTGTCGACGTTTCTTTTCGCCGCTTGATTCAGGGCCATTGTTGGGATTTGATACAGTGCAGCCAAATCTCTGTCTAGTATAAACTTAAATTTTCATCAATTTTGTATAAATTAAAAATGAATTTTCGTATGATTTGGATATCGCAACTTGCAATATCCAATAGACTGCTATTTCTGGTGGTATTTTTACAAGCTTGCGTCTTAAAGTTTTGATTTTTTATTCATTTTGTATTTGATTACTGATATAAAGGTGTTCAAGGTCACAAATTGTGACTTCAAGTCTGTGAAAGTAAAAAGCCCGCCCGTTTCCGGGCAAGCTTTTCACCAAATAATGAAAGAGGGTTGGATGTTAGCTTTCCGATGGTAACTCGTT
>DALYDD010000001.1:61209-72220 GCA_031973395.1 Minisyncoccota bacterium | reverse complement strand
CGTTAGCCTGGACGAATCCGTGATCGAGAATGGTTTGGAAGTCGGCGCTGTAATTGACGAAACCTTTTGTCTGTTTGCGACCACGCAAGACTTCAGGGACCCAGAGTGCATCTGCTGGAAGCATATCCGTAACCGGCAATGCGTCTATGGGGAACCATTTAGGCTGACCCCATTCATCAGTCTCTTGTGGGACACCTTCCCATTTTCGCAAAAGATAGATGAAGCATTCGAAGATTTTTTCTCCTTCGACTTGGAATTCCATCCAGGCTGCATATTCAAGGTTTTCGGGATCGAGTGTAGCCAGTGTTTCTTCTGCGAATTCACGTTCCGCACAAGCTCGCATATTGGCGTCCTCTGATTTTCTTTTGCCGCCAGGGCCATTGAGTTTTCCTTTTCCCACTTTCTTCTTCTTTGGTGCCAAAAGGACTTGATCGCCCCTGACACAAAATATGATGGTAACCTGTTCCATATTGTTTAGGGGTTAGAGTTCAGGGTAATAGTAGCGCGATTTCTGTCTATGGCAAGTAACAAAAAAACCGAGCCTTACGACTCGGTTTTTTTGTTTTCAGTAGGCTTATGTGCCTAGAAAATATTTGAAATTACTTAAGATGTGCAGAAACAAGCTTTGTCATTTCGAACATGTTTACAGTCTTCTTCCCTCCAAATACGGCTGAAAGAGCGGCGTCGCCGTTGATGTTTCGCTTGTTCTTAGGGTCCTGGAGATTGTTCTTCTTGATGTATACCCAGAGTTTCTTAACAACTTCTGATCGAGGCATAGGACCTTTTCCTACTACAAGAGCGAGTTCTTCGCTGACGTTCATAGGCTTCATAAATGCTGAGTTTGCTTTAGCTTTTGTTGGCATCTTTTTTGTGATTATTTATATGTCTATGATTATACCATAGGGTATCAAGGGGTGGGAAGGGGTCTCCGAGGGGGAAATTACCAGTTCTTCGAAAAACCCTTTCCTACGGCCCTGCAGAGCCCCAAGGGCAAATTTCAAGACTTGTCTAAGTTGGGGCTTAAATTATTTAGAATTCAACATTTCTCGCAGCCTCTCTTCTCCCAATGGGTGATCTCCTTTTGGAATTCTAAAGCTTTCACGGATTTCTTTCCAATGATTTTTGTTATATATCCAGTTGATGATAAATATGATGAGCATAGCAATAATCGATCCGACCATTGCCAGAGCCATATCTTTTTGCGCATCCCAAATATCTCCTTGGCTACCGAGGAAGGATAGGCCGGCATGAGGATCAACATTTCTTGCGGTAAGCCACTCGATGATTTCATAGATAGCTGCAGTTGATCCGACGATATCAAGTGGGAAGAAATACCCCCAAAAACCCTTGGCTTGAGAGAGACGAACGAATACTTCTCGGGCTGGATATGCCAGGAGGAAACCATAACAGAAATGCACCAAGCGATCATACATATTTCTATCAGATCCAAACCAATTCTGGAGCGTATCGCCAAATGGTACCTCTGCATAGGTATAGTGCGATCCAATTACATGTAGAATCATGAAAACGGTGATCAATGTATACGAGACATTCGATAGCTTGAGCCATTTTCCAAAAATAAAGATGATGGGGACAAAGAGGAAGACGAGATAGTTCTCGAGGAGCCAGCCATCCCGATAGAGTGGATCAACTGCTGCCCAAATCCAGAACGCAATAAATAATAATGTGAGAAAAACTTTATAACGCGACATGTTTTTTATTTGAAATCTAATAATCTATAATTCACATAACTAATCCCTTAGTTAATAAAAGTGTAGCATATAAAAAAGGTCACCCCGGTCCGCATCACTGCGGCCGGGGGTTGATCTTAGTCTTCATCGTCGTCCGGGTCTTTGCGGACTATTCCGCCGAGCTGGGTTACGACATCTCCGAGTTCTCTTTTGGCGAGTCGGGCGCGTCTTCCTGCGAGATGCAGAATTGTTTCGCCTTGCCAGCCATCAAAGAGTTCATCCTCTTCAATCATTTTACTCACCTTGTCCATATCGAGCCCGCGGTCAAGCGCATAGTTTGTCAGAGTTTCAAACGCCGCTCTGTCGATGAGGTCGAAGTAAAAGTCCCAGGCAGGATGTGACCCAGGTTTACCTGCCATATCGATATATGCAACAAGACACTCAGCGATGGCTTTGGCGAAGACATGACTGGGGTTCTCGTGGATGTGCAAGGCCCAATTGAACCGACCTTGATCGAATTTCTCGTCGATCAATTTTGACCAGATGGTATCAATGGTATTTGGGGGGAAGACACCTGCTGTTAGAGCGGCACAGGTGGCCACAATGTCTCGGGCCGGATCTTTTCGAAGTTTGGCACGAACTTTTTCTCTGATTTTAGGACCCTTCTTTTTTGCGGCATCAATACCCCAGTAGTAAAGATTCATCCATCTCGCGAGGGCAAACCTCCGCACGTTCTCTGGAGTCGGGGCAAATGACCACAGGATATCAATCTTTTTGTTTTTGCCCTTGTCTCGAAAAAATATCCAGAGGGCCTCGTAGACAGGGTCGGTTAGGCGGACTTTGGACCGCCGCTTTCCTTTGCTTTTCGTATAAGGCGAAACGGTCGGCATAAAGCTCTCCTTTCTGAAGTTGGGTTTAGATTGAGTAAAAGAATGTACCAAGAGAAAACAGTCTCATGGCTCCGATGTATTTATATAGAAAAAAGACTCAGCTTGCAAATTATGATTCTGGATTCACAAAGTCGTGATCCTGTCGGCGATTGTCACCCAGTGTTTGAAAAAGATTTTTATACTGATAATATAAGGGCGTATTAAGGGGGTTAATTAAAGCGTTATATATGAGAAATCGAAAATTTGTTATTACGATCAGAATTATCACGGGACTTTTGTTCCTTGCGAGTGGTATCTCGGGTTTTATGATGGGCCCAGCTGCAGAGGGCACACCGGCAGACATGCTTGTTATTGGTCAGAGTCTATGGGATTCAGGTATTTTTCAATTAGTTAAAATAGTTGAAATTGTTGCTGGTGCCATGCTTGTCCTTGGAGTTTTGCCTGCGCTCGCAGTCACTTTCCTCGTGCCGATCTGTGTGGGCGTGCTTGTTTTCACGCTTTGCACAATGCCTGCATATATCTTAATGGGACTTATTGCAACTGTGCTTGTAGCAATTCTCATCAATGCATACTGGGGTAAGTATCGAGCTTTGTTCACGAGAGGTAGCTAGTTGTCGTCTTGGTGTGGAGATAGATAAGAGGAAAGGCTGGGCATAGATGCTCGGCTTTTTCTTTCGGTAGGGGTGCATATCTCGGTAGGTGCAAAGTCGTCCGAGGTGTAGAATGGAATTGTTAACACTCGTGTTGACGCGAAGAAGTGTGATGAAAGGTTTGCGAAGCGTTTTTCTTAATAAAATAATTTACATAAAAACATGTCTGAAGCATACAATGCTGTCGGTTGGTTTGAGATCCCTGTCATGAATACAGACAGGGCGACGAAATTTTACGAAACATTACTCGGCATTAAATTGAAACGTCAGGATGTGCCTGGTTTTGAAATGACTTGGTTCCCGATGCACGATGATGCAAAAGGTGCGAGTGGAGCATTGATGAAGGGGGTTGGTTACGATGTCGGTAGTCGCGGCCCTGTCATTTATTTCACTTGTCCTGATATTGATGCAGCCCTCGAGCGCGCAAAAACTTTGGGCAGCCAAATCTGCTTGCCGAAAAAAGATATTGGCGAGTACGGATATATCGCCTGGCTACAAGATAGCGAAGGAAATATCGTAGCATTACATTGTAAAAAATAGTTGATAAAAATTTCAGGAAACTGAAATATTTTTTTCGTTCAAGGTTTTTTGCTTTTTATAAAAAAGAAATCCGCTGCCTCAGGGAGGGCAGCGGTTCTCGTTGGAGTGATGTTTTTCACTCGATGTGCGGGGTTCATGCATCGGGCAGACAGTCTGCTGCGACGATGAGGGATACGGCGCGCTCGATGTCGGCTTCGCTGTACTCCGTTTTTTCCAGGATCACGACGTGGATCTTGATAACGGGTGTAGTAGTTTCCGTCGTATCGATGATTTTGGCGACTGTGACTGGGTCGCCGTCACGACCCTCCACTTTTTTGGTTTTGATGACGTTGTTGTCCGTGTCGGACAGTGCGTCAACGACGCTTGTTTCGGATCGCGGCTTCGGGCGGATTTGGTAAAACTCCCGATAAAGCGCTATGTTGAACTGTTGCTGATTCATGTGTTAGCTGGGTTGGGTGTGAAAATCTGGGTAGAGGCAAAACAGTCTGTTGAGAAAGGTCTAGTTTGCCGTCGGAAGTCTATCGTACGAGTAGGTGGGTGTAAAGGGTAGGATTGGTTTAAAGATTAAAATACCTCTTCAGCGCCAAATTGGCATTTTCGTAGGCCATATTATTGATCGCATCTTTTGGATCTACCCAATGTAATGTCCCTTCTCGACTTTCCTTGAGATCTCCTTCGGTCTCTGCTTCATAAAAAAGACAAACACTTTTTATTTTTCTCTGTGTAATGGCAATGGAGAAAAGATATTTCGAATTTGTCACAGTTAATCCAGTCTCTTCTCGTATCTCTCTTTTTACTCCTTCTTCTGCAGTTTCCTCGCCACTTAGAATTCCTCCAGGTAAGCCATAGCCTTTATAGTATGAAAGTTTGAGAAGAAGAACTTTTCCGTTTCGCACAATGATTCCTGCAGCAGAGGGGATGGGTGGTATTTCTACGAAAAGAATTTTTGCCAAGATGCGTATGATGATGACAAATAAGATGGCGCGAATTTTGTAGAATTTCATGGGTATAGCGGTTGTGTTTCAGTAATTATACATAAAAACGAAAACCCGGGTCCGCATGGCGGAACCGGGTTTTGTGGGTTTGTGCTCCTGTTTGTGTTCAACTGGCGGGATCCCAAGGGTTGTGCCAGGGTTCGAGTCGAGTTCCGACGAGGGTATAGACCCCAGGTTTCAGATTCATGACAGCGACAAGGCCGGCACCGAAATTGAATTCGACGTCGCTTGCGCACATGCATCCGGGTTTGGCGGCTGTGATTAAGACGATGGTCTTGTCGAGACCAGCTTGGGCGATCAGTCGGGCTGTGTGGATGATAGTTTCGGCATCGTGAATGATGAGGACTCTCTCTGCCGTTAGTCCTCTGCATTGGCGCACGATGGTTTCGCGAGCTTCGTCATTCAGCTTTTTGCCGGCATACTCGCGGTCATAGACAACCTCGATACCCTCGAGCTGCAACCGATCAACGATCTGTTGTGCTCTCGATGTGTCGTCTGGTACGAGTTGTGGTTGGCCAGGCTCTGGGTTTGTCACCCAGGTCATACTGAATAGCCCATTGATGTCCAGCACTGCTATTACTTTTGTTCTGTCTATTTCTTCGGGCATGAGGCCTCCTTGGTTTGGTGTTGGTGAATGGTGAATGGTTTTGCGGGGCAGGGGGGAGCTTTTGCTCTGCGATGATATTCCCATGAGGTGGGTGGGGTGTCAATTTAATTTATTTGTTGAAGGTGTACAATTAACTCAATCATCTAACAATATTTCAATGCAACCGTCTGCAGATAAAATTAAGTCACCTCTTCTGAGAATGATACTCGGTTTCTTTTTTGCGATATGTTTTACCATTTCAGCGTTTGCTATTTTTATTTGGATCAGAATGCTGACAGCTCATTTTATGGGCCAAAGAATTGATATGTCGTGGTTTTCTGGTGCGCACTTCTTTTTGATGAGAGATACCTACTGGCTTATTATGAATCAGGTTTGGGTTGTCGCAGTTGCTTTTTTGGTGAGTATTTGGGTACTGATAAAGTTTAGGGTTAAGAAATAGGGTGGTCCGTGTTGTTTGTATCAAACTACTGTTTTCGACCTAGTCGGTTTTAAAACCAATTTGATTCTTTGGCTTTTCATCCTCTTTGATAAGCAACTTGATAACTCTAAATATCTCTCTAAAATTAGTCTCATTATTTTTCTCCATTTCTTCGACCTTATCTCTGAGTTCTTTGTAGGCATCGATCATCTCCCGGAGTTTGGTGAATATTCTAATGATTTGGATGTTTACGGCTATAGCTCGGTCACTATTTAGGACGCTGGAGAGCATGGCGATACCTTGCTCGGTGAAAACAAGCGGGGCATATTTAGTATATTTACTCTTACCCCTCTCAAAGGTCGCAATTTGCGACCTTTGAGAGGGCTCTATTTCATGCTTATTTAGCGAAAACATGAAATCTGGTGGAAATCTTTTAATATTTCTTTTCACTGCCTCGTTAAGTCTTTTTGTGGGCACCCCATAGAGCATTGCTAAATCCCTGTCAAACATAACTTTTTTACCTCTAATAATATAAATCTTTTCCTGAACAAGTTCAGGGCTTAATGATATTTCTGTATTAATTTCTTTTTTCATAATTCAAGCAGAGTAACATAGAGCATATGAAGAAAAGATGAAGAAAAAAAGCTCTCTTTTCAAGGTCGCAAATTGCGACCTTGAAAGTGGCTCTACTCAGCGTTGATTTCGCTAAAAACGAGATATGGAGGGATTCGGTCCCGAATAATTTCTTCGCCGTCGCTCAGAAATTTTCGTGACCTCGGCTCGCAGTCCGCTCTGCTGAGCGGACATGAGCTCCGCCTTTCTCATCGACACTCATCTTCCGTCAAAATCAAAAGGGTCTACAGCAGTGTAGACCCTTTTGATTTTGATGCGGAGAAAGTGGGATTCGAACCCACGGGCCCAATTAAGGGCCGACGGTTTAGTAAACCGTTGATTTAAACCACTCATCCATTTCTCCATCTGGCTATAGTAACCGAAAAGTGGGAGATTATAAAGGGTTTCTTTACTGTATCTCAACCCTCTCTTCTTCTCTATCTGTAGTGATCATTTCTCCCTTCTTTATATCCTCAGTAGCGATATCGCACTTACGTCCAAAATCTTGCTTGGTATTTGGAGATGAAGAATGATTTACATATCTCTCTGGCTCTGCGTATAAATATTTTTTGCCATCATGGGTATGCACAAAGGGCTTTTTGTCTTTTGGTAATTTTTCATACTCCATGGTTGTGAGAGGGGTGAGATGATATTTGATAACCACCTCATCTTCCTTGAAGTCTCTGTCGGCATATACCCCTTTGCCATTGATATTGCCTGAGCCAATTTTTACATCTGACATATAGAGATAGTATAGCGTGTTTTGATATGTGCTAGGATAATCTTATGAAAAACATCTTCCTCACCTCACAATTCAGCGTCGTCGTAGACCAATTTGCTGCGATGCTACCTACCTGCGATATGAAAGTGGCCTTTATCCCAACTGCGGGAGATATGTATAAAACAAAGCTTTGGATGGATGCGGATAGGGAGGCCTTGGTTAATTTGGGAATGAAAGTTGTGGATTTTAATATTAGAGATAAAACAGAAGAAGAGGTGTATTCTTTTTTGAAAGCGAAAGATATTATTTTTGTTGCGGGAGGAAATACTTTTTATCTTTTATATCATGCGCGTAAAAGTGGTTTTGATAAGGTGATCAAGAAATTAGTAGCAGAAGGGAAGATCTATGTGGGATCGAGTGCGGGTTCTTGTCTTGCTGGTCCGACTATTGAGCCGATAAAGGTTTTTGATGATCCGGCGGAGGCACCGGAACTTACGAGTTATGAAGGTTTGGGTTTAGTGGATTTTTTGGTCCTGCCGCATTATGGATATGCGAAGTATGAGGGGAAGTATCAGAGTGTAGTGAATGAGTGGGAGGGGAAAGTCACCTTAAAGCTTTTGAGGGATGATGAAGCGATCTGGGTATAATTATTCTTTCCTCTATGAAGAAAAAAATTATCGTCAATGATGAAATGCAAAAGGGTTATGAATACTTTCTTACTGAAAAACCTGGTAAGAATTTTGATCCTCGATTTAAACCAAATCTGACACCGAAGCAAATGCTTGAGCTTGGTGTTTTTGGTGGAAAATATATGACTGACTGTAGGGATGAATTTCCGAAGAATTGGTTTACTCATGCCAAGTTGAGTCCAAATAAATACGATAAGAAATTAAATTATTTTGGTGTAAAAGCCAGTCAGTCACTTTTGGAATGGAAAAAGAAAGGTTGGATTCACAAAGATGATCCGCGCGGTTGGTTTCAATGGTATTGCAGATATTATATGGGTCGAAGACATACGGATGATGAGAGACAGATTAAAAGATGGGTGAATATGAGGAGGCATATTATCTGGCTTCAGGGTGCATGTAGGGTTGGGGATGTATGGTGCAGACCGAGGCAGAGACAGGCTCTGATGCATTGGGGGTATGATAGTAGGGGGTTGTAGGGAGGTTGGGTGCCTCCCTACTGAACATTTAATACGTTCGATTCAAATTAAAAGTTAAGAGCTTAATCTTTAATTTGACACCCGGTCAAGTATTTTGTCGATCTGTTTTTCAGGAAACTTTTTCATCTGAGCCCTGTTTCAAAAATTTCGGAGGCCTTAATTTCTGTTCCGGTATCTGTGGATTTTTGATCTAATAGTTGTTTCCAGAGCTCAATCCTGTTTTTTGGCACCTGGTCTATTCTCCAATAAAAAGTTAGTCTGTCCTCATCCATTTTCTCTAAATTGATATTAATGTCCTTAGCGTAAGTGTGCAGTTTGTGGAGTATCTGAGGCACCAGAAAGGTTTTGCCTTGGATATTTAATTCTTCTTTGCCGCCAGCAGAAAATATATCTCGTATGTTCGCAGATATAACGTTGTGTGTTGCGATTAAATAAGCGGCGGCACGCTCAAACTTTGTGTTACTGCCACCAAACATTTCTGGAAACAAGATCATGCACTCAGAGATAATCCCAGTCTTTTCTTCTTCAGGAAGGCTCCGATATGGCTTTATCACAGGACTAACTGTTCTTTCATCTGTTTCAGAATCAATCCACCATAGCTCTTCGCCCTCTTGGAGGCGTGCCCTATAGTATTCTTTTATCTTTTGTATTGGTGAATTTATTCTTAGAGAATCATAATCAATGCCCATTTTATCAAATATGGATTTACCCATCGCTAGGTCCATATTGATTCGGTATCTAGGGGAATGAGTCACACTAACTTCAGACAGACATTCTTGATAGGGGCGATATCGTATGTCTGGATTGCCGCCAACTTTACCAAAAAATAAATAAATCCTTTCAACCTCATCGACTCGAGAAGATTCTAAGACGCTGTTTCCAACCGATGTCCACTGGTCTCCGGAAGTTATTTTTACCTCAGCTCCAAAATAGTGATTAGCGACAATGTCTGGAAAAGCATGGGCGCTGGTCTGGTGTATTGTGCCTTCAAACATTCCTCCTGCAGCTGCTTTTTGCATATGTTCAAAAACCAGTGACTCAAAACGCAAAGGGGACACACCTTGAGTCATTTCAGGGTCTAATAAAATTGTTTCCTTGGATCTTCTGAGCAGGTCAATAAAATCTTCTTCGTTCGCATGGAGATTTTTTGTATAGATCATGTTTTTACTTCAAATTTTTATTTAAAAACGTTTCCACCCCTTTTGCTAAATGCCACGCAAGAACTGGCGGGACTGCGTTGCCGATCTGTCTGTAGGCTGCCGAAGTAGAGGGATAAAATAAGAAATCGTCCGGAAAAGATTGAATTCGGGCAGCCTCTCGCGCAGACAACCGTCGTCTTCCGTTCCAGTGAAATTCAATGTTGCCATGATGTTCTGTTCTCATCGTGGGCCCTGGTTTATTAGAAGAAACTAAAGAATTTCCTTGGCCTTTATTTTTTTTAGCTTTTGACCAGTAGTGATTTGGCTTTGCTCCTTCTTCTAGTTTTTCTAAATCCCCGATCGCTTTCTTCAGATCAACCCACGTCTTGCTATTCAAGATCGGTTCAGGGTATTCAAAAGGAGGTAATTTGTCTTTACGAGTACCCACAATAATAACCCTCTGTCTCATTTGAGGTACGCCATAATCAGCCGCAGTAACTAGCTTGTAAACTACATGGTATCCCAATTTTTTAAAATCTCTGATTATTGTGTCTATGGCTTTACCATTGTTCATTGTTAGGAGACCTTTTACGTTTTCAGCCATGAATAACACAGGCCTTGTTCTTTTAATAACCTCAGCCATGCTCTGGTAAAGCAGTCCTCGGGTGCTGTTAAATCCTTTTCTGCGACCTGCGTGACTAAAATCTTGGCAAGGGAATCCACCCAGCACAATGTCCACTTTTTTAGGTAGGGGATTATCGAATGGTTTTGAATTGTTATTATTTTGTAGAATTTTACTAATATCACCACATACTATGTCGTGTCCAAAGTATTTTTTAAAAGTATCACAAGCGTGGGGGTCGATATCGTTTGCCCAAGAAATTTGAAAATTTCTCTTTGGATATTTTTTCCCAAGAAATTCAAAATTGCCGATAAAGCCCAAGTCTAACCCACCACAACCGGCAAATAGTGAGATAAGTGAGAATTTGTTAGTCTTAGACATGTATAACAGTATTTTATCTTAAATCTGGCAAGTTCAAAGGTTGACAATGTGAGAGTTCGTGAGGTTGTTGTATCTCGAGAAGTTTCGCGAAGATCTACAAAAGCATCTACTAGCGATTAATCTTGAAGAATTTATCGGTTTGGTTATTAACAAACCTGGCATCAAGGGGTGCGGTGTGGGGGGGGTAGTTATGCTTTCAAAACCTCAAACGGTTCAGTTTCAAGTTTAAATGATTGGTCCCGTATACTCTGTATTGACTCTCTTCCCTGATCTGCTTAAGTTTTTCTGCATTCATATTGTTGTTTTATCAAATTTATTTGTCTCGATAAGAACGAAAGGTGCTCTAACAAAACTTGTTGGGACTCCGTGATAATCGCATTAAAACAAAAAGCCTCCTATAAGGGAAGGCCTTTTGTTGAGATTCAACACTTGTGTGTTGAAAGTTACATATAAAGCAAAATTATTGCTTATAAATCTCCGGCTTTGCAGCCAATACTAAGCTTGCGCTTAGACCTTTACTGGGCACCTGAAGTATATATTACTCGGTGAACACCGTCAAAATATATGTGAATTGCGGCGG
>DALYDD010000001.1:10893-61199 GCA_031973395.1 Minisyncoccota bacterium | reverse complement strand
GCACCTGCGAGACCCAGTAAAAGTCTTCCAAGGTATAAGCTTGGTGCATTCGACTACTCTGCCAACCCGCCGTACACTCTTAAAAAATAAGAGCCTATACCACAAGCAACGATTTGCATCATTAGCCATGGCATAGGTTCTATTACAAACTTATTTAATGGACTAGTGGTGTAGTCGGAGCATGTGGGCCGTCGAGAGAGCTCTTTCGGGCGTGTCTATCATAGCATCGAGTACATGATATTTTAGTGGATAACTGTTATACAAATATCTCTAAAAACACTTACAGAAAGTTGTCAATAGTTTTGAGTACCCGTATTTAAATAAGGGCTCAAAATAAAGATGATAAAAGTGTGTATTTGTAATGCGTTTGTGGAAATTGCAAAGTCATCAAATTTAAATTGCTAAAAACTCAATATAATTAGTTTTTTGAAAAGATATCCTCCCGGCGGAAACCTCGGTTTTCGGTCAAGCATAATTTCTTCGACATCGCTCAGAAATTTGCGCGACCTCGACTCAGAGCCTCGCCTGCTGGCTCGGCATTTCTTCCGCCTTTCTCATACATCCATCTCTCGACAAAATTAAAACAGGGTTATAAGCCTCAACTGCCTACTTTGGGGCTGATACTCTAAAGAGGCCACAATCTTGACTTGTGTGTCCATCTTTTTACCTTTTACATCAATCATCACATTAAACTTCAAGGTATTGTGTTTTGGTAGATATGTGAGATTGTAGACATAGTTCATCTCAATCTTACTCTTTATGAACTTGGCTAATTCTTCTGTGGTAAGTCCGAGTAGCTCGGCTCGCTTAAGATTCGCTTCTTTCTCTTTTAGTAAGTAGAGCAGTTTAGGTTCCTCTATGATAATATCGAGATCCGGCACTTGATGAATATCGTCAGTAAGTGCATTTATGGAAAAGCCTGTATCTTTTTCATTAGGGAAAGTTTGCCGTTCTATTTTGTACGAAAGAAATAATCCGTAATAATCATCACTAATGCTTTTGCAAACATAGTCATTTTCCTCAAACCGATATCCTGACATGTTTACGTTCTCAGTATTATCTCGGTCTGGCTCATGGCCAAATATGACCATATCCTTAAACTTGAGACAGCAATTGGCTAACGTCATAGAAAGATACGTTTTCATAAAAGAGTTGTGTGTCAGATCAAGAAAACCGACATAGGGTGTGTAGTTTAATAATCTATCGTTGATATTTTTCACCATTTCATCTGTGAGATTATTCAGATACACCAAATAGAATTGGTGTTGGACTTTATATTCAAAATCTCGTGCCATAATCAAATTATTTAAAAACTTTTCTTTTATATTTTCTTTATATTTGTCAAAGCCCAACATATCGCCATTCAAAATGCTATGAGAACTTCTTTTGTCTAAAAGCGGAATGAGTTGAGTGAAGACATCGTTTCCATACCAGCCTGAATCTATACTTTCTCGATTAAAGGTAAAAGCCACTTCTCTTTTGTCGCGATGTGGTATCAAGGCATTTTTCAATTCGTCATACTGAATACCTTTCTGCTCTAGTATGGAAACCATCTCATCGAAGGTTTTGTTTATGAATTTGTAGATAGCTGTCTTATCAACATCATGACTTATGACTTCGAGCAGGACATTATCTCTGGCATCTAGGGTAAATATTTTTCTCGGCTCCATGATCTTAAAAGAAAGTAAAGAAAGTGTTGCGCTTCTTTTTGAACTTAGTACAGAGGGATTCGGTCACCGGTTCTTTTTGCTTCGCAAAAAGCCCGTCGACCCCGCCTCCTTGTTGCACTTCGCCGATAGGGTGTTGTCGCAATTGTTACACGATGCCGGCTCATTGCGCAACTTCGTCCGGCTTTCTCACCCTTCATCTCAGAAATTTAAATACCGCGGCAGGGAAGCCGGGGTATTTAAATTTTGCGGAGCAGGTGGGTTAAGTACCAGGGTTTCGAGGTCCTGTAAGGATATATTGGCGCTTTTCTTGGCGCGAAGCCGTGGTATGCGGGTCGCTAGTTAATATTTGGATCTATGTAATATTCAAATGAATCTTCCAAAACCATTTTGTTAATTATGTCTACATCTTTATCTGATATGTCTTCGAAGATAATAGTAGATTGATCGTTTTTTACTCTTAGTTTCTCCATTAATTCGACGGCTTTTATCGTTCGTGGAAACATTATGGCATGCAAAGGAGAAAGGACGATGATGACAATACCGTTCATTTCATCTCCTCTACACAGAGAGCCGCTATCGCTTACCATAAACTTTTTTCCTTTCGAGGTAAAAAGAAAACAGATGGGCGTCCACAAGCTAACAGAATAAGCGGCATCATCTCCGCTAATGACAGATTTTATAGCCCTGAGCTGAGACTTTTTTATATCTTTGTCCCAGTCGTCCGAACTATAAAGACCATTAATTGATTTCCAATCCCATCTTTCCATCCAATCATTTTCACCTCTACGCTTTTGGAATCTGTGAAATCCAAAAAATTCATTTGATCGATAATAAGTAGTATGCCTAAATTCTATCAATATTTTATGCTCATCTATTGTTAAGGTTTTGTAACTTAAAATCTTCTCGATAATTGGAGCATAAATATTTTCCCTACTTGCAAGAAGGTCTTCTATCTCGTTTGGGTTGAAATCATCATGTTCGTAGAAAAAATCCTTGTACATAGCCCCGTCAGGAGCTTTGCCCTTACTTCCGTATCGCTTGTCAACGAAGTTGGTTTTTCCTTGTTTATTTGTAAATCTTCTCAAAATAAAACGTGGTATAAAATGTTGGACCCTTGTAATATTTTGTTTATTTTTTCTTCCCATATAAATCACAGTTAAATCGATAAATTGTTGAATACAATCATTTATAAGCAGTTTTTAGTTATAACTATAATTCTTATTGTAAATCAAATACCCCTTTCGGGGCACTTGAGTCATCCTCGATACTTTGTTTTCTTGGCGGAGACATCGGTCTTCGGTCACGAATAATTTCCTCGCCGTCGCTCAGAAATTTTCGCGACCCCGGCTCAGAGCCTCGCCTGCTGGCTCGGCATCTCTTCCGCCTTTCTCATACATCCATCTCTCGAGACAAAATAAAATGACCTGCAGCAGTGCAGGTCATTTTATTTTGTGGCGGAGACGGAGGGATTCGAACCCTCGAGGCCGTTTTAAGGCAGCCTACCTCTTTAGCAAAGAGGCACATTCGACCGCTCTGACACGTCTCCTTTGGCCTAATTCGGTATTACGTTAACACATTTTATCCCAAACCTCCAACTTGAAAAAAAGCCCATTTGGGTGTTCAATAATACTCCCGCTTCACTGTCATAGTCAGCGTCGGAATATTATGAAAAAAGTCTGGCCCGTCATTTGGGTACTGGTTGGTATCGCTCTCATCCTCTTCGTCATGGTGCCCTTGGCATATGTCGCTGTTGGACGCATTGCCAATCCTTTTTCATTGGATTCTGTAACTACGGCAAATCTCTCTAATACATCCGGTCGTCGTGGCATGGTAGAAGCTCTCGCCGAAAAGGATACTAAAGCTATAGATTGCACGGCTCCACTTCAAAGTCTTGAGCCACATGTGAGGGATGCGAGATTGATGCGCGATGGGCAATCGAGCACGATCAAGAGCGAATTTTATAAATTGAATATTGCACTCGAAGAACCGATAGTGGATTGGCAATATACCAAAGAAGTCCTGAGTGATGAAGTTGCCTCATTTGTATACAAAGATGTCATCGTCAATACCATGGCCAGAACTGCCAAACCGGAATGTACGCGCCAAGCGGCAACAATTTACAAAGATTTTCATACAAAAGGGCAGGCGGTTGAATATTTTTCAAGCCGTGTCTATTTGGATTTAGGAAAGCCAATTGGTCTCACGAGTGCTGTGCTTCGCAATTATGGCGATGCATCAATGAATGGCAATAATTATTATTGGTATATGTTGGATGAACAATTCGGAGCATTGAGTGATAAGCCGGTGGTGACAATTTGGTATTCGACGAGGGTGGGGCGGACAGAATATTGGTTTGCGTTTAGGACATTCAAAGCACAAGAGGGGAAATTGAATGATATCGCAGAAGAAGTTTTGGATTCAGTGGAATTTTTGAAGTTTTAAATGTAATTGGACGGAAATGATATTTATTGACAAGTCTTGGGTCTTATTATAGAAATAAGGCCCGTTCTTTTGGATCCGACCGTGTTCTCTGGTCAAAACCCCAATCCCCGCCACACTGTTATGAACAAGTTTACTGGACTCACTCAACATCATAAGTACGAATCTGACATATCCGCTGACAAGATCCCCGAAGACGCTGTAATCATCGTCCCTGACGATGTGGGCGAGCGCGGATACGGGATCTTCATCTGTCGGAATGACCGCGTCATAGTCTCTGACGGCGAAGTCGATCCATTCGATGGTAATGAAATCATCGGCGAAGTTATCCTTGCTACAGATTTCGCACGTACCACCATGGTCGATGAACTGACCGGCGGCGACTGGTCTGCAGCGGCGGTCGAGCCCACTGGTGACAGTGAGGCATATAGTGTACTGAGGTAAGTACTACCGCTCTGCCGGTCCCGATGAGGGACCGGCCTGTGTTTTTTATGTGTATAATATATTTATCATGCAACAGTATCTTTTTTATGTAGTGTTTGTCCTACTTATCGCACTCTTGATTTGGGGAATGGGAAAAAGTTCGATCTCAACATTACGTAGACCATACACACCAGCAAATCCAGAGACAGAGATGGCTATTCGAAAGAGGGCAAAAATTATCTGGTTTTGGGTCATGGTAGTTTTACTTATTTTCGGTTTTCTCTTACATGGATATTTTTCTGGTGCATCGTGGCTTGGAGGATATTAATGCGCGTACGCCAACGCTCGCACAGGTATCTTTTCTCTGAAATATTCATTCATCAAATTCTGAAGAGTGGTTAACGTAGCCCCAGTCGTCGTCACATCATCGATAATGTGGACGCAAGAATATCTTTTCACACTCAAGATGAAATTTTCATCAAATTTATATAAAATTTTGAATCTCGCGCCGGTATCGTGCAGCCGACCTTGCCGATTCTTGTGATGTTGCGGATCTCTTTTATCAATATCAATCAAAAAAGCATTCGGACAGATGTCGATTTCAATTCTTTTGTCCATATTAGATAAATCCTTGATCTTTTCCAGAACCAAGCTCAAATGATCTCGCTTTCTCTTGCGCAGAGCGAAGGTGGAAGAGGGACTATGCAAGAGCAAAATGCGCGGTTTGGCTGATATGTTTTGCTCCGTTTGATGTTTGGTTTGATATTCGGTGCAGAAAAATTCATAAAAACTTAATGCGACCTTCATAATTGCACTAGGATTGAGTAATTTTGCCTGTCTGACAATCAATTTTATGTCTTCGTCTGCGTATTTATGCAAACAAGTGATCTTTCGGTGGATATTTCCAACATATAATATGTCTTTCATATTTCCTTAATAGGTTATGTGATATATACTTATAGAATAAAGCGGTACGTCTGCCGTACGGATCTTTTTTGGCAATCCGGACTTTCGGCAGGACCCGCATCATATCTTTCTCATGGTGAATTTTTTACAAAATATTTTTAAAAAAAATGAAGAAAGCGTAATCGGCATCGATATCGGCTCTTCGTCAATAAAGGTTGTTCAATTGCGCAAGCGAAAAGGGAGGGCAATCCTCGAAACATACGGTGAAATTGCTCTTGGTCCATATGGCGGTCTTTCTGTTGGACAGGTAACCAGTCTGCCAGCTGACAAGATCGCCGAAGCTATCAAGGATTTGCTCAAAGAAGCCAATGTTACAACCCTCAATGCCGGTGTATCTATTCCTTTTAAATCAAGTCTCGTGACCCTCATGGAATTGCCCATGCTCGATGAAAAACAACTGAAAGAAATGATTCCACTTGAGGCTCGAAAATATATTCCCGTACCAATTAGCGAAGTAACTCTCGACTGGTGGGTGATCCCTCGCGAAGCGGCCGGTGATTTGGATTTTATCGAACCTGCCGATGAGGATGGTAATCGCACAACCGCTATTCCAAAAACGCAGGTCCTCGTCGTTTCAATTCATAATGAAGTTTTAAATACATATAGTTCGATTGTGCAGCAAGCTGGCATAAATACTGGTTTCTTTGAGATTGAAATGTTTAGTGGTACACGCGCATTGCTAACAGGAGAGACTGCACCAGTTATGATTTTCGACCTGGGGGCTTCTTCTACCAAAATTTATATATTAGAGAGAGGTGTTGTGCGCTACTCGCATATCATTAATAAAGGATCACAGGATGTGACCATGAGTATTATGCGCGGCATGAATGTGACCTTTGATCGTGCCGAACATATCAAGCGCAACCTAGGTACCGGAGTTGTGGCAGATGAAAAAAATGTATTTGAAGTTATCTCGCTTACCCTCGACTTCATTTTCTCTGAGGCCAATAGTGTGATACTGAGCTATCAGCGCAAATTCAATAAGCCACTAGGAAAAGTGATTTTGGTTGGTGGAGGCTGTGCCATGAAAGGGGTATTTGAATTAGCCCGAGCGAATTTTCAAACTGAAGTCGAGCTTGGTGCACCGTTTGCAAAAGTAGAAACACCTGCATTCATGGAAGACGTGCTCAAAGCAACTGGACTTGAATTCGATGTATCGATCGGTATTGCATTGCGCAAGTTACAGGAGAAGCGTTAAGGGTTTTTGTAAATGTGCAATAGCGATATGGTAAAAATAGTTATGTACACATATCTATTGAGTCAAAATCCGCAAAAGTGATATACTTTCATTATAAAGTTCAATGGTAGAAACTAAATTTCAAACTTCATTTATTCCTCATCAGCCGGTGACGGGTGAGACAGAACATAGGCGTGGTGGCATGGGTGTTCTTTTTCTCATTAGCTTCCTGCTCTTGATTGCAAGTGGCGCGGCTGCGGTCGGTGTTTTTGCGTGGAATAAAACAACTCTTGGACAAATTGAAAAAGGAAAGAAACAACTCGAAGATCATAAGAATGCTTTTGACAGTAATTCGATAAATGAATTTACACGACTCGATAATCGTATCGATGTGGCCAGCATGTTGCTCAAAAGCCATATCGGCGCTTCAGCCATTTTCCCAAGACTTCAGGATAATACTCTCCGAACAGTTCGCTTCAGTAACTTCTCTTATACAAATGGGGGTAATGGCAAAATCCTCATTAGTATGTCTGGTGAGGCCCAGGATTATGAAAGTATGGCCCTTCAAGCACAGCAGTTCACTAAAGCAGAATTACAGAATTCTTTCCGTAGTCCGATCTTTAGCAATTTCTCGAAGCAGAAGGATGTAGTGGTTTTTACCTTTAGCTCAGGTATTGATCCGTATGTGGTCGAGTACTACCAAAACAGGATAAATGCCGCAAAGCAATCACAAGCTGCACCTGCGGCCGCGACTCCTGCTGGCACTACGCCAACATTACCAGCTACACCGCCGGCTAATCGATAATTATCATGACCAGAATTTTCCTTCCAATTCTTTTCCTCATCGCTTCAATCGGAAGTTTTGTATTTTTTACAAATCCTACCTACCAGGAAGCCAAGAATAATAATGCATCATTGGCGCGAATCACAGATGCTTTGAAGAAGGCTAATCAACTTCGCGATATTCGAGATAAATTGGCGATTGAGCGAAATAATATTAGCGATGTAGATCTGAATCGCATCACCAAAATGGTTCCTGACAGTGTGGAAAATATTGGCCTCATTATCGAACTCAATAATATTGCTCGGGACAAAGGCATGGAACTTTTGAATCCGAGTATTGGCGGAGGAGGAACTACTGCTGCTCCAACGGCTGGCTCGGGATCTGGGGGTGTAGATATTGGTCCTGATAATAAGAAATTTGGATCCCTCAAAATGTCATTTAGTGTTAATACCACTTACGAGAAATTTATCGATTTCGTTCAGACACTCGAGCGAAGTTTGCGTCTCGTAGATGTGACGAGCATTACATTTGCTGCACCTGACGCTAAAACTGGTCGATCGAACTTCAGTGTTACTATACAAACCTACTGGCTTAAATAAAATTTATGGGATCATTCTTTTCACATCACAAAGGTTTGTTCATAGGGGCAATTGTCATCATACTTGTTTTCTTTGGTTATGGAATGGTAAAAAAGCCGAGTACTCCTACAAGCGGATCTGGACTTGAAAAAACCATCGTTGATCCGGCTTCCGGAGGTGTTGCTGCGGATGATCCTGGTGCAGCCTTTGTATTGCAATTGCTCGCCATCCAAAATATTAAATTTGATTCTGGTTTCTTCCAGGATCCTATATATCGAGAGTTGGTAGACCAGAGTCGACCTTTGGGCGAAAGAGATGTTGGTCGTCCAAACCCATTCTTGGATATTGGCGTGGATAATATTCTCTTCCCAGAAGATATTGTATTGCGCGGTAATCCTACATCTTCTCGTAATTTTGTCCCTACATCTGCGACGACAACCTCTGCGACTTCGACACCAGCAACAACTACACCAGCTCGGGGCACAACTCCACGACGTTAATTTTAAACAGGTTTTTCTTTATCTGGCATTCGCAGCTACGATTATTTAGTGTAAAATATAAGTATGAGTTTTCTCGATGTCCTTTCGCGTCAGAATGTCATCACCAAGGATGATGCGAGTTTTATTACGCAAGAATCTCTGGCTGCAGGCCGCCCTATAGAAGAAATCTTGCGAGAGCGAGGTATTACCGCAGATCAGATTGCCAAAGCCAAAAGCGAATATCTTCAGGTTCCAACCAAAACTCTCGGCGAGAGAGACATTCCTTTTGATGTTCTCAAATATATCCCCGAGGAATCGGCTGTGCACTATAAATTTATTCCACTTGCTGTCAAAGACGGCGTGCTCGAAGTGGGTGTGGTAGATCCGGACAGTATCGAGGCGCGAGATGCACTGAACTTTATTTCCTCAAAGATAAATCTACCGTTCAAAGTTTTCATTATTTCAGAAGATGATTTCAATCGAGCACTTGGATATTACAAAGGTCTAGGCGGAGAAGTGAACAAAGCCCTGACTGATCTCGAGAGTGAATTTGCTGCAGCCGATGTGGAGATTACTCGCGAAGGTCCAGAACAAAATAAAGGCATCAATAATCCAAATATTATCGAGGATGCGCCGGTTACAAAAATTGTAGCCACCATGCTTCGGTATGCCATCGAGGGTGATGTATCCGATATTCACGTTGAACCGCAAAGAGACAAGGTTCGTATTCGTTTTCGAGTAGACGGTATTTTGAATACCAGTATCGTTTTGCCCGCAAAAGTGCATGATGCGGTGGTTGCTCGTATCAAGATTCTTTCTAATATGAAATTGGATGAAAAGAGAAAGCCGCAAGACGGACGTTTCTCTGCTCGTATCGATGCTCGTAAAATCGATTTTCGTGTTTCTACTTTTCCTACAAATTGGGGAGAAAAAGTGGTAATGCGAATCCTTGATCCAGACAAAAGTGTGCAAAAGCTCGACAAGCTCGGATTCTCTCCAAGAAACCTCGAAATGATTCAGCGTGCATTGGCTCGACCATATGGTTTGATCTTGATCTCTGGTCCTACTGGTTCAGGAAAGACCACGACGCTTTATGCCATGATGCAGGAAATCAATAGAAATGAACAAAATGTATTGTCACTCGAAGACCCGATTGAATATGTGATGGAGGGCGTGAGTCAGTCGCAGATTCATCCAGAAATTGGATACACTTTTGCAACTGGTTTGCGTACAACATTGCGACAAGACCCAGATATCATCATGGTGGGAGAGATCCGAGATAAAGAAACAGCACAGCTTGCTATCCAAGCCGCTTTGACAGGTCACCTTGTACTTTCAACTATTCACACCAATTCTTCAATCGGTATTATTCCTCGACTTGTAGATATGGGCATCGACCCTTATTTGATTGCGCCAACTTTGATTCTCGGTATGGGTCAGCGACTGGTAGGTAAAGCATATGAGCCTGCTGTAAAGACTGTTCCAGTTGATGACAGTATTAAAATGATGATTGATAAGCAGTTTGCTGATTTACCAGAGCAATTCCGATCTGAAATTCCACAAGGTAATGAAATGTATCGCGTCAATCCGATCCCTGAATGTCCAAAAGGTATCAAGGGTCGACAAGCGGTACTGGAAACATATGAAATGGATAAAGACCTCGAAAAGATCATCCTTAAAGAACCGACAGAAGTGGCTATCGGTAAGTTATTGCGCGAAAAAGGTATGATTAGTATGAAAGAAGATGCCATGATCAAGGCTCTTCGAAAAGAAATTCCATTCGAAGAAATCAATAAGGTGTAATCAACAGGCTCCTTGCGGATAATTGCCCGGGGTTATGATACACTTAGCCTAAAGAACAATATATATGACTGAAGGTGCACCATACAAAATTCTCATTGTAGATGACGATAAGTTTCTTTTGAACATGTATTCAATCAAGTTCCAAAAAGAGCATTTTGAGGTTAATACAGCAGGGGACGGCAAATACGCTCTCGATCTATTGAAGGGTGGATTAGTACCGGATGCGATCGTCCTTGATATTGTCATGCCTATTATGGACGGTTTGGAAATGCTCGAAAATATGCGCAAACTTGATCTTGCCAAAAACGCCACTGTTTTGATTTTGAGTAATCAAGGACAATCGAGCGATATAGAAAAAGCCAAGCGGCTCGGTATTGATGGGTATATTGTAAAAGCTACAACTATTCCGTCTGAAGTCGTGACCGAGGTTTTGCGAATGCTTGCTAATAAGCATCATGGCATGCGGGCATAATATAAATAGAAGAAATAAATAATAGTACAAAATCACATGAGCGAAAAAACAGATTACAAAACACTTATCGAAGAATTGTTAGACACTGTGTACAAAGAGGGTGCCTCCGACCTTCACTTATCAGAAGGCCGTCATCCAACCATTAGAACCTCTGGTATGCTTTTGCCTTTGGTAAAAAAAGCCCCGCTTACGCACCAAGATATTGAAGGAATGCTCAGATATTTAATTGGAGACACGGGTCTTGAGAAGTTTATATCGTCCAAAGAACATGATTTTTCATATCAATTCAAAGACCTTGCTCGTTTTCGAGGTAATGCATTTATTCAGCAAGGAAGTTTCGGTGTAGCCCTTCGACTTATTCCAAAACAGATTAAAAATGTAACTGATTTAGGTTTACCTGCCGCTCTCGAATCTTTTGCCCGAAAGAAGCAAGGGTTCTTTTTGGTGGTTGGTCCGGTGGGACAAGGAAAGACTACGACGCTTGCAGCGCTCATTGAGCTCATCAATCAGGAGAGATCAGAACATATTGTCACGATTGAGGATCCTGTTGAATATCTATATGAACAAAAGAAAAGTATTATTGATCAACGAGAAATCGGTATCGACACTAATACATTTGAAAATGCTTTGGTTGAAGCTTTGCGACAAGATGTGAATGTGATCTTGGTGGGTGAGATGCGTAATCACGAAACAATGGCGGCCGCTATTACAGCTGCAGAAACTGGCCACTTGGTCTTCTCTACGCTTCATACAAACTCTGCGGCCCAGACCATTGATCGTATTATTGATACATTCCCTGCAAATCAACAGGACCAGATCCGCGTACAGCTTGCTAGTGCTTTGTCTGGAATCTTTTCACAAAGACTTGTCCCACGTATTTCTGGCGGCCAGATTCCTGCATATGAATTACTTGTCGCCAATGCCGCGGTTGGAAACTTGATTCGTGAAAAAAGGACACATGAAATCAATACAGTGATTGAGACAGGTATTGCCGAGGGTATGATAGACATGAATCGTTGTCTGGCTGATCTCGTCCGCAGAGGGGAGATTAGTATCGAAAATGCTTACCAGCGATCTCTTAATCCAAAAGTGCTCGAACGTTTGATATAATTTCTGTATACCTATGTTATTCAAATATAAAGTCGTTAATCAGTCCGGTGTCCAAGAAGATGGGTCTATTGATGCACAAACTATAGATATTGCTGTTAACTCGCTTCAGCGTAGAAATCTAACATTGGTCTCAATCCATCCTGCAGATGATGTGGGGATTTTGAACAAAGATCTTGGGCTTTTTCAGCGAGTAAAGCAGAAGGATGTGGTGATTCTCTCGAGACAGATGGCCACTTTGTTTTCTTCTCAGGTATCGGCGCTTCGAATTTTTCGCCTACTCTCAACTGAAGCTGAAAATAAGCCTCTTCGTATAGTTTTGACACAAGTTTCTGATGATATCCAAGGGGGTAGTGCGATTTCAGCGGCGCTTGCAAAGCATCCAAAAGTTTTTTCAAACTTCTATGTGAATATGGTCAAAGCCGGAGAAGAATCCGGAAAACTCGATGAGACATTCCAATTTCTTGCAGATTATTTGGATCGAAACTACGAGGTTACGAGCAAGGTAAAGAACTCTTTGATCTATCCCGCCTTCGTTATCTTTACCTTCGTTGCGGTGATGACCCTTATGCTTACCGTGGTTATTCCAAAGATCAGCAAGATTCTCGTCGATGGTGGACAAGAAATACCGATCTATACAAAAATCGTTATCGGTCTCAGTAATTTCATGGTTAATTGGTGGGTTCCAATGCTCATTGTCTTGATTGGTCTCGGCTTCGTTCTCTGGAGATATAGCTTTACAGACCAAGGTAAATACGCTATTTCGAGCTTCAAGATCCATTTCCCTTATATTGGAAATTTGTTTAGAAAACTATACCTCTCACGTATTGCAGATAACTTCAATACCATGCTTTCGAGCGGTGTCCCTGTCATCAAATCGATGGAGCTCACTTCGACCGTTGTTGATAATAAA
This sequence comes from Minisyncoccota bacterium, assembly GCA_031973395.1. Lineage (GTDB taxonomy): Bacteria > Patescibacteriota > Minisyncoccia > Phycocordibacterales > CAIZLB01 > DALYDD01. The sequence continues at coordinate 48,388 of DALYDD010000001.1, read as the reverse complement.
ATTTTCGAAGATATTATTATAAAAAGTCTCGATGATGTAAAAGGTGGTATGTCGCTCTCTGATGCGATGTCAAAGTATCCCGAAATTCCAGGTATCATGATTCAAATGATGAAAATTGGTGAAGAATCCGGTGAACTCGGAAATATTTTGAAGACATTGGCGAAATTCTATCAGCGAGAAGTAATGCAGGCCGTAGACACTTTGGTTGATTTGATTGAACCTGCCATGATCGTGCTTCTTGGTTTGGGAGTAGGTGTTCTCCTCGCATCAGTTTTGATTCCTATTTACAATATTTCTGCCAGCTTCTAAAAAATAAAAACAACCTCTGAAGTGCCTCCGCAGGTCGATTAAGTAACCTTTATCGAAACCGAGGACAGCACGAAGAGGTTGTTTTTATTTTTCTCTTTGCTAAAAATACTGCTCCTGCTCGAAGCCAAGCTTCTCCGCAAGGTTCTAAGAGGTTTTATATTTAGAATGATTTATTTATCCACAAGAATATTTTTAACTTTAATCCATTATGCAATCTAACTGCTATAATTAGACAACCTTACGGGGATCTTTAGAGATCAGTAGGTTTGATTAGAAAATTAGAATTTTAGATTAACGTTAATTATAAATTTATAAAAATGAAAAAATTACAGAAAGGTTTTACATTGATTGAACTTTTGGTGGTTATCGCCATCATCGGTATTCTCTCATCTGTTGTCTTGGCATCCCTTACTTCAGCTCGAACAAAGGGTCAGGATGCGGCGGTTCAGGCAACGCTCTCAAACATGCGAGCGCAGGCAGAATTGTATTATTCGGGTAACGGTAACTCATATGGTCCGACTGCATCAGTCTGTACATCTGGTAACCACCTCTTCGGAGCTACAACTTCGACTGCTTTGACTACATTGATTGCAGGTGCTGAATCTCAGAACGGAACAGGTATGAGTCTTTCATGTCACTCAAATGCGACTGCATGGGCGGTGTCATCTCCAATGCCTTCAGGTTCATCAACTCACTTCTGTGTTGATAGTAAAGGAAATGCCCTTTCAACTTCAAGTTTTGTAACATCAGTTGCTGCTTGTAACTAGTTTCAGTTTAGTCTGAAAATAAAACAGTGCACTTAACGGTGCGCTGTTTTATTTTTTCATAATTTGTACACAGGCATTTTGAATAATATCTAGTCATAGAAATTGCTTGGTGTATAATCAAAGATATGTTCATAAAAAATAATAAAAAAGTTTCAGGTTTCACTTTACTTGAACTTCTCGTAGTTATCGCGCTAATCGGTTTGTTAGCTGCAATTGTAATGGCCTCACTTGGTACTTCAAGAAAAAGAGGGGATAGTGCTTCAATTAAATCAACAATGTCATCTATGCGCGGTCAGGCTGAATTATTTTATGCAAACAATGGCTCATCGTATGGACCAGTTCACACGGCAGATTACGGGGCGACGTCAAAATGTGGCACTGCTACAACAACAAATCTATTCGGTTCAACTTCAGTCACAGGTTCCTTGAGAAATGCCATAACCTCGATCAACACAAAAGTCGGTTCTACTGCATCAACAAGTTGTGCCATTTCTGCAACTAGTTGGGCTTTTTCAGCAACTCTAGGAGATAGTTCTGCTTGGTGTGTTGATAGTACGGGGGCAGCACAGGCAACGATTATTAATTTGACTACCAGTCGTTGTAACTAGTTTTCTTTGGTATTCGGCAGGCTTTCGGTATAATAACACTGTATGGATATATTCCTTATCATCTTTTTTGCTATTCTTGGCTTGATTATCGGTAGTTTTCTGAATGTTGTCATCCTTAGGTACAATACAGGCAAAGGTTTAGGGGGCAGATCACAATGTTTTTCTTGTGGGAGAACCCTGCGTGGACTTGATCTAATCCCGGCTCTTAGTTATTTGTGTTTTGGTGGCCGGTGTCGAACGTGCAAGTCAAAGATTTCTGTACAGTATATTTTGGTAGAAGTCGCGACGGCTTGTTTATTCGTCTTTGTATATTGGCATAATGCACCTCTCATTCAGCATAATGCATTGATTATCGCAATAAAGATGGTTGTCGACTGTGCCATAGTTTCACTTTTGGTTGCAATGACAGCATATGATATCCGACATAAAATTATTCCGGATCCTGCGGTATTTTTATTCGCATTACTGGCTTTAATCTCACAAATCATCATAGGTGCCCTTAGTTGGTGGGTAATATTGGCTGGGATTATCCTCGCTTTGCCTTTTTACTTGATTTGGCTCTTGTCTCGTGGCACATGGATGGGGTTGGGAGATGCAAAATTAGCTTTAGGAATTGGCTGGATGCTCGGGCTCTCGGCCGGGGGAACAGCTATCATTTTTGGGTTCTGGTTTGGGGCACTCTTTTCAATCCTCATACTTATTTGTAGACCAGAAACTTCTCATCTGCGCCGACTGACTATTATCGCAACAACAGCAGCACTCAGCGCTTATTTTATTCATTATTATGCCCTCATCGTTTTTGCTGCTCTGTATCTCTTTTATGTGTTTAGTCGCTCTCCTTATGGTAAATATCTCATCCGCAAAGGTTATATTCCAAATCTCAATTTCAAAAGCGAGGTACCTTTTGCACCTTTTCTCATTTTAGGCCTCCTCACTGTCTATGTTTTAGGGTATAATTTGTTTATATTCAGTGTTTGATCGAATTTGAACAGCGTTGAATGTTTTCCTATTATGTGTATAAAGAATCTATTTAAAGTGAAGAATATTCTCACAAATCTCAAGAGGGGCTTCACTATTGTGGAATTGATTGTTGTGATCGGAATATTCACAGTTATCATGTCTGTGGCTTTGTGGAATCAAAAAGAATTGAGCAATAATATTCTGATTACTAATCTTGCATATGAGATTGCTCTAGCTATTCGTGAGGCCCAGGCCTATGGTATTGGTGTGCGTGCGGAAATAGGGGCAGGGAATCCAAATGACTTCAAAGGCGGTTTCGGTATTTATGTAAATATGAATAATCCCGAGCAATTGGTTTTGTTTAATGATAAAGATGATGACAAGACATATGATCTCGGTGCAGAAACATTTGCGACGTATGATTTTCAGAAACAAAACGGAAGTAAGATTGTGGCAATTTGTGCCGCCCATGCTCCGGGTGCAGGGCATCCCTGCACAAGCACTGCTGATACCGCTAAGACTGAATTAAGTATTTTGTTCAAGCGACCTAATCCAGAGGCTTCGTTTGTGGTAAATACCAACCCGCCGATTGTCAAAGGTCCGGCTTATATCGTGGTAAATACTTTGGCGGGCAATAACTGTCGAGCGATTGTAGTTGAATCTACCGGACAAATTCATGTGGAGAATGTTTTCAGTCCATATCCAGCATGTGTCAATCAATAATTAATATATGAAGAAAATTCCGTACAATAATATAAAACTTTTCCATAGCAAAGCCAAAAGTGCTTTCACTTTGATTGAAGTCATGGTCTCTGTAGCTCTGTTTTTGGTGGTTATGGTTATTGTGTTGGGCGCACTCCTTTCTATTATTGACGGAAATAAAAAGACCCTCGCCATCAACTCTGTATCAAATAACCTGAGTTCTGCTATCGAAAGTATGGTGAGAGACTTGAAAACCGGCTTTAAATATACCTGTGATATGAGTGTGCAAACAATTATTGTTGGTAATGAGATACCAAACTGCACCCCTTCATCGCCAGAACGGATCATGAGTTTTATGTCGACTATCTCTGGTTCTCCGCGGGCGGTTCAGTATTGGCTTTCAGATCCCGATGCAAATGGTCGAAAAGGAATTATGAAATATTATTGCCCATCTAATGTTACTGATTGTAGTAACCCGGCCAATTATGAAACACTTATCATCACCTCAACGGACGTTGATATTAAAACTTTGGACTTTTATGCGAGCGTTCCTGACAAAGGTGTAGATCAGCCAGGTATTTTTATCGTGATCAAGGGTACAGCTTACATTAATAAGACCCAGATTTCGGATTTCAGTATTCAGACCTTTGTATCACAACGTCTGCTTAATATTTAATTATTCTTATGAAAAATCCCATTCTCAAAATCAAAGAATATTATATGAAGCTGCAGATAGGCACAGTAGGTGCTGATGCGAACAAGGTCACAAAACCCACAACAGGAGCTTTTACCATTGTCGAATCCCTGGTTGCTATTTCAATCCTTGTTATTGCGGTCCTTGGTCCCATTGTCATCATCTCACAGGCTTTACGGACCTCATTCTTTGCTCGAGATCAAATGACTGCATATTATTTGGCCCAAGAATCAATTGAACATATCAGAAACCTTCGCGATCGCAATTCCTTTAGAAATATTTCAGCATCAGAATGGCTTCAGGAAATGACATATCTCTCTGGGGTCTTGGAAACTGCTCCTGCTCTTGCTAATGCTTCGACTCCTGCACCGCAAAAGTATTCTTTAGTACGAACTGCAGGTGGGTATAAACTTGAAGCTTGCCCGAGCAATACCTGCGCTCTTCTGAATGTAAATGTTGACAATGGAACATATGGCGAAACAGGGGCTGGTAATCTGAAGCCATCGATTTATACGAGAGAAATTACCTTTCACGAAGCGCCAGGTGATTCTTCGGGCACTCATGAAATAGCCGTTGAGGTGCTTATGAAATGGGCGCAGACCGGAGGCATGTATCAATTCAAGTTGCGAGAGAATCTTACCAATTGGAAAATCCAGAGTTTTTCAAATTAATTTATTTTATCTATTATGAAAAAACTCGTTAAAGCATATGCGGAAAAAATAAAAGGAAAGAATAGGGCATTTACTCTTTTTGTCTCTCTGCTCGTCTCCTCTTTGCTTTTGGCGATTGGATTTTCGGTTGGGAATATCTTGATCAAACAGCTTCTCCTCTCGAGTTCGGGGAGTGGTACACAGGTAGCTTTTTATGCGGCAGATAGTGCGGCGGAATGCACCCTATTTTGGGATAGAAAGGATGCGAGTGGCTTCACTATAAGCGAAAGTCCTTTTGGTACCACAACCCCTCCAGATTTGCATTTGGTATGTGGTTCAGGTAGTACGGGTGATGGAGGTGGTGAAGTCTATGGTTTCAGTAAGGTCTGTGACGATAGTTTGTGCGGCCCCTCTGCAACAGAGGCGACTTCTACTTTTTATATTGATTTTCGAGATCCTGATGATAGCAGTTACCGAGCTTGTGCATATGTAACTGTAGGTAAACGATTTGATCCCGCAACTGGTGCCGAATCAACATCTATAGACTCACGCGGATATAATACCGATCTTATTGCTGGTGGTACGGGTGGGTATGGTTATGGATATGGTGGAGGGGCAGGAAGTTCGGGTTGTAATCTCGAACGTCCGCGTGTAGTGGAAAGAGGACTCTTGCTTACGTTCTAGTCTGTGTTGTGGCAATCTTTTGCCTCTCAGAAGTCTATTTCGTAGGTCGTTTTCGGGTTATGATACATAAATCCTAATATGCCTGAAAAAATTGATCCAGCAATCATCAAGCGTCTCGAGGTCCTTCGGAGGGCTGTAAATAAGCACCGTTATAACTATCATGTTTTGGATAAAGAAGAGATCTCAGCCGAAGCTCTTGATTCTTTGAAGCGTGAATTGGTTGAGATTGAGACAAAATACCCATCACTCATCACACCGGATTCTCCTTCGCAACGTGTCGCAGGGGCGCCCTTAAAACAATTTGAAAAGGTGCCGCATAAAGTGACGCAATGGTCTTTTAACGATGCCTTCACCGAAGAAGATATTCGCGATTTTGATCAGCGCGTCAAAAAGTTTTTGAAGCAAAGTTTGGATAGTGGTATGGATGCAGATGGAAACTCTTTTTCAAAAGAAGAAAGATCTGAAATTGAAAAAATTCTACAAAAAGGGCCAACATATACAGTTGAGCTTAAAATTGATGGCTTGAAAATTGTCTCAGAATATAAGCGTGGGATTTTGGTAACTGCAGCTACGCGGGGCGATGGAAAAGTGGGGGAGAATGTGACACAAAATGTGCGAACAATTCAATCGATGCCACTTACATTGCCCGACGATGTCGATATTATTGTCGAGGGAGAGGTCTGGATGAGTAAAAGTAATTTCGAAGAACTGAATCGCGAGCAAGAGAGAAAAGGTTTACCCCTCTATGCGAATCCACGAAACGTTGCTGCTGGCTCAATCAGGCAGCTTGATTCGAGTGTTACTGCCAGTCGCAAACTCGATACATTTATATACGATATTGCATCGTATAGCGGTAAGCCTTCGAAAACTCAATTTGAGGAATTGGAACTATTGCGCGATCTCGACTTCAAAGTTAATCCCGAGGCCAAGGTTGCAAAAAATCCTGATGAAATTATTTCTTTTTGGAAGCATTGGCACGATCATGCAAAAAAAGAGGATTATTGGATTGACGGTGTTGTGGTAAAAGTGAATGAGATAATTGCTCAGCGAGCGATCGGTTATACCGGCAAGGCACCGCGTTTTGGCATTGCTTTTAAATTCGCCGCAGAGCAGGTCACGACGGTTGTAGAAGATATCCAGCTTCAGGTAGGTAGAACTGGCGTGATTACACCTGTTGCACACCTAAGGCCCGCCCTGGTTGCAGGGAGTACGGTTTCTCGCGCTACTTTGCATAATGAAGATGAAATCAAGCGTCTCGACGTGAGGATTGGCGATACAGTCATTTTGCAGAAGGCCGGCGATGTTATTCCGGATATTGTCAAAGTTTTAACAGAAATGCGTACAGGCAAAGAAAAGCCTTTTAAATTTCCGACACATGTTGATGAATGTGGTGGTGATGGTCGAATCGAGAGGATTCCGGGACAGGCCGCGTACCGGTGTGTTATTCGTGGTTCTGGCGTTATGCACCAACGTCGTCTTCATCATTTTGTTTCGAAAAAATGTTTTGATATTGACGGGCTTGGTCCGCAACAAATTGATGCTTTCATCGAACATGGTCTCGTAAATACCGCAGACGATATTTTTACTATCAAAAAAGGGGATGTACTGGCGCTCCCACGTTTTGCAGAAAAATCTGCAGATAATCTAATCAAAGCGATTGATGGGTCGCGCAATGTCACTTTGCCACGTTTTCTATTTGCTTTATCGATTGATCATGTCGGAGAAGAAACAGCCGAAGATATCGCCAAACATTTCGGTTCACTCGATGCTGTGCGCAAAGCCGCGCTTTTAAAAGGAAAAAGCCTTGATGGGGAATTAAACTCGATTGCGGCATTCAGTAGTATCGATGGAGTCGGAGAAGTGGTTGCGAAATCTCTCGTTGATTGGTTTTCTGATATTACTCACCAAAAATTACTGGACCGTCTCTTGAAGCATGTGAAAGTGCAGGATTTTAAGGCACCAGATTTAAGCCGTTCTCATGGTTCGGGTGGCCAGGCGCCAAAAGGCAATATCGAATTTTTCAAAGACAAAACATTTGTCCTCACTGGTACTCTGGAGGCCATGAGTCGTGATGAGGCCAAAGTACAAATTAAGGCCCGTGGTGGCGATGTCTCAGGATCGGTTTCTGTGAAGACGGATTATGTGGTAGCAGGCGAGGAAGCGGGCTCAAAACTGGATAAGGCCGAGGAACTGGGCGTTATGGTCATTGACGAAAAAAGATTTTTGAAAGAGCTGGGCCTGTGATATTATAGCCTCCATGACGGATACTCAATTTACGGTTGCTGACGTGACAAAGCTGGCTGCACTCACGAGACTGGCTCTCACAGACGAAGAAAAAGAACGGTTTGCCAAGGAGATTGGGGGTATTTTGGCCTATGTCGGTCAAATCCAAGAGGTTGCTGGCAGTGCTGATATTACTGCACATCGCATGGATTCAGCGAATTATGTGCACAAGAATGTGTTGCGCGATGATGTAGCCGACAAGGGAACCGGGACAGAACTTAATCCCGATGCGCATACCTTGATCAATTCGGCACCTGAGCATACAGAAGAATACGTAAAGGTAAAAAAGATTTTAGGTGGATCACAGTAATATATGAAAGAAACTCTCAAAAATTTAACTATAAAAAAAGCTCAGGAATTAATTTCCGCTGGCGAACTTACTTGTGTTGAGATCACGGAATATTATTTATCTGTTATAAAAGAGCGCGACGGCGAAATTAATGCATACCGCGAAGTTTTCAGTGATGTATTGGATGAAGCACAAAAGGCCGATGCAGAGCGCGCAGAGATTGTGGTAGCGAATGGGGGAGATACAAGTGCTTGGATAAAAGTGAAGCCGCTTCTTGGCCTTCCTCTTTCCATAAAAGATAATATTTTGATAAAAGGTAAAATTGCTGGCGCGAGTTCTAAAATGCTCGAAGACTATGTGGCGCCTCATGATGCAACTGTTATTGGCAGATTACGTGATGCTGGTGCGATCTTTATCGGACGAGTAAATATGGATGAATTCGCTATGGGTGGTTCTACAGAAAATTCAGCATACGGCCCAACCAAAAATCCTCATGATATTACTCGGGTATCAGGTGGAACTTCTGGTGGTTCAACTGCAAGTGTTGCTATGGATGCCGCTCTCGCCTCGATTGGGTCGGATACAGGGGGTTCAATTCGGCAGCCCGCTGCGTATTGTGGAGTCATTGGCCTCAAGCCAACATACGGCAGTGTCCCTCGACATGGTTTGATTGCCATGGGTTCTTCTCTCGATGTTATTTCCCCAACAGGGCGTTCTGTGGATGATGTTGAACTTCTATTTAATATTATAAAAGGAAAAGATAAGTATGATGGCACTTCGCATGACAATGTTTCTCGAGCAAAAGATTTTCCAAAACTTGTCGTGGGTATCGTTCCAGAATTTCTCAATAAAGGAGGACTTGATGCTGAAGTCATTGCAAATTTCAATCAGACTATTGAAGCACTAAAAGCAAAAGGAGTTGAGGTAAAAGAAATTTCGCTCCCATCGGCCGCTCATGCATTGGCCACATACTATGTAGTTATGTTTGCGGAAGTCTCTTCGAATATGGGTCGCTACGACGGTTTACGTTTTGGATCGAGGATAGCAGGAGACACTTTGCTTGCGGATTATATGAATACTCGAGGTCAATTATTAGGAAAAGAAGTCCGCCGCCGCATCATATTGGGTGCATATGTATTATCTGCTGGTTACTATGATGCTTATTATAATAAAGCTAATATTGCACGTGAGATGCTTCGCGAAGATTTCCGTAAAGCCTTTGAATCTGTTTCTGTCATTGCTACGCCAACAGCGCCTAGTCCCGCTTTCAAAATTGGTGCCAATACGAGTGATCCTATCAAAATGTATCTTGAAGATATTTTCACTGTACCCGCAAACCTAGTTGGTGTTCCGGCTATATCTTTGCCAACTGGCGTTACGACAGGTGATGCATCAGATGGAAAACCTTTGCCGCTCGCAATACAGTTTATGGCTCCGCACGGAGGTGAGAGTATCTTGTTTGAAGTTGGAAAAATGTTGGCTTAAGCTTTGTGCCGATAGTGGCGACGCGTGCCCGTGAAGGTGTATAATGGATCTATATTTATGGCAGATAAACCATCAGATAAAGGCAAAAAACCAGCGGCACCCGCTCCCGCGGGAAGCTCTCTTGAAAAAGACATTGTTGTTTGGGCGGGCGTATTTGTCTTGCTTGCTTTGGTGGTTTTGCCTGCGGTACTCGGAGCATTCAATGTCGATACAGGAATATTTTCTGGTGAAGGTCGATTCAAAGAGGCTTTCATTGGTTTTGTTGCCAAAGTATTCACTATGTATACTTTCTTTGCTATTTTTATTTCTCTACTCTTCATCGTCCTTATTTCATATGCTTCACTCAGACGAAAACAAATCATTGAGGCTTGGTATGCGGCGCGTGCACCAGTGTTTGCTCCACCTGGTGTGAGTGGGCCGTCTTTGGCTGGAGCAGGTGCGGGTATACATGGACCAACGGCACAGGGTGGAAATGAACAATGGCTCGATATTGAACAAAAAATTAATTCTGCAAATCCTGCAGATTGGCGCTTGGCAATTCTTGAGGCAGATATCGTTTTATTTAATATGTTGGAGCAAATGGGTTTGCCCGGTAAAGATTTAGGCGAAAAATTAAAATCTGCGGATCGATCTTTCTTCTCTACGCTTGATGAAGCTTGGAAAGGACACAAGATTCGAAATACCATTGCCCATGAAGGTTCCGCTTATGAGCTTTCTTATACCGAAGCTCGAAAAGTGATTGATTATTATCGAAGGGTTTTCGAGGAGTTTTATTTTATATAAAAATTATAATCACTTCTTCGTACTGTCCTCGGTTTCGATTAGGGTTACTTGATCGACCTGCGGAGGCACTTCAGAAGTGATTATAATTTTTTCAAAAAACCACTCTTGACTTTGTGCCGGAAATGTAGAGAATATATGCTACTCACTCGATTTTAACTAAAGTTGATGAAGTAATGCAATCTGCGGGGAGGTGTAACAGTTGCATGCAAGGCTCATAACCTTGAGGACCAAGTGCAATTCTTGGCCCCGCAACCAAATAATACATAAGAGAAAATCCTTTGCTGTCCTCGGTTTCGATTAGGGTGACCCTATCAACCTGCGGAGGCAAAGGATTTTCTCTTATGTATTATTTGAGCGGCAAAGCCGGCTGAGGCTTTATTTTAGGCCTAGTTTATGTTATAAAAATACCACGTCAACGTAGCTCAGTTGGTTAGAGCGGAGGACTCATAAGCCTCAGGTCGCTGGTTCGATCCCAGCCGTTGACACCTTTAAGGGTTGCTAAATAAGTTTTAGGACTGTATTCTTTGCCCAGACACCGCTCCTTGAGGAATGTGTGTTTTTTGTTTTTCTGCCACCCTAACCCCGTTTTTTCCTATGACACTGCCACCTTCCCGAAAAATAATCACACCCAAATTCTTTTTCCCCGACAAGATTTCAATTAGTTCACTTTCAGCCTGCGGTCGTAGTACTCTGCTCAAATTATTACGAGAGGCTCTCGGCGAGGGCTACTCCTATGTATCCGCAGGGGATACCATGCGGATGATCGCGCAGCAGCTTGGTTTCCCGGATATTGAGGCATTCGCGCGCTTCAATCGGAAACATCCCGAAGCGGGTCATGACTACGCAGTCGACGAGATGATGAATTGTCGAGGTGCCTACAGATGCGCCGTCTTTGAAGGCCGTCTTACACATCTGGTCCTTCTAGGGGATTACAAGGTGCGGCTGAAATGCCCCATTGAAGTCTGTGCACGACGTCGTGCGGCTCAATTGGGTAAGCGGTATTCACGTGTGCTAGACCGTTTGCGCCGACGTGATCAGGACGATGTGTTCCGCTACGAAGAGCTCTACCACAAGGGCTGCATGTGGACGGATGACATGTTCGATCTTGTGATCGACACCAGCGAGTGTTGCCCTCTGGTGACTCGAAATCTGGTACTCGACGGACATCGCCGGTGGGTCGCTGAAAAAGCAGCCCTTGGCCAACTTGTCTATGACAATTATTACGAGCCATTTGAGTTTGATGTGAGGACCCTGCGTCAAGCTGCCTGATTTGAAACCTACTATTGCACCCAGCCGCCGAGCTTCACCCTCACATTATGTGTGAGAGGGTGGGGATCGGCGGCTTTTGCTTTACTTTTTAGGCTACAGTTTGCACGGTCGGACTCTTTGAAAATATATGATTTTATGTATAATGGTCTCACATCACCGTTATTTCTAGCCAGAAAGAGGGTGGGGAAGCAAAAATAAAATGCGGCTGTAGCTCAACGGTAGAGCACTCCCCTGTCACGGGAGAGGCCGTGGGGTCAGCACCCATCAGCCGCGCAAAAGAAAAACACCCATCTCATATGGGTGTTTTTCTGTAGAGTGATGGGACGGTGGAACTGTGGTATTATCTATTTAAATACAAATGAATGAATTAAAGCCGGGAAAATTTATAGTAGTAAGGCATCACGAATCAGACTGGAATCACAAAGGTCTTTGGACAGGGATTCGAGATAGGCATTTAACGGAGTATGGTTTTAAGAAGTCTGAAGAGATGGGTCTTTTAATTAAAGAATTCAAAATTGATTATGCTTTTGCTTCAATGCAGGTGCGTTCAATAGAAACTCTTTCTTCTATGTTAGAGGCAAAAGGTCAATTTCATGTTCCTGTAGAACATTCAGCGGCACTAAATGAACGTGACTATGGAGACTATACGGGAAAAAATAAATGGGAAATGGAAAAGATTCTAGGAGAAGATGGTTGGAATGCTGTAAGGAGAGAGTGGAATTATCCAGTACCAAATGGTGAGACACTAGAGATGGTCTATAAGAGAACGGTCCCTTTCTTTTGTAATACAATTTTGCCGCATCTCCGGCAAGGTAGTAATGTCCTTATGGTGTCACATGGAAATGCTATCCGTGCGCTTATGAAGTATATCGAAAAAGTTCCAGACGATCAGGTTAAAAACATCGAAATGTTATTTGGAGCAGTAGTTATCTACGATCTTGATGACGAGGGCCATATGATTTCAAAAGATATTAAAAAGACAGATTCTATTGTTCATGCATAAATTAAAGAAAATATGTTAAAAGCACAGGCACAAATCATTGCAACGCTGGGACCAAGTTCGTTTTCTTCTGAAATTATAAACGAAATGTTTGAAAAAAAATTGGGAGCTATTAGGCTAAATTTCTCATGGAATACTTTAGATAGTCACGCTCAGCATATTGCCAATATTCGCAAGTTAGAAAAGGAAAAGGGTGTCCTGATCCCGATCATTCAAGATTTGCCAGGTCCAAGAATCCAGGGTGCGAATGGCCACACATATGATCATGATTCTATGAGTGCGATCACAGAACACGATATTGAATTAATAAAGTTTGGTGTGCTACACGGAGTCGATTACATCGCAGTTTCGTTTGTTGCTACATCACAAGATGTCATCAAGTGCCAGGAAATCATAAAAGAGAATGGCGGGAAGCAAAAAGTGATTGCAAAGATAGAGAGAGCAATCGCCCTTGAAAATTTAGACGAAATCATCAGTTCGGCAGATGCAGTCATGGTTGCACGGGGAGACTTGGGTAATAATATTCCAATAGAAAAAGTTCCCTTTGTTCAAGCAGACATTGTTTCAAAATGTAAAATGGTTGGGAAACCGGTGATCGTTGCAACTCAAATGATGCTTTCTATGACAAATAGCCAAGAGCCTACGCGCGCAGAAGTAACAGATGTTGTAGAAGCGATCCTCGAAGGGGCTGACTGTGTGATGTTGTCAGAAGAAACCGCAAATGGGAAATATCCCATAGAAGCTGTGGCTGTTATGGAAAAAATTGTCTTGGAGGCAGAAAACCATCTAAAAAAAGAGGCTGTTTTTAATCACTTGCAGAAAATAACAGAATAAGGTTTTTTTACTTGATATACTTACATCATGGAAAACTCACAAAAAGGATCGGTGATTGCTTTGTTGATGATTGTTGCAATCGTATTATTCGGGGTAGGGATATATGCCTATATGGGTAGCAAAGGGGATGATACTGCAGAGGATACACGGACTCGTTCTACAGAAAATCCTTTGACAACGCGCGCCTCTGTCTCTACTTCTACTTCCGCACAAACTCCAAACCAAGTGAAAAGTACTGATACAACAAAAACAAACCCTGTCATCAGGGCTGATTGGAAAACACATGTGAGTGATCTTTATAAATATGAGATGAAAGTTGCTCCCGGTTTTAAATTTGAAAGCGCGATTATTTCAAATGAGGTATCAAATATTGATCACTTTACTTATTCCGACAAAAATGCCTACTATAGTTTTGAAATCTTCGCACGAGACAAAGATTTTATAATTAAAGATTGTCTGAATATTTCCGGCACAAATAAAATGGCGGGAATAAAGATGATAAATGGCAATGCTTTTTCTGTGGTTAAAGAAAACCAAGAATCTTTTGGCATGAAAGATGTGATCAAAGGAAGTATAGAAAGCGAATATCATATTATGCATAATAACCAATGTTATATTGTTAAATATCGGGTCGCCCCAGATGATGATTCTGATACGCAAAAAGATTTGCGCCCTGAATTTGAAACACTTAATCAAATGTTTGCTACTTTCAAGTTTACGAACTAAGATGCATGGTACATGGAACTTATTCGAAACTTCACCAGACTCGGCAAAGACAATGCTCTTATAGCCGGAGGCAAGGGTGCCTCACTTGGGGAAATGACCCAAGCTGGCATTCCTGTGCCACCGGGTTTTGTGGTGCTCTCGCAAGCGTTTGAGCAATTCCTCCGCGAGACAAATCTCGTGGAGGAAATAGATGCGGCTATTGATGCGGTAAATCATCACGAAATTCATACCGTAGAAAAAGCTTCAGAAACGATCAAAGAATTAATCCTGTCACGCGAAATGCCACAGGATATTAAAGCTGAAATTGAGAAAAATTTTGCAGAACTCGGCGCACAATTCGTAGCAGTTAGGTCATCTGCAACTGCAGAGGATGGCAAGGATCATGCTTGGGCAGGGCAGCTGGAATCATATTTGAATACAACCGAAATTGATCTCTTGGAAAAAGTAAAGCATTGTTGGGCTTCACTTTTTACACCACGCGCTATTTTCTATCGTTTTGAAAAAGGTCTACATAATACGAAAATTTCAGTTGCTGTTGTGGTGCAGAAAATGGTGGAGTCAGAAGTTTCCGGTATTGCATTTTCTGTGCACCCAGTTACTGAGGATTATAATCAACTTATTATTGAAGCGGGTTTCGGCTTGGGCGAAGCCATTGTCTCTGGGCAGATCACTCCAGATAGTTATGTTGTAGAAAAAGATCCTCGCCGAATCATTGATATCAATGTAGCTGAGCAGGCGAAGGGTTTATATCGTATTGCAGATGCAGGAAACGGCCAGGTAGAAAAAGGGGGAAGTGAGTGGCGAGATTTGGGAGAAAAAGGGAAGGCTCAGGTTCTGACCGAAGCGCAGATTCTGGAATTATCTGAAATTATTATGACTATTGAAAAACATTATGGCTTCCCGTGCGATATCGAATGGGCATATGAAGCAGGTAAGTTTTATATTGTGCAGAGTAGGCCGATTACCACCTTGTCTACACAGGTAGCGGTATCTGAGCAAAAGTTACTCAAATTGGATTATTCAAATTATCAACAATTATTTTCGGGTAATAGCATGTCCTTCCTGATGTCTGATTTGTTTATTCAATATTACAAACACTTAGATGGTCTGACCACTTTTGCACATAATAAATGGACAAGTTGGCTTCCGAAAAAAAGAATAGAAAAAACTTTGCAGGAGGGGGTTGGATTATTTGGAAATAAAGAAAATTTTGAAGAATTTAAAAAAGAAATCACTGGCTACTATGATTCTGCTTTTAAGGTGTTTGAATCGATTTTATGCAATGAAGAGATTTCAAGAGAGGATTGTGTTTTATTCCTGAAGAAAATGACAGAAAACTTTAAACATTACTCTAAAACAGAATTCTTTTACGTTGACGAAGCATTTAAAGTATCTAAAGAAAATGACGTTATTAAGGAGAGTCTAAAGGATTTTGAGGAAATTAAAAATGGTAGCCGCCTTAAAGTCAATAAAATGTTTTTTCAACCAGATTCTTATCGAAAGCAATTTATGACGAAGATCGGCGTTCAATTTAATTTAACAAAAGATGAGGTTTCGGCCTATGGAACAAATGATCTACTTGCTCTATGTGACGGCCAGAGGCTGTCAGAGCAAATGGTTCAGGAAAGGTTAAAGTCATATCTAATGCAAGGAGATGCCGGGAGTGTTGGGTATCTGTATGGGGATATCTCTGAAAAAATTATTGATGATTTTTTTAGTCAATCCACAAATGACTCAGGAAACGTTTTGAAAGGGATCGTAGCGCATTCTGGTAAAGCCAAAGGTCGAGCTACTGTAATAAAGTATGGAGATAATATGTTTCAACGTCTTCCAGAAATCATTAAACATATGCCCGAAGGAAGTATTTTGGTTACAGATACAACTTCACCTGAATTGTTCATGGCTTGTAAAAAAGCATCGGCAATTATCACAAACCAGGGTGGCATGATGTCTCATGCGGCTATTGTGAGTAGAGAATTAGATATCCCTTGTATTGTCGGTATGGGCATTGCAACAGATCGAATCAAAGACGGCGACATCGTAGAAGTTGATGCAGATCTGGGGGTTGTCACAATACTTAAAAGTTAGCAGCTTGGTTTTTCTTAAAATGGCCACAAGGTCCAAACTCTACTCGGGTATTTATAATTGATTGGAATTGTAAAATCACTATCGATGTCGATCTCAGAAGTTTTAGTGTGAGTTGAATATGTATGCACTTTTATTTCCGCGTTCCTTAGATTGAATGTATATAATCGAAGCTTGCCATTTCCGCCATTCTCACGGCCTTGGTAATCCTGGAGGATTTGAGGTACGTTTTGACCGCAAGCATTTTCGGAATTCTGCATGAACTCACCATCTTTGCTATAGGAGTGTCCGGACCAGACCATCTCTATATTACAGTTATCCTTGATAAGTTTTTCCCAGATTTGCTCGCCCACATTGCCAGCTACACTATAATACCGAGTTTTGTCTCTCCCAGATTCTTCGAGTAGGTATTTATGTGTTGATACGATGATATATGCACGAGGGTATTTCTTTGCTACACCATTTGCCCATTTGAGAGCATTATCAGAAGGTTCAATTTCAAGATTTAGAAATAAAAATTGAACTCCGAGTTTTTCGATGATTTGATAATTATTTGCGTTTTCTCTGTAATTTCCTTTATACCAAGAGTTTTTATCATATCGAGAAACGGGGAAATATGTATTGTACGTCGTAAGACCTGTATCGCGACCACCTGGTGCATCGGTATCGTGATTGCCGGGAATAATACTATAGGGGACTTTGCCATCGAGTTTACTCATGCAAGATGATGCCACCTCCCACTCTTTTGTCGAATTCCTCCAGCTATCGACGATATCTCCCATGTGGGCAGCAAAAATAATATTTTCTTTACGGCGATTATCAACAATCCACTCCGTTTGCTCGCAAAAGATTTCTGGAAGGTAACGGCTATATTTTTGGGTATCGGGAAGGACTACGACTGTAAATGTAGGACTTGTCACTTCAACCCATAGTTTTAAGACGAGAGGAAAGAAAAAGTAGCTTAAAATAAGGGCCAAGACAATAATGCCTGCAATGGCGATCTTGACCCTGGAGAGCTGAACTTTTTTATCAGGATTCATATTGAATAGTATACCTGTTATAATTATGCTATGGAAACAAAGACTCCGGAAAAGAATGGGTCAAATAGGTTTATTTTCGTCATTGTGCTCATTGTCGCACTTTTGGCAATTTTTATTTTGTATTTCATTAAAAGTGGGTCCAAAACAGTTTCGGAAGAACCGCCTATCCCACCGGATATCTATGCGACAAGTACTGCCTCGACTACTCAAGCTTTACATAATTCTCAATTGCCAACATCAACTACAAATACTGGAGCGAATGATATGAACGGTTCGGGACAAAATGAACCATCACAACCGGTGCAGAATACTGGATATCAAAGCCCTATCTCAATTCCTTTATCTCAAGGTCACATTGTTGGTGGCACTCGCGTAGCTGACCAAGTTTTGATATATCCATGGGCGGTGCTCGAAGACAGCAGGTGTCCTTCTGATGTAGATTGTGTTTGGGCGGGGAAGATTCGTGTCGCTTTGCGCTTGTTAAACCCAAATACAAAAGCGGAGCTAGTGACTGCTGGAAATGTTTTGGAAGTTGGCCAATCGGTAAAAGTAAATGGTTTGGAAATCACCCTACTTGAAGTTCAGCCTGACAATATGTCTAATGTGAAAATAAAAGATAGTGAGTATCGATTTGTTCTTGGGATTAAGAGGATCTAAATCTGGTGTTGTGAATATGGGTACATGCAATCCAATGCATGTTTATAGGCTTCTGTGTGGAGATGTCTTTTTCGATGTGATATATGCGGCTATTGCATAGCCTAGGATGGATAGGAGGGTAATGAGGCTTATGATATGACTCACGATAACGATGCGCGGCGTCTCAAAATAAAGCGATAGTTCCTGCGCATTGTCGTCTTGCAAAACCATTGTGTACCCAGGGCTCGCTAGGTATGTATCTGGTTGTGCAGCTTTATTATTGATTGCTTTCCAGCCAGGAAAATAACTTTGCCGAATAAACCAAAATTTCTGATTTGATATATCTGTAGGTGTTTTATTTGTCTTGAAAGCCGTGCTCGTAGGGGTACGCAGATGTAAGGCATTGTCCATAAAAGTTACTGTGGCCGGATATTCCTTGAGATTCTTTTCGTTTTTAATTATGGCATCAACCGTCTCATTAAATGGGTAACGGGCATTGATAGGGCGTATGAATTGAACTTGTTTATTATCTGCAAAGACTTTGGCAAGAGTCTTGTACCCGATTGTGTCTTCTGTGAGTATATATATAACTTTTTCTGGATTAGTCTTTAGTGCTCGACGGAAAATCTCTATAACCTTGTCGATATCTTTTGTTTGTATATTTGCAATGACAATGTATTTAGAGAGGAGGATTTCTTTCTCATTATTTTCTATGAGTGGATTATTCGGAGCAAAAGATATTGATTTCCGGTAGAGGCTTTTTTCAAAAGCAGTTTCTTGAAATCGAGTATATGTCGGATCTATCTTTTCTCGGTCTTTGAATCCGTCCTTTAGGAAGAGTAGTGTCAGTGGTCCTTGCATATACGATGCCCGAGAGATTTCTTTCTTGGAAGTAAGGATAGAAAATCCAGGGAACGATTTATCGATTTTGTAACTTTTTATAGAGGTAATATCTACTACATCACTTGGGGCGGACAGGTCGTCATTGCTTAAAACAACCTTTTTAATTCCGAGAAATTCGAGCAGCGCAGCCTGTCTCTCCAAATCGCTTTTCTTTAGGGTGGTGCTTTGAGCAAAATTTATCAAAGCCCAATCTTCTTCGGCTCTTGAAACAAATTTCTTGGCGATGCGGAGAAATATCGCATTGATGCTCGATTCACGAAGATTGCTAAATGTTGTGCTGTTTCCATTGGCACCTAGGCGCGCATCAATTGTCATTTGTCGAAGTCTGGTAAAAGCTGGATAGCCGCGACCGTGGACCAATACCAAGTCGTGCGCACCGGTTTCACTTCCTACTTTTTGAACAAGTCTGTCGATCTGGTCTTGTCTATAATTGCCGTAAATTGCATGAAAATTGACATGCCGCATTGCCGTTATAATACAAATCAATAATAAAACACCTACACTTAGGTATTTAATTCTTTTTATAAAAAAGATAAAGACGTGGCAAAGCGGAATAGAACAGAGCCAGAATAAGGTCTCATACCATCGCCATAATTGAATGGGTAGTCCGAGGTTGGTGTGCCATACTCGCTGGATTATTTCTATGAGAAATAAGAAACCAAATGAAGCGAATATTGCTAGATATATTTGACGAAGCTTATGCTTGTCTTCGTAATTAGCGATAAAAATACCTAATCCTGAGACAACCAAAATAATCCAACAAGAAGCAAAGAAGCGGGTGCTCAGGCTCGGATCCATTATGTGTATACCGGTAAAGAATCTGTAAAATACCAGCATTGGAAAAACCCAACAGGCTGATGCGAGAATGGCTGAGATGTGAATCAGGACTGTACGCCGAGTCTGCAAAAAGAATTGCCGAGCCTTTTGTCCATCTGGATATGCAAATGGCCACAGGAGGCATAAAAAAAACAAAAATAAAGTGCCGGTTAAAAAAGCATGTGTATTCGACAAAATAATCATCATCCATGAAATGATGCTGAGCACATAATAAAAAGGCTTTTGTTTGAATAAGCAGTATGTGCCCACTATGAGCCATATCATCGCGAATTGATGGCTCAAAATACCATCAGACATTGCATTTGTGCTTGGTGCACCGGGGTTAAACGAAAAAATGGTGACAACAGCCAGGACGACAGGTATCTGCTTGCTAAAAATAGAAAGATATTTTTTGGCATTCGAGGCGCCTGCTACCTTGGCCTTCTCGTGCTCATTAGGTTCTAACTCTTTTGAAAATATCTTTTTCAAAACAATAAATGAGACGATGGCTGCGAGGATATATAGAAGATATGAATATATTTTGTAAAAAGTAACAGCAGAACTAAAAAATGGTAGAAGAAGGCTTCCTAGATAATATGCCGCAGGAGGATAAAAGAGGGGGAGGGGCATGCCTGCATACCAGTTTGGCACCCATCCCCAAAGAGAAGGGAAAATGGTCTTGGTATATACCTCAATGGTCGCCAAATGTGTTGGATTGTCGTAGCCTGTTATATAAGGCAGGGATTGGAATATGGCAAAAAATTTAAAGCTGAAGAGTAGAAGAAAGCATAGGATCAGGAGAATTGGGAGTACGTATGCAAAAAGGAGGTGCGGTAGGTGTTTGGGCATACAGTCCCATATTATAATATATTACTCAGCTTTCTACAGCTCTATACAAAGCGGACCTTCTCGTCCCATTGAGTGTCTTAATGGAAAGAAGCGATAAGCTCGAAAGTAGTACGGAACTGATTTGTCTTATGGTAAATTTTTGGAACGGAATAATGTTTTATAAGTTTGAGATCTCCTTGGAAATATTTTTCTGCTATATGTTTTGAGGCTGGCAAGCCATAGCCACAGCCCTTATTGTCTTTTGTCGTAAAAAATGGATTGAAAATATTTGAGGCGATCTCTGGAGAAATGCCAATGCCATTATCTTTGATTGATAGAGTTAATGTATTTCCATTCATGTGTGCATCGATTGAAATCTGGGGCCTGTATTCTTTGTCACGGAATTGCACCCTGGCATCCTCGCAGGCATCGATGGCATTACTCAAAAGGTTAGTAATAATATGTGAAAAGAGGGAGGGATATCCGCGTACGGTATTGCCGGCGGTGATTTTGTGATGCAGTATAATTTGCGCTTTTTGGAGACGATGTTTATGCAAAGTGATTGTTTCCAAGATAATATCTCGAGGAATGAAGTACTCTTCTTTTAAATTGATTTGAATCTGGCGTCTTGCTGCTTTGATCATATCTTGAATTTTTCTACCGGAGCTTACGAGGTTATTGGCCGAGACATTAAGCGAAGATCGGACATTGGGATTATTATTTGTTTCCAACTCTATGCATACCGCACTAAGCGGACTCATAAGATCATGAATGAGGCCGGCGGATAATTTGCCAAATTCAATAAAAGTATAAAGTTCAGAAATCTTTTCGATCTGTGCTTGCTCCAATGCTTTTGTCCGATTGGCCACCGTGACCTCGAGCTGGTCCCGCTCGAGTTTCAATTCATGCTCGGAATTTCTTGCACGCTTAAGTGATAATTCCATCTGACGATTTGAAATCCAAGAAAGGCCAGAGATGAAAAGGAGAAAAGTGGTGAGTTCGATGATGTCCGGGAATACTAAATGATCTTTGCTCCAACTCAAATCTGGTACTACTGCGCCAGTATTAAATAGATATACATAGCTAGCCAAAATAATCCCGGCCCCCAATGCATATACAAAACCCGCGCGGCTGCTCACCAATATGCCAGTTAGTGTCGTCATTAATACGAGTGATAAGAGGGTGGCGGGAAGTGTAATGCCCCAAAGAGCCATTGCATATAAGATACCAACTGAGAATGTTGCGATGAATATACTCGAGGCGAGTGTGACTTTGCCAATCCGCGAGAAGTAATAAGAGGCGAAAAACGGAGAGATGATGAGGAGGAGGTATAGCCAACTTACGCGACTGCTCCCTGTATCATCTCTGGTGGCAAGAATTTCAAAGACTAGAATAAGACAAAAACAGAACCCAAGAATAGAGTTCAAAACAAGTTCCTTTCTATGGATGTCTGGGTTCGTTGAGCGAGGACCAAAATGCTTTAGGACTAGTTTAAGCATGGTGTATTGGTTTTTTGACCATTGAAATAGTAAAACAATCAGCTGTTGCCGATCATTCTACTAAAAGCCGTCTTAAATACAAATTCGACCGTCGGGCGAATGTGTTGGGGCTCAGGTCCCTGTTTTCAGGATCAACCTCTTCTATTTCCAGGGCAAATCCAAAGCCTCATTGATTTTCCGCTGATTCATGGTTACCAAGTCTTTGATACTCATTGTTCCGTTCAAAATTTTCTGGATCATATATATTTATTAGTGAATAAGTTTGAGCGTGTGCCGATATTTTGCATTTCGCATATATTTATATACGTTTATCGCACATCATCACGATATCAGACAGGACATTAAATTCTCATCAATTTTAGATAAAATCTTTATGAAGAAACAAAAGATGCTGACACTGGATCAAGTTGGGGGAATTAAGCCCCTTGGTCTAACTTATATCCGCGTCCAGGAACAGTGTGAATAATCCGCTTTCCGCTCTCGACCTTCTTTCGTAAATTTCTGACATGGGCCTCGATAGTGTTTGAAAAAGGGTCACTTTCGCGATTCCAAACCTCATCAAGTAATTCACCGCGTGTTACAACTTGTCCGCGTCTGCGCATTAGGCTCTGCAAAATAAGAAATTCTTTTCGGGTTAAATATACACGTTCGCCGTTTCGGACGACTTCTGTACGCTTCATATCAATTGTCAGATCATCGAGAATTAGTTTTTCCTCGACTATTTTATAGTTTCGACGCGTCAGGGCATGAACTCGTGCGCGGAATTCATGATAAGTAAAAGGTTTTACAATATAGTCATCGGCGCCGGATTCGAGTAAATTCACCTTGTCGTCAATTTCGCCGCGCACGGACATTATCATAATGGGGCAGTCCACGCCTTGCTCGCGAATTTCTTTTACGATAGCTAAGCCATCTTTGCCTGGCAAAATATAATCAAGAATAATCAAATTGTATTCGTGGGTGCGGGCAATATAGGAGCCGTGAATTCCATCGGCCATATGGTCCACGGTGTACATCTCAGATTCGAGACCCTTCTTCAGTGAAAGTCTCAAATGCTCGTCGTCCTCGATAATTAATATACGCATATTGGCATTATTTATACACAATTGTAGATGAAATAAAGATGAAGAAATCCTCCTGGATGCGAGGAGGGCTGTGGATAACTAAAAACCTCCCTGGGCTTCAGGGAGGTTTTTAGTGATTTGCTGAGATCTTACTTTTTCTTGGCCTTATCTCGATCGGTCTTGGTCAAATACTTCTTTCGTAGACGAGAGCTCAAAGGGGTGATTTCCAAATATTCATCATCGGTCATGATTTCGAGTCCTCGCTCGATAGTAACTTCCTGTGCAGGGTTCAAATATACTGTTGCGTCAGTCCCAGAGGCTCGCATGTTTGTGAGTTGTTTTCCTTTTGTAGGGTTCACTTCCATTTCTTCACCTTTTGATGTATTGCCAATCACCATACCTGCATATACTTCGGTACCGGGAGTGATATACAGAATTCCTCGATCCTGTAGACCACCAAGGGCAAAGTGTAAAGCTTTTCCCGCTTCCATGGAGATCATCGAGCCCACTGCACGTTTCTCAATAGTGCCAGCATAAGGTTTAAATCCTACGAAACGGCTCGACATGATTCCTTCACCTCGCGTATCAACAACGAACTGACTTCGGTAACCGAGTAGTCCACGAGTTGGAATCTCAAATGACAATCGTGTACCGCCGTTTTTCTGGATCATATTCGACATGATTCCTTTGCGCTTTCCGAGTTTTTCGATAATAACTCCAGAAAACTCATCAGGTGTATCGATGATCACTTCTTCAAATGGTTCACATTTCTTTCCGTCAATATCCTTCATAATAACTTCTGGTTGAGAAACCTGAAGTTCGAAACCTTCACGTCGCATTTGTTCGAGCAATACCGCAACGTGTAATTCTCCACGTCCATATACTTTGAATGTATCTGCTTCATTGAAATCAACCTGCAATCCCACGTTTACCTCGAGCTCTTTTTCGA
This sequence comes from Minisyncoccota bacterium, assembly GCA_031973395.1. GTDB lineage: Bacteria > Patescibacteriota > Minisyncoccia > Phycocordibacterales > CAIZLB01 > DALYDD01. Next base: position 24,525 of record DALYDD010000001.1, on the reverse strand, counting down.
GTCGGTCACGAATTTGTCGGCTGGTTACAAATTTTCCTTCTTTACCTGCAAAAGGGGAATCATTTACGAGGAAGCCCAATGAAATCGTTGGTTCGTCGACAGTGATTGTTGGCAATGCGGGTGTGGTCTCAGCATCTGCGACGGTATCTCCAATATAAATTTCAGGAATACCGGCGATCATGACTACGTCACCTGCCATAGCCTCGGCTACATCTTTTTTGCCCATTCCTTCAAAACCGAAAATCTTGGTGACGCGGCCAGTCTTGATGGAACCGTCTGCTTTTTTTACGAAAACATTCGCATTCGTCTTGATCGTACCATTCCAGATTCTAACTACAGCCATTCGTCCGAGATAGTTATCGTATGCGAGGTTGAATGGTTGTGCCTGGAGCGGAGCGGCTGCATCTGCGGCTGCGGCAGGAATATGAGAAATAATCATATCGAAAAGAGGATCGAGGTTTACAAATCCATCTTCGAGTTTGATTTTGGCTTTTCCTTCACGACCAACTGCATACACGGTAGGGAAGTCGAGTTGTTTGTCATCAGCGCCAAGTTCCATAAATAATTCGAGAACTTCATCGTGCACTCGATGGGGATCAGCAGCTGGTTTATCTAATTTATTTAAAACAACAATCGGTCGAAGGCCAAGCTCGAGAGATTTTTTGAGAACGAAACGAGTCTGAGGCATTGGACCTTCTTGGGCATCTACAATCAAGATCACGCAGTCGATAGATCGGAGCACGCGCTCTACTTCTGAACCGAAGTCGGCGTGGCCCGGTGTATCGATGATATTAATCTTTGTGCCTTTGTAAGTAAGAGAGGCGTTCTTTGCATAAATAGTAATACCTCGTTCTTGTTCGAGGGCATTAGAGTCCATGCTGGATGCACCTTCTTTGACGGCGCCAGAGGCACGCATCATAGCGTCTACAATAGTTGTTTTGCCGTGGTCTACATGGGCAATAATGGCGATATTTCGAATTTGCATATTATTAAACGGTTCAGTTTGTGTAAATTTTGAGTAAAAAATAAAAGGCGGTCAGGCCTGTAATATATGACTTGCACTATACGTTAAGTTTGGAAAAAGGTAAAGAGGGAATTGTCGGGGGTGGGAAGATCTCGGGATGGCAATGCCCGGCGAGGATTAGCCTCGTCGGGCGTTATGGCGAACTTCTCTTGGCTTGGCGAGCCGATTCTCAGGAGTCGATTTCCCCTTCAGCTTCTCCTTGTGGGCGACTTTCGTCCTCCGAATCCGAATGAGTCTCGATCGTAAGCACGTGAGGGTGCTCGTAGGCGCGACTGTCGGTAATTTTGTGCAGAACGAGCCCTCCTGACTTGTCTTTGAGGAGTTCGTACCACTCAACACCGCCTTCGTCGTCAGTGATGAGATAGACGAGCAAGGGGCGGCACGTGATGACACGAATACCTTTCTCGCCGTCGTCAAATACGTTCTCGGCAGGGTCTGCATCGGCCAGACCGTGGCTGTCGAGTGCTTGCGGTTCGGCAAGCAACTTGCGGGTTACTTCCTCAGAGGCTCTTACCCGATCGAGCTCAGGGAGCTCATCGAGGTATTTGGCGATGGAGTCTCTCTGGGTAAATATGAATCTGGTGACCTGGTCAATGTTGATTGGAATTAACCTGGGGTCGGGCCCCGGCATGTTTTCTTTGTTGAAGAAGCCGTCGACAACGAGGACATCCGGAATTTCCAGTGTGATCTCGGCGGAGTGAGCTTCGGTGCTGAGTAGTGCCGGTGTGAGCAAGACAAGGCCTGCTGTAGTGAGTGCGGTTAGTGTCGGGTTTGCTTTCATGGCGGTGGTACTGTGATGCAGTGTTTTTTTTGTTGGGTACTCTTCTAAACCCCTATGTAGGTTGGATGGAGCTTAGTTGTTCCCGTCCTCTATGCGCACCCCTCGAAATGGCCTGCGTATTAAGGTTGAACATCTAAAATTGTAGTACTCTTTTGTGGAATGTCAAGAGATGCGTTTTTTGCAAGATAATATGAAAATAAACTCTATTTCGACGCAAATGCGACTATTTAAAAAGGTCCAGAGATGGCAATGCCCGACCAGGATTAGAACCTGAGTCGGGCGTTAACGGCAAACTTCTCGGTCTTCAGACCGTGTTTTTTTGGGCGTCGTCTCGAGCTACGGATGGGCGGCGATGTAGGCCCCTGCAGCTTTCGCTATCCTGGTGGTCGGTGAGACTTCCTCAACTTTCCAGGCCCACTGGCCGTCGGCTTTGGTCGCACACATGACTTTGCCTTCGATGGTGACGAAGTAGCAGATCCTGGCTTCCCGCATGAACAGGGTCGGGAGGTTGGCGTCTCTCATGAGGCTGGTGAACTCAGGAACGGCAAACCGTTCTGAGACCCTGGTCTGTTTGGCGAGTGCGTCGGCGGTAAGTGTTGCGATGGTGAGGGCAACGAGTGGTGTTACTTTCATGGCGGCGGTTTCTTTCTCTATTGGTGTTTTGTTTTTGTTCTTTCTACGATGTTCCCGTCCTTCGAATGTCTCCCTCGAGGTCGTCATTTTCAGGTGAACATGGTTAAAATTGTAGTACTCTTTGTGAGGATGTCAAGAGCGGCCAAAACTCAATATTCAAGCCATAAAATCACCTTCCTGTCATTGACTTTTTCCCCATAAATACTTAACATATTAAGCATTATGCTTCGCAAGCCAAAGATTCAATTTGTCGAACCTCTGCTCTGTGCGGCTATGGTATTGGATCGGCACATGGATTCTTTTATAAAAGAAAATACGGGATACGGTCTATCCCAATTCAAGATTCTTGTTTCAATCGAACGGGCACATGACTGCAAGAAAAGTTATGAATGCTCGCAGACTGCGATTGCTCAGCTATGGGGGGTCTCGGAGGCTGCGATTAGTAGGCAGGCAGGACTTCTAGAGCGTGATAAACTTATACAAAGGACATCTGATCCAAATGAGAAGCGGCGGGTCATGCTCAAGGTAACGCCAAAAGGAAAAAAGATGGTGGCCAAGACCTTGGGCGTTCTCGACAAAGAGTTGGCTAGAATTTTCAAACCTATACCAAATCCAAAACGACTTCAATTATCGAATCATCTAAAAAAAGTTTTAAAATCTCTTTCTACAAATACAGATCATTATCACAGCACCGATATCAACCATACAAAATAATCCATAAGTTCATAAACCTAAACCCATGATCAAAAATAAAATCAAAAACTTCTTCGACAAAATAAAAAGCCTTTTTACGTATATCTGGACAAATAAAAAGAAAAAGCGTATTTGGGTTTCCGCGATTGTGATCATCGTCGCGCTTTTGATGAGTATGGGCGGCGGTGCATCTGCTGATACATATGAATTGAAGATTGTAGAGAAAGGAGAATTCGTCCAAGAAGTTTCTGTGACTGGAAAAGTGACTCCAGCCCAAAAAGTGGATATGGGATTTGAGACATCTGGCCGATTGGCCTCGGTAGAGGTAAAGGTGGGGGATAGAGTAAAGAAAGGTAAATCATTGGCGAGACTTTCAAATGCTGACTATCAGGCGAGTGTGGTTAAAAGTCAGGCAAGCTATCAGAGTGAGCAGGCGCGATTAGCTGAGCTCCAGCGTGGTGCACGTCCCCAAGAAATTGCCATTGCGCAATCTGATGTACAGCTCGCGCAACAAAATGTAGATCAAGCGATTTTGGCGGTGATTGAAGAGACAAAAGATTCGTATGCACTATCTGAAGACGCGGTAAAAAATCAAGCGGACCAAGTTTTCAATTCACCACAAAGTGTTAATCCGGAGTTGAGATTCTTTGTCGATCAAAATCCGCGATTGCAAGATTCGGTTGAATCGCAGCGCCTCCGTCTCACAGAACAATTTCCTGTTTGGCAAAAATTGGTAACTACACTTACGCCGGCGACTATCGACGATTCGAAAATTGCAGAGGCAAAGAAATATGTAACTGCAACTCAGACTTTCCTCAATGATTTGAATGTTGCCATGACTTCAATGGGTGAGAACCTAAACAATGATCCGAGCATGGCTACTTACCGAACCGGCATCATTGCAGCAAGAACGAGTGTAAACAGTGCGGTTCAGGCATTGAATACTGCGGTAAATACTTTGAAAAATAATCAATCCAGCTTGGTCCGTGCAAAAGAGCAACTGACATTAAAACAATCTGGAAGCACAGCAGAAGAAATTGCTGCTCAGCGTGCACAGGCACAAAGCGCTGCGGCGGGTATCTCAAGCGCTTCCGCATCACTGAGTAAAACAATTATTGTCGCACCTTTTGATGGAATTGTGACAAGGGTTGAGTATAAGACCGGTGAATCGGTAAGTGCGGCGACACCTGTCATTACTCTCATGAGCGATGCTGCATTTGAAATCGAAACATATGTTTCTGAAAATGATGTTCCGAAATTGAGGGTAGGGCAAAATGCTAAAGTGACCCTAGATGCTTTGGGCGATGCTGTTATATTCGATGCGGCTGTGAGTTTGGTAGATTTATCTGAAACGATCAAAGATGGTGTTGTGACATATCGAACTCGTTTGCAATTTATAAGCCAAGATGAGCGAATCAAATCTGGTCTCACGGCCAATGTCATTGTAGAAACAGATCGTCGAATGGATGTAGTAAAAGTACCACAGTCAGCAATCGTTCTTGAAAAAGGGAAAAAGCATGTAAAGGTTGCTCCGGCTGGATCTGTAGAATGGAGCAAAGAAGTTGATGGTAAAGCAACACTTGTTCCTGTGACCACGGGTGGTATTGATCGAAATGGTGATATTGAAATTGTTTCTGGTATTTCTGCACAGGATAAAATAATTGTTCGCGTACCGAAAGCCGTAACAAAATAATCTGTAATCATCAGCTCAAAAATCAGTCACATCATTCCTTATGAAAAACCATCTTCGCGTCGCATTCTATCTAGCTCTCAGACAAATAAAGCATGCCAGTATTTGGACTACCGGACTTATTATTCTCATCATGACTTTGACGTTTTTGAACCTCACTGTGGTGAGCGGAGTTCTGGTCGGTTTGATTCAAAGTTCAGTTGAAGCGGCGCGAGAAAGATATTCTGGAGATATTATCATCACTAGTTTGCGCCAAAATCCATATATCGAACATTCAAATGAAATTTTGAGTGTTCTCAATAATTTGCCTCAAGTAGAAAGTGTGACTGGACGAATTATTGCTGGTGGTCGATTGAATGCAGATTATCGAAGAATTTTGCGTGATGATGAAACGCCGAATGCTGCAGGGGCAAGTATTGCTGGAATTAATCCGCTTCGCGAAGATGAAATTACTGGCTTGTCGAAATTCGTAGTGGAAGGATTGTATCTTGATGAAAACGACCGCGATGGAGTGTTGGTCGGAGCATTTCTTATCAATGAACTCACTCCAATTGACGCACCAGGCTTGGAACAATTACGAAATATCACTATCGGGCAAAAAGTTAATTTGAAGGTGGGTAAAAATTCAAAAGAGGTGGTGATTCGCGGTATCATGAAATCAAAAATCGATCAGATCGATGCTCGAGTTATTATGAATCAGTCAGAGCTTCGCAAATTGATCGGCCGCTCGGATTATAATCTCGATGAAATTGCGGTGAAGCTCGCCCCGAATGCACCTAACTCGGAAATTTTGGAAGTGAAAAGCGTTTTGCTTCACAATGGGTTTGATGGCGATGCAAAGATTCAAACATTTGAGGAGGCTCAGCCGAAGTTCCTCAAAGATATCCAAGCCATGTTCAGCCTGCTTGGAAACATGATTGGTTCGATCGGACTTGTTGTGGCATCAATCACGGTATTTATTGTGGTCTTCGTAAATGCCATTACACGTCGTAAATTCATTGGAATCCTAAAGGGTATTGGTGTGCATTCGAAAGCTATCGAATATTCGTATGTGTTCCAATCGGTCTTTTATGCGATTATTGGATCGGCGATCGGTATGGTGGTTCTCTATGGATTCCTTGTACCATTCATCGATGCCCATCCAATCAACTTTCCATTTAGTGATGGTATTTTGTATGCACCGCTTGGCGGGTCGATCGCTCGCGTCATCGCATTATTTATCGCATCCGTCATCGCAGGCTTCATTCCAGCGCGCATGATTGTAAAAAGAAATACACTTGATGCTATTTTGGGTCGCTAAAATTTTCGAGAGAAAATTTTATCCAAAAACAGAAAAGAGAAATCCAACTAATTACTAAATCAAAAACTAATATTTAAAAATTTTCCTTACGAAAAATTTTATGAACACTCCAATCATTCAAACAAAAAATCTAGTAAAAACATTCACTGACGGTGATCGCGTCACACGCGTTCTGCGAGATATTGATTTGGAAATCAAAGAAGGGGAGTTTGTCGCTGTGATCGGTCGATCCGGTGCAGGAAAAAGTACACTTTTATATCAGTTGGGTCTTTTGGATGAGCCGACAAGTGGAGAGGTGGTTATTAATGGTGTGCATACACATACACTTTCTAATGATGAAAAAACAAAATACCGACTCGATTCACTTGGTTATGTTTTTCAAGATTATGCCTTGCTTCCTGACTTAACTGCGAGAGAAAATGTTGCGGTACCTTTGCTTATGCAAGGGAACACAACAAAGCATGCATATGAAATGGCAGAGGAGGCACTCACTAAAGTTGGTCTTGGGGACAAATTTAATAATTTGCCAGCGAAACTTTCTGGAGGACAACAGCAACGCGTTTCAATTGCAAGAGCCATCGCCCATTCGCCAAAGATAATTTTTGCCGATGAACCGACCGCAAACCTGGATACCGAAAGTTCGCGCATGATTCTGGATATTTTTTCAGATTTACATAAAAAAGGTCAGACGATTGTGATGGTGACGCATGAAGAAGAATATACAAGCGCAGCTGATCGTATTTTGGTAATGAAAGATGGGGTGGTACAAGAGGAAAGACATAATCGACACGCATAATCCGCTGTCTGATTGTCATATTCTCTTTATCTAGTATCCTTGTGGGCAGGAGGTTCCTGCTATGAAAAAGCTATACTATGCACCAAATCCGAAATTGGTGGATCCAAGTGTTCTCTTTACTCAAGCCTGTATTGCTCGGACGCATTTTAGCGCTGGAGCATTCGGGATCGTGAAAGGAGACTCTGTATTCACTCGCTATTTCGGTCGACACTCCTCATTGCCTGGGGACCCTGTTGTATCCACTCATGAAAATTCTCTTTTTGACGTCGCGTCTGTGACAAAAAGTCTACCGGTCGCACTTCTCGTCTTTTGGGCGGTTCATGAAGGTTTGCTTACATTGGAAACTCCAATCAGGCAATTCTTTCCGGGACTTCAACCAACTGATTCGACGGAGCCGACTGTGTTGGACTTACTGACGTACCGCATGCGTCTGCATCGTGATGAACTCAAGAAGCCGTACAAATTCGCACCCGGCGAAGCGCTTCACAAGATCATCACTTCGCATGTCACTGTTGGTGGCGAATTGCACTATGGAAATTATCAACCAATTCTCCTGGCTCAGATCCTGGAGGAAGTGACAGGGATGTCACTCGTTGATCTCACACAAAAAGTTTTGTTTGCTCCCCTGTGGGTGAATGCGACTTTTAATCCTCCTCAATACATCGACAAAGTGGTTGCCACTGAAATCGGTGATAGTGGGAGGCCTCTGTATGGCATTGTGCACGATGAACTGACTCGCAATAATGATCTGCTGGGAGCTGCTGGGCTCTTCGCGACATGTACGGATTTGCTTCGACTTCTGCGTTTCATCTTGAATAAAGGTGCGATCGGTAGTCAGCAAATCATTGCCGAAAGGTTCTTCGATCTGATGGGTCAAAACCAATTCCAGACGGGCCTCGAGTTCGGTGTTGGTTTTGGGATATGGCCCGAGTTCGCGTCTGGCTATGATCCGATGACGAGGGTAATGGAAAGCATTCATCCTCGTTACTCTGCTGGCGCCATCTTCAAAAATGGTTTCACTGGAGTACAGGTCGCTGCTTTCCCAGTCTTGGACACTGCCGTCGTCAGTCTAACAAACTACGTCCATCCAAAGAGAACTGGGAATTCCCAGTGGATAAATCGATTTCGTTATGCGGTTGCAATGAGCTTACTTTCAGGGGAATGCCCGAGCGATGCCAAATTGCTTTGGAACAAACCTGCGAAGATCAAGTGATTTCGCTACGACGTCGACAACGAGCGCGCTCCTGCAACGGGGCGCGTTTTAAAATCTCGCGAGAGATTTTAAACCAATAAATAGAAGAGGAATAAGCAGGTGTGCAATGGCGTCTGGATTTCATTTATTCCCATCCAGGAACTCATCTGCTATAGTATCCGCATGTCATTCTCACAAGAAATGTTCAATGAATATTATGATGCAAAGTTGCACACCAAGGCGCACCCCGAGCTGCGTTTTTTTGATCGTATAAAACTAGGCGGAGATGGTCTCAAAAATCTAAAACATATTCATATCATCGCAGTTTCTGGGACGGCGATGGGAACTTTTGCCCTCATGCTTCGCGATTCTGGTTTTCATGTGACAGGTTCTGACGTTTCTTTTTGGCCGCCGATGGGCCCTTTGCTTAAATCAAAAGGCGTAGAAATTCAGGAAGGATGGGATCCTGTGCATATCTCTGACGATGTTGATCTTGTTATTGTCGGCAATGCTTGTGGTCCGCAGCATGTAGAAGTTATGGCAGCAATTGAAAAAAAGAAACCGCTCATGTCCATGCCAGAATTGATGGGTGAATATTATGTAGGTGAGGAGCGAGAAAGTCTGGTTGTGGCTGGTACGCATGGAAAAACAACTACAACGGGATTGCTCTCTCATACATTAACTGCACTCGGAAAAGATCCTACATATTTGATTGGTGGTGTCGTGCAAACAAAAATGGGCAAAGAGGGAACAAGTCATCAAGTGGGTAAGGGTCATTATACGGTTTTCGAAGGAGATGAATACGACACTGCGTATTTTGATGCGCGACCAAAGTTTTTACATTATCGTCCGGCCTATGCAATTATCACTTCAGCAGAATGGGATCATATTGATATTTATCCAGACATTGAGACATATGGAAAAGCATTCGAACATTTGATCGAAGTTACTCGCAAAGGTTTGGTTGTCTCCGATACATATCCATTATTAAATCAGCTCATTGCTGCGGCAAAAGCTGGCCAAAAAACTTCAGCACAAATCCTGGTATACGGTCTGGATGAAAAAGCAGATATTCGTCCGGTACTTGGTACCGTAGATGCGAGCGGGCAGCATTTCGAATTGTTTTTGCAGGGAAAAAGTTTGGGTCAATATGTGACGCCTATGTATGGAGAATATAATACATTGAACACTGTCGCGGTTCTTGGAATTTTGCATCAGATTGGTTTGGATATTGAGAGCGATGAGGTTAAACAGGCAATCGCAAGTTTCCCGGGCATGAAGCGTCGACAAGAAATTGTAAAAGAAATCTCTTCTGGAAAGTTTGCCGATGGTGCCGTAACAATTATCGATGATTTTGCTCATCATCCAACTGCGGTTTCAGAAACATTGAAAGGTATTCGTAATCGTTTCCCGGGACGTCGCATCGTCGCCTTATTTGAGCCGCGTTCTAATACGAGCCGCCGAAAATTATTTGAACATACGTATCCGGGTGCATTAGCACAGGCAGATATTATCGGAATCAAAGTACCTCCATATCGTGAGGAGGTGGATGCAGGGCAGGATCTTCTTAATCCAGAAATTATAAAAAGAGAAACCGAAGCGCTTGGAAAAACCGTGTATTTGAGCGAGACGGCTGAGGAGTTGGTAAAAATTACAGCGCAGATTATTGCGCCGGGTGATGTCGTCCTCGTGATGAGCAATGGATCGTTTGATGGAATTTTGGATTTGTTCACTGCGGCCTTACATATGCGGAATTAATTGAGGCTAATGAAACATCCGAAGTAAGGCATCTGCGATAATTCCCATTTTTGTAAACTTACTTCCTTTTACAAAAAAGACAGTGTTCTGCGCATACTTATTTTTATGTGTCTCGATGTATTGCAAGCAAGCTTCGTGGGTTTCAAAATAACGAATTTCTTTTGTGGTCTCGTGCTCAGGTGGCTGTGAATGACCGATATACGCCTCAGCTTCTTTGCCAACCAAAAATATTTCATTGATATCGGAAAGGGAATTGGCAAAAACCATAATATCTCGATGCATCTTATTTGAATGAAAACCGAGTTCGCCCATAGCGCCGAGAACGGCGATCTTGCGGAGCGGGCTTTGTCCACCATGTTCCGCTTTCTCTTTTTCCATATTTTTAAAACTGAAATCTTGCAAGACGGAGAGGCCTGCGCGCATTGAGTCGGGATTGGCATTGTATGTGTCGTCGATAATGACCACATCATTCGCTTTCGCCCTGATCTCTAATCTTCTCGGCGTTATGCTCGCGCTCTGGATGCCGGCAATAATTTCTTTTGATGGAATTTGAAATAACAAACCACAATGATATGCAAGCCATGCATTACTCATCGAATGCTTTCCTGGAGTTTGGATTTCAAAAGGGATGTGTTCGATTGGCTCTGCTTCGATAAAACGTACGGTCTTTGGAATTTTATTTTGTATATATGTAGTAAATTCATCAAACTTGGGCATGATGACAGTTGTGATTCTCTTCGAACAAATTGCCAGATCTGCTTTTTCGTCAGCGATTGCTTGCCGAGTTTCCAAATGTTCGATATGCGCAGTACCAATATTTGTAATTACTACAATATCCGGATGCATCATTTCTGCCAGTGTGCGCATTTCACCTCTATGATTCATGCCAGCCTCAAGCACGGCATATGCATCTTCGGGATTAAGCGACAAAAGCGTGAGCGGTACACCAAAATGATTATTCAAATTTCCTTCAGTGGCTTTTGGTTTTAGGCTTCGTAATGCGCCGGCGATTAGGTCCTTCGTTGTGGTTTTGCCCGCACTTCCCGTGACACCAATGATGATGGTTTTATCCAGATATTTTTCTCGGTAATTTTGGGCGATGTGGTGGAGGAGGGAGGTGGGATCAAGGGCTTGGATGTAAACGCGCTCTGGATGATTTTTGATATCCACATCAATATTGAGCCATTTCTTTTCTCCTAATTCAGCTAATGATAAAGAGCCAATGCAAATAATCGCTCCATTGTCATATGCCTCAGCAATATAGTGATGTCCGTCTACGTGATGTCCGGGCAAGGCGAAGAACACGCTTTCGGCGGTGATATTTCTGCTATCAATCGAAACATTTGAAAGAATACTATTTATGGTAGTGGTCGCGGCAAACCCCAACCCTTTTAATAGATTAGGGTTTGAAATTGAGGTAATGTTTTCAGGAGCGATGAGCTCTAGGAAGTTATATACAGAAAGGCGCATGGCTACATAGTATCATGAGAAAAAAGCCTTAACATAGGGCTTTTTTCTGTTATAGTAGGGAAACCTCGTCGAGGGTACTCGACACAAGTGTTCGCTTCACTCCCTTACCTTATGAAACTCTCTCATATCCGCAATTTCAGCATTATCGCCCATATCGATCATGGTAAGTCTACGCTTGCCGATCGTATGCTTGAACTCACGCATACCATCGAAAAGCGCAAAATGATGGATCAGGTTTTAGACAGCATGGAACTCGAGCGCGAAAAGGGGATCACTATCAAGATGCGACCGGTGCAGATGCATTATAAAAATCCTAGTGATAATGAGATGTATGAACTCAATCTCATCGATACTCCCGGACATATCGACTTTTCATATGAAGTATCTCGTGCCTTGAAAGCTGTCGAGGGTTGTATATTGCTCGTTGATGCAACGCAGGGTGTACAAGCTCAGACTCTGACAACGCTTCGTATGGCACAGGAGGTCGGCCTCACGATCATTCCTGTTCTGAGTAAAGTTGATTCTCCGCTTGCTCGCATTGATGATATTAAAAAAGAAATGGTCACGCTCTTGAATTGTGACGCAGATTCAATCATGGCAACTTCGGGAAAAACAGGGCAAGGTGTTGAGGCCCTGCTTCAGGAAATTATTAAAACAATTCCAGCTCCTGTTGAAGATATAGAAGTGGCAAAGCAAAATAGTTTGCGCGCGCTTGTTTTTGATTTTCAATATTCAAACCATAAAGGTGTGATTGTATATATTCGCGTTATGGAAGGGTCGGTGAGAAAGGGTGATGATCTTTTATTTAAAATTGCTAATGAAAAATTCTCCGCACTTGAAGTTGGAATTTTTACACCTGATGATGTACCGATTGATCAGCTCACTGCAGGAGAGACCGGATATATTGTGACAGGCATCAAACGTCCTGGTATCGCATCGGTAGGAGATACGATCACGCTCGCTCGAAAGCCAATGCCTGAACTCCATGGATATATGAATCCTGCGCCCGTGGTTTGGGCTTCGGTTTATCCAGAAGACGCAGATGATTTTGAATTATTGAAACAAGCACTCGGGCGATTACGATTATCTGACTCCGCTTTTTCGTATGAAGAAGAATCGTCGGGTTCTCTTGGCCGTGGCTTCCGATGCGGCTTCCTTGGTTTGCTCCATCTCGAAATTATCACCGAAAGATTAAAGCGCGAATTTAATTTGAATCTTGTCATCGCAACCCCGAGTATTACCTATGAAGTGAAATTAAAAGATGGCAAACATCTGACTGTATATTCACCGTCTCTTTTTCCAGATCATGGACAATATATCGAAGTGCATGAGCCATGGATGTCTGTGAATGTTATTTCTCCGGCAAGTTATGTTGGCGCAGTATATCAATTACTTTATGATCATGAGGCAGAAATGGTTGATTCAGAGACGTTTGGTGATGGCCGTACCAGCATGACGATCAAGATGCCGCTTCGAGAATTGATGCGAAACTTTTTTGATGAATTGAAGAGTGTTTCTTCGGGCTATGCCTCTTTATCATATGAATTTGAAAGCTTAAGAAAGGCAGAAGTGACTCGCATGGACATTCTGGTTGCAGGTGAACCTGTCGAAGCCTTTACAAGAGTAATTGCTGAGCGCCGAATCGATGAAGAAGCAAACAAGGCAGTAGATCGACTGGATGCTGTTTTGCCACAGCAAATGTTTGTGACCAAAATCCAAGCGCAGGCTAATGGCCGAATCATTGCATCTCGCACAAAGTCTGCGATGCGAAAAGACGTGACCGGATATTTATACGGAGGCGATATCACTCGAAAGAAAAAGTTGCTCGAAAAACAAAAGAAAGGAAAAAAGAAAATGAAAGAACGCGGCCAAGGGAATGTGAATATTCCACATGAGGTTTTTCTCAAAATGATGAAGAGCGGGGAATAAAAGTTGACAGTCTGGTGAGTGAAGAATACTCTAGTAAAAAAGTTCTCACGTTCACATTTCAACATCAACCGCCCGAGCAATGCTCGGCATAGAAAGGATTCCTATGAACATCAGGTGTCACTACGGCACATACCGTTTTGTTATCATTGTCGGACCCTATGCGGTGAAGATTGCCCGAATTCGCATCATCAGTTTTTTAGCCCGTATCGTCCTCTGGCCTTTCATCGGGCATCGATGGAAAGCAAAGATGTCCAAGGCCTTGTACGGATATCTATGCAATGGCATCGGGGCAAATCGTCATGAATATGCGTACTGGCAGCATTCTCACGATGCGCGAGTGATGCCAACACTCGGCCGGTTCCTGTT
>DALYDD010000001.1:9738-10883 GCA_031973395.1 Minisyncoccota bacterium | reverse complement strand
AGTCGCCGGAGAGGTGGTTGGCCTAAAAGAAGTTCAGCGTGAATCTGCTTTGCTGGCTAGCCTGTCCTCTGCGGAGCAGATTATATGCGATTCAGATAGACCGGAACAGCATGCGCGTCATTGTGATGGCAGGGTACTCCTGGTGGACTACAATCAACCAGAAGCCATCCTGGTGTTGCGCCGGACTCTGCAGGCTCGGGTGCAAGCCTCCGACGAAACCGCTGTCCAGACCGGCGCGGCTTAGTCGCTCCGTCTGATTTTTAACTTTGAAGCCCGTCCCTGGCAAGGGGCGGGTTTTCTTGTATGTCTGATACAATTTACATATCGTACGTATTTTGTATATGAAAAATAAAGCAAAAAATCTAGTCACCCTGCGCGATGTGCAGGTACAGTTCGGACCAAGCACAATTCTCTCGAATCTTTCTTTATCAATTCAGAAAGGAGAAAAATTGGCGCTCGTCGGTCCAAATGGAATTGGTAAGTCGACATTGTTGAAGGTGTTAGCGAATCTCGTTAAGCCAGAGATTGGAAATATTTCGATGGCGAGAGGAATTTCAGTCGGATATCTACCGCAAATCCCTACAGATCAGTTGGTAGGCATTAATGGTTCGAAGCAGGCTGGATTTTCAGAAATGAGTGGAGGAGAAAAAACTAAACGCTTACTCGGAGAATTGTTTGCTGCACAGCATGATTTATATTTGCTTGATGAACCGACGAATAATCTGGATGCAGATGGGCGCGCTTGGCTTTTACATGAATTGCAAAAAGGTTCTGTATCCGATGCTGCCTTTATCATCGTTTCGCATGATCGAGATTTCCTAGACCAGACGGTTGGGACGATCATTGAGATAGATGAAAAAACACATGCGCTCAATCGTTTCGAGGCTTCTTTTTCAGAATATATAGAATTAAAAAAAGCGGCGCGAGATATCGCTTGGAAAAAATATGAAGAAGAGCAAGAAGAAAATCGTCGGCTCAATCAAAGTACAACTGAGCGCCTAGGTTGGATGAAAAAAATAGAACAGGAAAGAAAAGCTAATCGCACAATAAATCCTAAAGAAAAAGAAAAGCCTGTAGCCGCTATATATCGTGATGCCGAAGGGCGAATGGGCAAGCGAGCAAGAATTGTCAAAGATCGCTTAATG
>DALYDD010000001.1:0-9728 GCA_031973395.1 Minisyncoccota bacterium | reverse complement strand
AAATATGGAGCGGTCCGAAATCGAGAAACCGAAAGTCGACCGTGCAATTGATTTACACTTCGAGGAAGTCGCTCGTTCTGGGGATTTGGTATTTGAGGTCAGTGCCGCGAGTGCATTCGGAATTTCTCCTCTCACCCTCGATATTCATTTTGGTGAAAGAGTGCATATCGCAGGCAAAAATGGTTCTGGAAAAACGACATTGCTCCGCATGCTCCTCGGCGAGTTAGTGCCGGAATCTGGTTCTGTGCGGAAGGGTACGAATGTGCAAATTGGATATTTGGCGCAGGAAGAAACTTTTCTCAAACATAAAAAAGAAAAATTAATTGTCGCAGTCTGTCAGATATTAGATATTGTAAAAAATGATGAGGAGGAAGGAAGGGTGAGGATGACGCTCAAACGTTTTGGTTTTGGCGAAGAGGATGTGCAAAAAGAAATTCAGCAACTGAGTGCGGGTGAGCAGTCGCGTTTACGTCTGGCTTTGATGCAACTTATGCGGCCAAATTGCATTATTCTCGATGAACCGACAAATCATTTGGATATTGCAGGGTTGGAAGCGCTCGAAGAAGCGTTGTTGGAGTTTGGTGGGACTTTGATTGTAGTCAGTCATGATCCAGTTTTTGTGAAGAAAATTAAATTGGGGAAGGTGGTTAAACTTTCGTAATTATTGAGAAAAAGAAAACCCTGAACTGCTGCGACAGTCCAGGGGTTTCCCGTAGTTTTTGGAGTGGTTACCAGTTTGTTATTCGCCGGTATCAGCCGGGATTTCCGGCAATTCCCAGGCATCCAGAAGGTTGAGGACTTTTTGGGCACCGCTGGCGAGCAGGTCTTCAACGCGGCGCTTGTCTGCGTTGCAGTGGGGAAGGTGGAAGTTCCAGACCCCGCTCCATTCTTTGACCTCGCCGTGAGCCGGCTGTTTGGCGAGGACCATCTGTTCGAGTGCGTGGTGATGGGCTGCGGCAAGGTCCATACCCTGAACAAAACCAGCGGAGCCGAGCATGATGTTGCTGCAGACATGCCATTGATGGTCCTGATCCTGGAACATGCCAGCGTTTCTGAACGCTCCAAGTTCGAATTCGGTCGTGAAGACACGCTGATTACCAGCACGCTTGAGGTGCTTGCGATCGCCGAACAGGAGATTAAACCAATCCACCTGCTTACCATCGGCGATTGCTCGCGCATCGTAACGTGTGGCCCCTGGTGGTGGTTGGTCGCCGTTCATTTTGTTCCATCCGTTGCCGATCCGCAGACCGCTGCTGCCGACGAGGCACACCAATCCGTCGGTTCGAACGAGATCCTTGCCGTGGTAGCGGCCCATCAGCCATTCCAGCTCCAGATACGCCATCATCAGGAAGGTGTCCTCCGGCCGCAGGAATTGCAGGATCTCGTGGGAGGGGTCGAAGTTCAAAACGAACCATCCTTTGAGGTCTGTTTTTTTCAACATGCGCGCGAACAGGATCCAGTGGGCGAGCACATTGCCGATGTTTTGCACGAACAGATCGTGTTTATCGGACCAGCCCACCATAGGGCAGTTCTCGAGGAACAAGACAATGCCACCTTTCTTGGCATAGCGGATGAGCGGGATGATCTCGGTCGCAAATAGGCGCAGGTTTTCCTCGATGCTCCTGTTGGCGTCACGACCGATGAAGATCGTGACACCGACGTCGGTGCCGCTTTTGTATTTGATGAGAGCCGCTGCGCGGATAGCGCGCTTGACATGCTCCTGGTTTTGAGCCCGGACTGATGGATCGTGATGGAGCAGATCCTCGAACACCCCGAGGGTGCCGATTCTGGTCTTGCCTTCGCAGGCCTCGACCAATATGTCCGCGTCACCAGGTGACAGATCTCTGCCCTTGCCCGAACTTGGAGTTTCCATGTTGACGTGCATTGCCGGCGGGTCAGGCATCTTGTCGGGGTCGGCATGGGCATTGCGCATCGAGTGCGCAGCAGCCAGTTCCACAACTTTGATGCCGTTATTCGCGGCGAACTTGAGGTGGTACGTGGCGGCAGCCATGCTTGCCACCTCCGGATGCTCCAGGAAGAGCTGGCGGGTGGTAGTGGGTGGCACCTGGACAAAAGCGGTCAGAAGGCCGGGTTCGATGAGTTGTTGTTCGAGTGGATGTATCGGTGGGTTCATGGTATTACGGGTTATGTTGTCGGGTTGTGGGTGATTTCGGTTTTCAACTATAACAAAACGTAAACTACGGTTTGTTTCAAGGTGAAATGGTAAAGCACTAAATAGCCGTAGATCAACAGCTTTTGATAGTCGAAATATGGCATTGTAGAATCGAGATCGCTCTTTCTAATGCTCAGGCATTTCACCTTGAAAATATGAAAGGAGCTTTGAGCTGGGGTAATGCTACAACAAGTTTTTTAAATGTAAAGGAGGAGATAAATTTATTAAAAAAAGTAAAAAAAGAAACGCCCACCTGTGGTGACGGTGGGCGCCATTCTTCTGTTTGTATTGTCGTGTATCGATAATCCATTCCGCCTAGGTGTGGTGGTACCTAAGCAGAAGGTCTGTCATGCTGGTGCTCCATTGCTGGTCGCGCCATTGAATTGGTAGAGGGTCACATGGCCTTCATACACATTGTGTTTGCCTTTATTGTTCAACCTCCGTTCGCTGGGCATCTTCATTATTCTGCAGTGGCAATTTTTTTTGACGAGACAGGCATTGAGCTTATCGATCGCTGCGCCCCAGACATATTTATTTGTATGGCCGCAAAGCTGAGCGATTTCGTCCAAGACTGACAACGGAATCGGACAAGGTCTCGCTTTCCAAATTGCTTCGATAAGTTTATGCCATTTCCAAACACCGGCTGTGGTGGCGAGAAGTGACTCGATGTATTGCCAGTCCTCGTCACTTAGATCAGAATCATCAGGACTTTTTGTTCTGATCTCGGTCGCTACTGGTATCTCAATTTCAATATGTGTTTCTGGCTTTGCAACCAAAATCACATCGCTTATATTTCGGTATTCTGTTTTTGGCGGCTTCTTCCATCGATTGAGCGTGTATGACTCCACAACTCCATGTGCAGGATTTCGATGGATGGTAAACGGAGTTGTTCTGTTTCGTGCACGAAAGCACTGATTTATTTCGGTAATCAATTCTTGGAGTGTTTGCACACTTTGCACTCGTTCTTTTTTGACTGTGTGTAGAATTTGTGCGGATACTGTCAAACTTATTTTTCCGATACAAGACCGGAATGGTATAAGCAGGATGGTGCCGCGATTATGCGGTAAATGACGAACTGCGGCCAGCATTCTTCGCCATTCTTCTTCTGTAATCGGAAGAGTCCGATTCGTATTTTCTGCCGCAAGAGCAGTGGGGACATCAGGTGGGGACCCGACATCTGGAACATCACCATTTGACCTATTTTCAAGGTACATAGGATTGGTTCTCTGAATGTCTTTTTGATTAGATGAAAACTCGCCCAAGGTATATCCGTGCAACAGGTTCTCGATCTACTTATATTTTAGATCTCGACTAGACAAGTGTCTAATGAGACAGGTGCATAAGTATATTATCTATAAATCAATCCTGGAATGTAGAGCGCAATCATCGAAACGATGATGAGTACTACAAGGATGATCCAAGCGACTCTGATGATTTTTTTTGCTTTTGGGTCGAATAGCATAAGTGCTGTTCAGTGTACTATAATACCGGCATACTAATCAATATGCGTGAATTTCAAGAAAGACAAAAAATCAGACGCAGGATATATTCAAAGACCTCGATCTTTCTTCTTTTGATCATCGTTATTTTTATCGCAAGAGGGGTGATGGGTGTCTATGCAAAAGAGCGCGATAGCCGCATGGAGGTGGCACGTTTGGAAAAGAAAAAGGCTGAGATCGAGACACGACTGGCAACGGTCTCCAAGAGCGCGGATCGTTTGGGTACAGAGAGTGGCATTGAATATGAGATCAGAAATAAATTTGATGTCGTAAAGGAGGGTGAGGGCGTGATTGTGGTTGTTGATAAAGAAATCCCAATGCCCGAAGAAGAGAAAAAAGGTTTTTTAAAAAAGTTCTGGGGTTCAGTGACGGGGGTATTTAAAAAGGACGATGAAAAGGGTGGTGAAAAGATTAATACAGGGGATGTGCATTGACTTCCTGATAGATTTGTCGTATCCTATTTAACAGGAAGTCTTTTGACTTGAGGTATGATATAGATCTTCTGACCAATTCCTGGTGATGCAGGAACCCCCCCGAAAAAACGGGGTTTAATGCCGGGGAGGCCGCGTTACCACGCATTGCGGCGGCGGTGCGCAGAGGTTTGGCCTCTCCGGCTGGCATTTTTCGGACAAGAGTTGTGCTCGGGGCCCCGAGCACACTCGACCCCGGGGAGTCCGGATTGATTCAAGTGTTGCCTATATCGGGATTTACGCACACATTCAATCCGACTCTCCGGGCTGGCCCGGAGATCTATACCGACTCCACGGAGTCACTTCGTCGGCAGTGCCGACATTCATACTCAAGCAATAGCATTGCACATTCGTTTTCAATTAGCAGGCGGACCTTTACGGTTCGCCTTTTCGTTTATTAGATTTTTCGCGACCTGGAATGCTGTCCAGATTACGACCTGGTAATTTTCAAACTCTTTGTCGGTGATACAATACATATATGACAGAACAACTTGTGGCAAAGGATCTTTCCAAAATACCTCCACGCAGTCCATACGAAAGGATTGCTGGTTTCGCCATTCTTGCACGATCTATTGATAAATGCCGGGCAGATATTGCGGGCTCAGTAGGAGAATATATGTTTAATTGTCCGCTTGATCGTAGATTATTTTCTTTTAAAAATATTGATGCAGATAATTTTCGTGAATTTGTGGGGACGGGGGCAACAGATGTGGAAATCGGCATTTGGATGCATGAACATGGTGATATAAAAACTCCAGAAGAAATCGAAGCTTGGTCTGATACTTGGAATGGAAAATTTGATTCTGTAGTGAGGGATGATGCGGAGAGTTTCCCTCAACAATAAGATTGAAAAGTTAAAGTAACTGTATTATCATCAACGAGCCATTTACGTTTTCACTTGCCGACGTAGCTCAGATGGTAGAGCAACCCCATGGTAAGGGGTAGGTCGCCGGTTCGATTCCGGCCGTTGGCTCCAAATATCAGATACTTTTCAACTCAGGATATGCAATTCCTTTTTTAATTAATATTGCTCCCAGCAATGTATGCAATGCCGCAACTATGTATGGATCTTTTATCATATAAAAAATCCAAACCGCTAAACAGCCCCAAACTAATAATAAGAATAAACGGAGCCACCGATTCGGGCCCGGGATCATGTGTCCGAATGCAAAAATTGGCACGATTAATAGAAGGGTAGACCAGAACGGAATAAGGCTGAATGAAAAGAAAGCGACGGACAAGATCGTAAATTGTTGTATAAGCGCTGAAAGTCCATACCAGATTCCAAGCTGGCGAATGAGAAAGAAAGCAATCCCAACGCTCACCAAGAAACAAATTGCTGAAATTATGGAGAGGTGCCAAGGAAAAGACAAGCCTAAAATTTGAATAATAAACTGGCTAAGGATTATTGAGATGAGTAATCCTGTGTGAATGATGGCCATACTCCATTTCAATTTTGTCAGGTCGGACATTCTTTTTGGGGCATCTTGGGAAAAAATATATAGACCCATACCTGTAAGTAAGGCCGGGGTAATAAAAGTTAAGGACAAAAACAAAATCCCTTGCATGTTTATGTATTCTAGCATGTTGGGATTCTGATTTGTTTCCCTCCGCAAAATGCTATACTATCGACATTATGAGCGAAAAACACAGTGAACAGTTTTCCGTCAATCCAGAATTTGTATGGCAAAAAGACCATTCGGCCGATGTAGATGAGACTCTTGCTATAGCATTGCCTGATCGTGTTGATGAGCAGATCTTGGAGACAGCTATAAAACAGGTGGGTCCTAGTCTCAAACGGATACATAGGGTTTTTAGCGACGAGGCTCCAAGGCTAACAGCCGAGGAAAAAGAGGTATTGGCAAATCCTTTTGAAGGATATACAGGAGAAGATTTGCTTAATATGTGGGAAAGAATCTATCGATATCGAAGGGAGTGGGATAGGTTAAAAGCGGCTGGTACTTTAGTAGAAGGTGAGGAGCTTCCTCCTGAAGCCGCAATCATTGTAAGGAGATTGGGACGTGGAGACCTCTCGCTTGGATCTGCCGGTCGTACAATGCGTGCTTTGGAAGGACGAAGTTTGAGTATTATGAAGGAATTCAGCGTAAGAAACGAGAATCCGTTTCAGCAGTATGAAAAAAGTCTCGCTCTCATCGGTGCAGTCCCTGCTTCGGAGTGGCCTGCGTATTTTAGAAATATGCCAGCTAATCGGCTTTGGGGTTTTCAAAATTTTATAACCATATTGACAGAAGCACCTGATCGATGTCCTCGGCACCTTGCCGTTCATCTGGATCATATACAGGATATGATTTCAGTTATTGAGCAGGAGCGTGAACGTCGTGCACAAGCGGTTTAATGTAATCCACAAATGTCATACGAGCATACACCTGAAGAGTTGGAGAGATTGCAGCAAAAAATAACAGAAATCGAAACGCAGATGTCGGATGCGAATTTTTGGGCTGATAATGCGGCGGCCCAAAAAGTGGTGACAGAATATCAGGAGCTCAAAAATGAATTAGAAAACGGTCCTCAAAAAAAATCTGCCCATGCTGGCCCGTATGATGCAGGTGGTGCCATTGTCACTATTTTCGCAGGTGCAGGCGGAGATGATTCCGAAGATTTCGCGGCTATGCTCTTCGGCATGTATTCAAAGTATATTAGTAAAAAGAATTGGTCTGCTGGTATTTTGCATGAACATGAAAATGATCATGGGGGCTATCGAAATATTTCTTTTGAAATCAGTGGCAAAAGTGTGGGTGGCAATGGCCCGTATGGGATATTGAAACATGAAAGCGGCGTACATCGTCTCGTGCGCATCTCTCCCTTTAATGCAAAACAGATGCGTCACACCAGCTTTGTTCTTGTTGAAGTCATTCCAAAATTTGAAAAGGGTCTGAGCGGTCCAGGAGCTATTGAAATCCCAGATGATGAGCTCGAAATTTCTTATGCACGTGCCGGTGGTCCGGGTGGACAGAATGTAAATAAGCGAGAAACAGCAGTGCGAATCGTCCATAAACCAACAAAGATTTCAGTGAACGTCAGCAATGAGCGTTCTCAGATGCAAAATAAAGAACGGGCGATCGCGATGATCAAAGCCAAATTATACGCTCGCGAAGAAGAGGAAAGAATGGCCAAAGAAAAAGGTATGTTCATTTCCAAAACCACTGATGCAGAATGGGGAAGTCAGATTCGTTCTTATGTTTTGCACCCTTATAAAATGGTCAAAGACTTACGCACGGGCTATGAGACGAGCCAGGTGGATAAGGTTTTAGAAGGTGAGATCGATGGTTTTATCGAAGCGATGCAAGAATTTGAAGCCACAGGATTGAAAGCTGGGGAAATAAAAGACGAAGAATAGATTAAATAAGATCTGATGGTAGCAACGTATGCCCGCGAGGGTGTATACTATTCTTCATGAAAACAACAAAAGCGTCAAATGGATCGGCTGCTCTTTTTGGTATCGGCCTGTTTATTTTATCAATCGTATTATCAGGGGTGAGCCCGCGCGTTGCGGAGGCACTCATACCGGATGTTTCGTCTACGCCAACATTGTGCACACCGAGCACTTGTCCTACCAGCGTGCCGAACAATGCCTGGAGTGTCATTGAGCCAATTATGGCCAAGGCTAATGCAAATCCGGCACTTATTACTTCTTTCGCTGAAACAACAGGAACAGCAGCGATTAATGTTCGTATTCAGGAAAACGGGACGACTGATTTTTTCACTCTTTCTGCATCGGCTCTCTCAAAAGAAATATATAATACAAAAAATGACACGGTTGCAAAGAGTCAAGCAACAGCAAATTTCAATGTTATTGTCAGTCCGTCGATCGGGGGTTTTATTGGCCTCACCGAGGCGAATATTGGTGTAGAACTTCGAACATTTACAAATACTGCAAATCAGCGCGAATTCTATTTCCGAGTGAATAATATGACACCGAAGTTGTATAAAGACATGACCAAAATGATGGGTTCTTCTAAAAATAAATTTCAGATTGGCACTTGGTACAAAATGAATTCTCTTCTCAAGAAAATTATGACACCGACTGTGGCTACTACACGAGCGGAGTCGATCCGAAGAGAAACCGAGGCAGTTAAGCTTATATTCTCAAACGTCACCCTTGAGCAAGACTTCGGAATGGATACGACTACGAATGTTCCAACACGACATCTCAAATTTGGATTTACAAAGGATGGTCTGACTAATATCCTCAATGGCGCAACAGCTTTGACAGGTAATCAGTCACTGAGCGCATCGGAGCGCCGGGAAATCGCAGATGTGCTAGATACTCCAGAATTCAAAAAATTTATGGATGCCACTAAACTTGAAATATGGATTAGTCCGGAGGACAGTAGGATCTATCGAATTCAGATCGGTGCTACAAATGTAAATATTCCAACTGGTACAAATAGTCCAAATAGTGTCACCATTACATTTGATCTCGCTGCTCGAATCAAGAGTGTCAATCAGAGTTTCAAAATCGATAAGCCAGCGAAGTTTGTAGATCTACAAAAATTAATTGATGATGCTACCAAAGATGCACGGATCAAGGGTAAAGAAGCGGGTGTAAAAGCAAATCTCTCTAATCACCGAGCAAATGCAGAATTATTCTATTCGATAAGCAATAATTCATATCAGGGATATTGCCAATCATCGGAATCCTATGGTTTTGTCAAAATGAATCAGGACTTGGCCAAGAGTGGATATGTTGCCGAGTGCAAAACTACTCCACAGGCT
The DNA here is from genome assembly GCA_031973395.1 of Minisyncoccota bacterium. GTDB lineage: Bacteria > Patescibacteriota > Minisyncoccia > Phycocordibacterales > CAIZLB01 > DALYDD01. Next base: position 849 of record DALYDD010000001.1, on the reverse strand, counting down.
TTTATCATCACAGCAAAGTTGGCACCAAATCAATATTGGTGTGTAGATAGCACTGGGGCTTCAGTCGAAACAAAGACAAATCGACGCGTCGCTGGATATATGACTTGTAGATAATCAGTGTATCTAAATTAGGATAAGATTAAGAAAAAAAACTACGCCGCGCCCATAAAGCGTGGTGTAGTTTTTTGATAGAGTGATTAGGGTTGCGCCACTCGTTCACAATTGTTAAAATTAGAAGATGTTACTACTCGATAAAGTCACTAAGCTGTACACAGATAATTCTTTGGCTCTTGATGGTATTAGCCTTCATATTAAGCCCAAGGAATTCGTCACTATTGTTGGGCATTCAGGTGCTGGCAAGTCCACTTTACTTAAAATGATTTTGGCCGAAGAAAAACCTACCGACGGCCAAGTTTTTTTTGAAAATATTGATATCCATTCTCTTGATAAAGGAGAGATCAATGATTACCGCCGCCGCATTGGTACGGTGTTCCAGGATTTTCGTCTGCTTCCTGATAAGACTGCTTATGAAAATGTAGCTTTCGCTATGGAGGCTGCAGGGCGAGGTGATGAGGAAATCGCAGCAGATGTACCTCACGTATTAGAACTTGTTGATCTCGGTCGCAAGATGCATTCTTTTCCCCATCAATTATCAGGAGGGGAGAAGCAACGCGTTGCCATCGCTCGAGCCATTGTTAATCAGCCGGATTTGATTATCGCTGATGAACCGACAGGAAATCTCGATCCAGTGAATACGTATGAAATTGTGCAAATTTTGAAAAAGATTAATGATTTGGGTACGACCATTCTGCTTACAACGCACAATACCGGCATTGTCGATCATGTTGG